>SKZY01000175.1 GCA_007127095.1 Planctomycetaceae bacterium
TCGTGGAACGCGACGGCGTTGGAGAAGTCGCATTCGGAGACGATTACAGTGCCTCGGCCGATTTCCTGTTCCAGGCCGCCTTTGCCGCCACCGCTGCGACGATCGTGTCGGGCTCCGTCGCTGGCCGGATGAAGTTCGGAGCTTATCTCGTCTACAGCGGGCTGTTGACCGGCTTGATCTATCCGATCAGCGGTTCGTGGAAATGGGGTGAAGGCTGGCTCGACCAGATGGGTTTTCAGGACTTTGCTGGCAGCGTAGTCGTACACGCGGTGGGCGGCTTCGCCGGTCTTGCCGGAGCGATGCTGCTCGGCCCTCGAATCGGTCGCTACACCGCGGACGGGAGAAGCATTCCTCTACCGGGACACAATGTCACCTTTGCGGCACTGGGTGTATTCATCCTGTGGGTCGGTTGGTACGGCTTCAATCCCGGCAGCCAGCTGACCTATGCCGGTTCCGCGAACGCGGAAGCGACCACCTTCATCGCCTTGACGACCAGTATTTCTGCCTCGGCCGGCGCAATCGGTGCGATGGTGTTGGCTTGGGCTTTGTTTGGCAAGCCAGACTTGACGATGGCTCTTAATGGAGTGCTCGGCGGTCTTGTCGGCATCACTGCGAATTGCGATCGCGTCGACCAGACCTCAGCTTTGATCATCGGACTGGTAAGTGGTGGTTTGGTTGTGCTCGGCATCGTGTTACTTGACAAGTTGCGAATCGATGACCCGGTCGGGGCCTGGCCGGTTCATGGACTGTGCGGCGTTTGGGGCGGCTTGGCGACCGGCATTTTCGGTGAATTGCCCGACGGTATCGAGACGGTCGGACGCTTCATCACCGTCCAGGCGATCGCCACCGTCGTGATCTGCACTTGGGCTTTTGTAATGATGTTTATCATCTTTTTCACGCTCAAGAAGATCGGGTTCCTTCGCGTCTCAGCAGAAGAAGAGCAGGCCGGCCTCGATATTTCTGAGCATGGGATGCACGCCTATCCTTCGGATGCCGTTGCCGGGGGGGCGATCCACTAGCCAATGGCTTGCATCGTCAGTGGCAACAGTCTGTTTAACGATCAAATGTTTGGTCTACCCACCGCCGCTTCGCCGCCGAAGGTTTCGACCTCCGGCGGCGGAGCAACCGGTGACGCGAGTGAGTCGACTATTTATCGTGTTCTTCTTGGCTCTTGCCTGGGCCAGAAGGATCCCCAATGGCTCGCGGCGGGTGTCCGCCTCACCCGCCCGGGCCGGGGTTTCCTCTCCACATTGATGACCGATGCGCCGCGGCTTTGCTGCGGGGAACCGTTCGGCCTGAGTCCGAGTTTGACAAGGTTTGCGCCATCCCGTTGAGGGTGTACAACAGGCAGGGGGCTCATCGAGCGGTGGCCCAGCTGCCACGAATCGTTGCTCGATTCGTGGTTCGGAATCGGCTCTCCGACAGTTGGAGAACTTTCGATCAGCCAGTCAGAACCCGGCCGTGCGGAGCATTTGGGGCGAATTGTGAAACTGATTATCGCGATTATCCAACCTGGCAAGCTCGAAGCGGTCAAGGAAGCGTTGACGCGGGTCGAAGTCTACCGCCTGACCGTCATGGATTGCCAGGGTTTCGGCCGCCAGAAAGGTCAAACCGGCGTCTACCGGGGACACGAGTTCAGTGTCAATCTGCTCCGCAAAGTCCAGCTGCAAATCGCGGTCAATGAGCCGTTTGTCCAGCCGACTATCGACGCCATCCTCGAAGGCGGCCGATCGCCCGGCGGGGAGATCGGCGACGGCAAAATCTTCGTGCTGCCGATGGATGATTGCATTCGGATCCGTACCGGCGAGCGGGGCAGCGAGGCGATCTGATCAGCCGATCGGCTAATCTTCGATCACCAACGGGACGCTCGCCTGTCCGTACTTGTTCCCCTTGACGCATTCCATCGTCAATTCGAGCTGATATTCCCCCGGTTCGAGCTGGGGGGGCAAGTGCATCTGGTAAGCGATGAAGTAATCTCGCAGGTAGTGATCGCAGACCATACGATCGGCCGGCAGAACCTGTCCGGCCGCTTTTTCCCCGGCGGCGTCGTAGATTTCGTAGCTGCCTTGCAGTTCGGTTTCGAAACCACCATCGACCGGTTCGGCGACGAAATTGTCGATCTCGCAGTACAGGATCACTTTTTGGCCGGCATCGAAGCGAGAGTTCGGGAATCGCTTGACCTGACCGTAGCTCACGATCTCGGTACAAAAAGCGAGTTCTCGGACGTCGAGTTCCTCGGTCGCCTCACTGAGGCTTCGGGTCGCCCCACGGTATTTCGGCAACGCGGTCGCAAAGCGTCGACTGGTGACCGGATGCCCGTCGGGGTCGGTCAACTCCCAGATCGCCGCCAAATGGTGCCGGAGAAAACGCTGCTCCGCCTTGCCGAGCTTCTGCAGCCCGTCGAGGGCAGCATCGGGATCGCCGGCCAGCACCAACAGCTGGCGTCGGACCAGTTCACGACGGAACCGTTCGCCCTCCGATTCAACGGCTGTCGGTGGCTGCAAGCGATCGATCAATTCTCGGTAGAGACCGGCATTGGTGACCGGAGACGTGGGAACATCGGCTGGAGGTGCCGCAGGGGCTGTCGCGCTAACCGCAGCGACCGTCGGCTCATCCATGGCACCGTCGCCCGCCGACTGACGAACCACGACTTTGCCGGAGAGTTCAGAGCCGACCACCCGATCGCCGTTCGGGAACGTCGCGGCGATCCGGATCGGGGATGATTCGGGTTCAGCCGTTTCCTCGGGCAGCACCGGCAAGCTTTCCAAGGCAGCGATCAACTGCTCAGAGATATCGCTCGGTTCTCGCGTCGTAGCGACCTCGTGTCCGTCGTCGACCGGCTCCGCGGTACTGGAAACGGTATCGGCGACCCGATCGGCGGGCCGATCGGCAGACCGATCGAGGGTCTCATCGCTGAACCGCATATCGACCGGTCCGGCTGGCTTGGCTGACGGACGGGTCGCAGCCACCTCGTCGGTCGCCGGTTTCTCCGCTGCCAATCGGGCTGTCACGCCCTGCCGACCTGCGACGGGTGTTTCGGCCACCGACGAGTTCGTCGCGCGATCGGCTGAACTCGGGGCGAGTCGCGTCGGGGGCGGTTCGTCGTGCTGATGCTCTTCGCTGAAGTGGCGACTGACCTGGACGGTTCGATCGCCCGGCAGGCCCAACTTGCAACCCAGGGCCGAAACCAGCAGCAACCCAGCCGTTAGGTTCGGGATTTTGATTTTCGCAGCCATCCATGCCTCACAGCGTTCTTGCCCGATTGTCGTCCTACCACGCTCGCCCGATCACATCACGGAGGTTAGGAAAATCGGGAACGTGGTCGCAATGTCAGTCGCGGCGACAAGAATCTGCCGACTGGCGGCGTCGGGGAGTCGCAGCCGACCGCGTTTCACCCCGTAAAACGCAACGTTTTTCGGCAGGGGCTGGAAGTTTTAGCGATCGCAATCATAATGATAGTGGCGTTCCTGGTCCCATTGGCGGGTTCCGAGAAACGTCTACCTGATTGACGGACCGTTTGGTTAACGACGAAGAATCGTTGCGGAATCATCGCCCTATCCAAAACCTGGGCGATGGCTCTCCGCTCCCGAGTCGAACGACCAATGGGTTGAAAGAGCGAGGTGGCCGCCAGCAACACTCAGTGACTCGAACACATCATTCGGAGCAAGACCTTGATCACCACCGCGGAACTACAGTCGCTGACACGCCAAAGCCTCGCTGAGATGGCTCGCGACATCGGGATCGCGGGTCGAAGTTCGATGAACAAGGACGAATTGATCGAGGCGATCGGCAAATCGAAAGCGTCCGCTGGCCAACCCAACGAATCGGCCGAATCGCCGACTCGCCGTTCCAGCAAGTCGGGTAAAGGATCGGAGCCGGCCCCAGCGACCACCAAATCGTCGCGTTCCAAACGGGCGAAAACCGCCTCCTCGGTGACCAACGGCTCTCCGGCAACCAACCGCAAGGGTGGTGGAAAGGCGTCCACGGCGACGAGTAAAGCCGGTTCCCGGTCGGCCACCGGTAAAGCGACGACCCGGCCGATAACGAGTGATTCGGCAAAATCGAAATCGAAGCGGTCGGCACCCGCCGCCAAGTCGGCGTCAAAGTCGGCCAGTCCGGCGACAAAAGCGGCCAAAAAGCTGAAGGGTGATGGTGGCAAGACGACCGCGGCGAAGGCGTCCGGTCGCGGTTCGGCGGCCAAGTCGACTAGCAAGTCGGGCGGTAAATCGAGTGGCAAATCGGCGCCGGCCCCAGCTCAGGTGTCGGCGAAATCGAAACGGATTCGCGAAGAGATGCGACGCCGGAGTGAGCGGGCGATGCAGAACAAGGACATCTCCAACGCCATTCTGGTCGCCGGCTCCGCGATCCGAGGCAGCACCGGACAAAGCGAACAGACACCTCACAAAGATCGCGTCGCCTTGATCGTCCGCGACTCGTATTGGCTGCAGGCCGATTGGGAGATCACCCGCGCCGCGGTCGAGCGGGTCCGGGTCGCGATGAACGAAAAATGGCACTCCGCTCAACCCGTCTTGAGACTGATGGCTGTCGGCGACGCCAGTTCGAATCGCGCCGAGCAATTGATCCGTGATATCCCGATCCACGGTGGCGTCAGTAACTGGTACATCGATGTCGACGAACCGCCCTCGCGATTTCGGGTCGTGATCGGGTATCTCGCTGAAAGCGAACGTTTCTACCCGCTGTGCCGCAGCAACATCGTCGAGACCCCCAAGCCTGATGCGGTCAATCGACTCGACCGACATTGGCGCGACATCGCCGAAGACTATGAACGGATCTACTCGCTCAGCGGTGGCTTCGATGCGAATAGCGGCGGTGAACTCAAGGAGGTCTTTGAAGCCCGCTTGCAACGCCCCATGCCGAGTCGACAAGACGATGGGTCGGGCAGCGATACCGACGCCGCCCTCGACCGACACCGGGCGTTACCGTTCGAGGTCGATGCCGAATTGATCATCTTCGGCAGCACCACCCCGGGGGCTACGGTGCTGCTGTCTGGCGAACCGGTCAAGCTTCGCGATGACGGCACCTTCACCGTCCGCGTCGCGCTGCCCGACAAACGTCAGGTGCTTCCCGTCATCGCCCAAAGCCGTGACTCGATGCGTCAACGGACGACGGTGATCGCCGTGGAACGCAACACCAAGGTGATGGAGGCGGTCGAACGCGACCAGAACTTCTAGTCGTTCGCTGAGCGGCTAATCATCGTCGTCGACCGGGTCCGGATCATCTTGGTCCTCGGCGATGCCCTGCATCCGTTCCCAATCGGCCATCGAGATCACGACTTCTCGAGCTTGGCTGCCGTTGTACTGACCGACGATGCCGTCTTCGGCCATGTAATCGATCAGTCGAGCCGCTCGGCCGTAGCCGATGCCCAAGCAGCGTTGCAGCAGCGAACAGCTGCCGCGGCCTTCACGGACCACCACTTCGATGGCGCTCTCGTAAAGGTCGTCACGTTTTTTCAGACCGCCGGCGACCACGGGCACCCCGTCGCCATCGTCGTCGACCTTCAGATTCAATAGCTCACCGACAAAATTCTGCTCGCCGGTGCTGCAATGGTCGACAACGCGGTCGATTTCGGCGTCGGACAAATAGGTCCCTTGGCCACGGATCAGGGTGCTCGTTCCCGGCCACAGGAACAGCATGTCGCCATTACCGAGCAATTTATCGGCACCATTTTCGTCGAGCACGACACGGCTATCGGTACGGCTAGCGACCTGGAAGCTCAACCGGGCCGGCAGATTACTCTTGATCAACCCGGTGATCACATCGACGGTCGGCTTCTGGGTCGCCAGAATCAGGTGAATCCCGACGGCCCGACTCTTCTGTGCCAAACGGATGATGTGGGTTTCGACTTCTTTACCAGCGGTCATCATCAGGTCGGCCATCTCGTCGGCGACGATCACGATAAACGGCAACCGCTCCGGCACGCCGCTCGCTTCGTCCGCCGGATCGATCTCCAACCGCCGAAACAGTTCCTCACGACCGAGGTCGTTATAGCTGTTGATGTGCCGGACACCGGCTTTGGCGAGCAATGAATAGCGTTCCTCCATCTTTTCGACCGCCCAAGCCAAGATCGCCTCAGCCTTCTTCATGTCGGTGACGACCGGGTGCATCAGGTGTGGCAAGCGGCCGTAGCCCGACAATTCGACCATCTTGGGATCGATCATCAGCATCCGCACCTCGTCGGGACGACAGGTCATCAGCACCGACGTGATGATCGCGTTGAGACAAACACTCTTACCGGTCCCGGTTCGTCCGGCGATCAACAGGTGAGGCATCTTCGCGAGGTCGATCGTCAGCGGGTTGCCCGAAACGTCTTTCCCCAAGAAGACGGGGATGTTCATCTTCCGCGTCGTCGAACCGCCTTCCTCGATCACTTCGCGGAGCGTCACGACTTGGCGATTCTCGTTGGGGACTTCGATACCGACGGTGTTTTTTCCCGGAATCGGAGCCACGATCCGGACACTCGGCACCCGCAACGCGATCGCCAGGTCATCGGCCAGACCGGTGATCTTGCTGAGCCGCAAGCCGGCCTCGAGTTCGACCTCGTACTGTGCGATCACCGGACCGGTCTCGATCTCGACGACCCGGATATTGAACCCAAAATTCTTAAACGTCTCTTCCAGAATTTTGGCCTTCCGACGAACCTCTGCGGTCTGGTCCTCGAAACAGATATCCTCCGACTCGTCCAACAGTTCAACGCTCGGTAACCGGTATTCGTCGGCCCCCTCGGGCAGACCCTCGTTGACCGCGTCCATCACGGCCTGCAATTCTTCTCGTTTCTTGGGGGTTCGAATTTTCGGCTCGGGGCCGTCGTGAGGAGGGTCTCCCCGCAACGCCACGATTTCACCTTCGCTCTCGGTTTCACGGTACATCGCAGCGTTTTCCGGATCCTCGTCAAACCCCGCCCCGACATCACCCACTCGATCAGCGTCACCAGGATCGAGGCTGCGGGGTTCATCCGCATCGACACTCTCGACCTGCTCTCCCCCAGCAACGCTCGCTCGCGGCCGCTTTCGAACCTTGATCGTCGGCTCTCGGTCGTGCGGTTGCCGTGGGTCACGGTTCCCCGTCAGATCGTCGATGACCGGCTCGCCGCCCGCCAGCAGAGGCCCGCCCTCTGCCAGCCCCGTACCGGTATGGGGCGCATCCAGATCGGTAACCAGCCGCCGCTTGCGAGCGGCGACCGCGGTGGGCAGCGCCTGATGAACCGACTCAAAACCGCGCCGCGAAACCATGGCGCCACAATTAACCACCTTCACACCGGCATACCAGAGTGCGTAATCGGTGGTCAGCAACAGCCCGATTGCCAATACGGTGAGCGTGAGGATCCAAGCGCCCGGCAACGCGAAGTGCTCGCGCAGGAAACCGCTGACCATCGCCCCCAGGTAGCCGCCGGCCCCGACGGCAGGAAAGCCGTCGAGCCGTAGCGGTGCCAAACAGGCTGCCGCCGAAATCGCTAACAGCACCACAGTACCACCCAACGAGCGCAGCACGGGGGCATTCATCCCGCCTCGGCTGAGCGTCGTGTAAGCCGCCGTGCCACAGGCAGCGATGATCAAAACGATGCCGACTCCGACAGCCGCGATCAGCATCGACGATACGTAGGCCCCCCAGTAGCCACAGGCGTTGCTGATCGTGTCGTTCAGCGGATAGTGCGTCGCGTCGGGTGTGAACAGCAACTTCAGCGGCCAGGACGGGGTCGTGATCGGGTCGCGAGGATCACGCGAGATCAACGACACCAACAACATCAGCGTCACCGCCAATAGCGAAACCCCAACGATATCTCGCTGCACATTCCGAGGCCCCGCCTGGCTGTGTCGGCGCGCAGCGGCACCATCGGCGGCGGTGGACGATTTGGGAAGCGACGCGGTGGCCATGAAATCCCGGCGGGGTCGGGTGGGAAAGCGACCAGCACGGGTCGCCCGCTGATCAACGAGGTGTCACTCGGTTTATCGACGTCGCCGGGATCGCCGATTGAGTCGACCGTCGAAAACCGTCTCAGCCACCACAATCGGTCCAGCCGATGCGGCGAAACGATTCAATCACCGAGCGAGCGTCGCGAACTTTTCGTCGCCGCCCGGCGACGTTTGGCCTCCAACCGCCGACGTTTACTCGCCAACGTCGGTCGGGTCTTCTTTCGCTCCCGCGGCGGGCGTTCACACTCCAACAGCCAGCCGACCAGACGTTGGCGACAATCGTCGAGGTTCCGCGGCTGGTCGCGATAGCGGTCGCTCTGGACCAAGATTTCGCCCTCGCGAGTCACCCGGTTGCCGTGTCGGGCGAGCAACCGTCGCCGCCACTCGACGGACAACCGCGGTTGGTCGCCAACCTGCCAGCGGAGCGTTACCTTAGAGTTGACTTTGTTGACATTCTGCCCCCCGGGCCCGCTGCTGCGCGAAAAACTAGCCACCAACTGGTCGCCGGGAATCGTCAATCGACTGTTTACCACCAGGTCTTCCATGCGTCACGATTCGTTATCGATTGGGTACGTCTCATCGGTTTCCACTCCCCGCCCGGATAGGATCACCGCCGTGCCGGGCTCGGGCGTTCTCCTTAGGATATCGACTTTCGCGGCGAGGTTCGCCCGTCGGATCGTCGGTACCGGCTGCGTGGGGTCGCCGTACGCCGCTTCATCGTTCACTGCCCGCTGGCGACTCGTCGCCGCGTTGTTGCTGATCAGCGGCTGGGGACCAGCCTCGGCGGAAGCGCAACCGCCCGACTTGGGAACCCGTCACAGCGGACAAGATTGGCCACGATTTCTCGGGCCGACCTTTGATGGCAAGTCGCCGGAAACCGGGATCCGCACCGATTGGTCCGCCGATCGGCTGCCGCTGGTTTGGACGATGGCGGTCGGCACCAGCTACGGGATCGGTGCGGTCGCCGACGGTCGCTATTTTCAACACGAACGGGTCGGCGACTTCGAGCGGTTGCGAGCTGTTCACGCCGAGACCGGCGCCGCGCTGTGGCAACACGATCTGCCGGTCTCCTACACCGACCTGTACGGATACAACAACGGCCCCCGTGATACGCCCGCGGTCGCTGACGACGTCGTCGTCACGTTCGGCGTGGCGGGCCGCTTGAGTTGCCGCCAGGTCACCGACGGCAGCCTCCGCTGGACCGTCGAAACCGGTCCCGAGTACGGCGTGATCCAAAACTTCTTCGGTGTCGGCTGTTCGCCGTTGATCCATCAGGACAAGGTCATCGTGATGGTCGGCGGCAGCCCGCCTGAAGATGCCGCCATCCCACCAGGGCGGCTCGACCGGGTCTCTGCGAACGGGTCGGCCGTGGTCGCTTTCGATATCGAATCGGGGACTGAAGTCTGGAAAACCGGCGATGATCTAGCCAGCTACAGCAGTCCCCGCCTGATGACGGTCGACGACACGACGCTGGTCTTGATCTTCGCCCGCGACGGGCTGTTGGCGGTCGACGCCGATTCGGGTGAACCGCGGTGGCATTATCCCCATCGGGCTAGATTACTCGAAAGCGTCAACGCGATGGTCCCGATCGTTTCCGGCAACCGCGTACTGATCAGTGAATGCTACGAAGTCGGGGCGGTGCTGTTGGAAATCGGCCGCGACGGCCCGCGGGAAATCTGGAAAGACGCTCCGAACCGTCGTCTCCAGGCGATGCGTTCCCACTGGTCGACGCCGATTTTGGTCGACGGCTGGCTCTACGGCTGCAGTGGCCGCAACGAGCCCGACAGCGACCTCCGCTGCATCGGCTGGGAAGACCGGGCTCGCGGTTGGGTCGACTCCCGTCGCTCACGAAGCAGCCTGATGTACGTCGACGACCACTTTGTCGTCCTCGATGAAAGCGGGTTGATGCAATTGATCAAAGCCGACCCGACCCGCTTTTCGCCGGTCACCGAAACGCACCTTGAGGCGCCGACGGCAGACCGGACCGCCGCCGGCTATCTGCCGCTCGGCCGGCCTTACTGGGCCGCACCGACGCTCAGTCACGGATTGCTGTATGTCCGCGGCAATGACCGAGTCGCCTGTTTCGAACTGATTCCCGAGACGACCGATTGAGCCGCAACCACCGGGTCGGGGCTGCCGTCGGCGGTCTCGATCGTCACCGGGCGGACCGCGGCGCGAGCGATCACCACCGGCAACGGCACCAGACTCGGCATCCGAGAATCCTGAGAATCGGCGACCAACCGCTCGGCGTCCACCGAGCCGTTGACCCGGGACAACAATTCGTTGGCTTGACGATAGGCCGCTTGCATCACCTCACCACGCTGCTCAACGCACTCGATAATCGTCTGGTTGAGCAACTGCTCGACGCGACCGATCCGCGACGGCGGTACCCGTTCGACGATTTCCGCCAAACCTCGCAGCAGCCTGTGGTGCGCCGCGGCGAGCGAATCGTGATCGCGGCTGACCCACGCCGCCTGCTGCTCGCGAAGCAGCTCAACGGCCACCGTCGCCACCCGATCGTCGACAGCGATGATCCGCTGGACCAAGGTTTCAGTCCCGTAATCACCGAGCGCATGGATCCGCGATAAACGCTCGATCTGCTCATCGACCGACAATTCACCGAATCCGCTGGCCCAGCGGTCGAGCCAATGACGTCGAACCGTCGATTGGGTCATCGCCAAGGCGGCCGACAAACCGACGACCACCACCAGCAGCTTGAGCGATACGATGAACGGGCGCCGGCGAGAGGCTGGCGGAATCGTAAAGGGGTTGTCGTGAATGTGCGGCATGATGCTGCCAAGAACGGTTGAGACACAGAGACATCACCCCGTCAATGGGCGACCGATGCAACCGATTGTTCGTCAAACTTGCCGCCCGATACAAGATCAGTTCACCAGCCCCCCCTCGTCGGGAATCAGGAACCGAGCCAGATGACTGCGGTCTATCTCCATACCCACCGCGTGACCCACGACGAAATCGACCAGCAGGGACACGTCCACAACTTGAGGTACCTGCAGTGGACGCTTTCGGCGGCCAGCAAACACAGCGCGGCCAGCGGTTGGGATGCCGAGGCGGCCTTACAAAACGGGATCGGCTGGGTCGTACGGTCGCATGACATTACCTACCGCGCCGCGGCGATGGCGGACGACGAATTATTGATCCAAACCTGGATCTGCGACCTCAACCCGATCGCGATTCGCCGCCGGGCCGCGATCTTCCGCCCGGCAGACCGGCGACTGCTCGCCAAAGTCGAGACCCGCTGGGTGCTCGCCGATTTGAGGGCACACAAAGCGATCCGACTCGACGCCGCGATCCTGTCGTCGCTGCAGGTCGTGGCCAGTCCGCCGCAGCCGCCCTGGCA
>SKZY01000337.1 GCA_007127095.1 Planctomycetaceae bacterium
ATCACCGACGACCGTCGACAAGGGTGCGATCCCGAGGTGGCCGAGTGAGACATCGATGTCCCAATCCGGTTGCTCGTCGCTGATCAGGCGATCGAGCGCGATCAACAGCTCACGGACGTAGCGATTGATGCCGTCGATCCGTGGGTCCAGCAATTTACTGCCGTCGATCAGCACCCGTGGTGGTCGGTCGTACGAACGTTTGGTCGATTCTCCACCGGATCGATCGCCCAACTCGTTTCGTTGGATCGCTTGTGGTTGCTGCTGGGGAGTCGCCGGTGCCAGCGGTGGCGACGAGGGACTTGGCAAGATCGCTGACGGATCGCGATCGTCCGACATCGAATCGAGGTAGCCGGCTTGTTGCAACTCGACGCCGTGGAAATGGAGGAAGCGCAGGTGGAGGTCGTGCGGCAACTCATCTCGCCAACCACCGGAGACGCCACGGCGAAACTTGCCGGTCCGCCAGCGGCGCCGTTGCTGGTCGCTGAAGCCGTGTTCGGCCCCGCTACCGTAGCGAAAATCTTGAGTGCGGAGTTCGTTAAAGGTGGGGACCTTACTGACGTCCGGTTGGGGAAGATCGATCCACGGACGGAGGCGTTCCAGGCAGGCGATTGGGTCGTTGATCAATTCCTCGAACCGGAGGATCAGGCAGGCACGGCGTGACCAGTGGCGAACGTGACGGCTCCAACCGCCGAACTGACTACCGCCGGCGGCGTCGATCGCTTCGCGGAGGTTGAGACGAAAATCGGACTCGGGGGCGACCAATTGCTGTCGGTAATGTGCCAACGACACGACGCAGTCGCGACCGTCTCGGATCAGATAAACGGCCGGAATCGAGGGGTCCGCGGGGACCAATTGGTCGGGCAGAAGGTGAGTTTTGACGACCGGATAGTCGGCATAGTCGGCGTCGAGCGGTTGCTGGGCTTCGTCATGAAACGTGCTCGAGCGAATCCCGTAGGCTTCGAACAGGACGTTGCGAAAGAACGTATTTCCCGAACGGGGGTAGGAGGCCAGCCAGATCATCGAATCACGGTCCGTTTCGACGCGTAACGGTCTGCGGGCTGGGAAACGGTTGCCAAGCCCTCCGCCCCTGATAGAAGAATCGTGCAGGAGTCGCAAGAGCGATGCAGCGGTTGGCCGCATTGCGTTGAAGTAGCCGCCGTCGAACCGGGCTGGTCAAAATTTGATTGGCGAACCGGGCTCGTCAGGATCCGCCAGCGAACCGGACCGGTTCGAATTTGAAACCGCAGCGACTCAACAGCGACTGGGCGAACGCGACGGCGGCGTCATGCGTCCGGCGTTTGCGGCCGTAGACGACGATCTGGCTGGGATTCAGAAAACATTCTTTGTAGCCGTGTGCCCGTAAGTCGCGATGCAGCGTGACGTGTTCGCAATCGCCGCCAGCATAGCGACCGGCCAAAAACGCTTCGGTCCGGTAGATGGCCAAGCCACCGAAGCAGGAATTGACGGCGACCAGCGGTTCGCCTCGTCGCCAGGTCAACCGGTTGGCTTCGCGGGTCGACAGCGGTGTATCACTGCCGCGTCGTCGCAGCGCCCAAGCGTCGTATTGCACGTAGCGGTTCCAGTGCCAGCGATGACGTTTGTAGATGATCCCGTTCGACCCGATCACATCCCACGGCGACGCTTGGCCGAACGAGTCTGCTATCCCTGCGTCGCTCCAGCCGCCAGCCAAGTCGGTATCGAAGACGATGACATGCTCAAAATCGGAAAAGTTTGCCGCGATGAACCGATGATATTGATCGCGGTAGTGGGCCATCCTCGATACGCGTTGCAGGTCACGGGCTTGGGGATGAACCGGATCGCCAAAGGTTTGTTGCAGCAGGTGTACGCGGCGATCGGAACCGGCCCAGGCCCGCAGGCGATCGGCGGTGTCGTCGCCGGAATCGTTTTCGAACAGCACGACGCGAAAGTCGGCGAAATGGCTGGCGGTTCGCTCGACTCGTTGTCGCAATCGCTCGACTCGATCGCCGATGTTTCGCGCCAATCCCGCCAACACGACACGACGCGTCTTCATCCGCTTTTGGCCGAGCAACACCCGGTCGTGAAAATCGTCACGATTCGATTCGGCCGGAGCGAATTCGGATTCCCGAAATCCGCAGGCAACGGAGGTCTCAGGCTCGCTCGTGTCGGAATGCATAAGCCGATCCGCTAGGCCGTTCGCTTGCTAAGCCGCTCGTTTGTCTTGCTAAGCCGCGGAGGCCGGCAATCGTTTGGGGACAGGGAATTCGAGGACGAACTTGGTGCCGCGGCCGAGTTCGCTTTGGACGCTGATCCGGCCGCCATGGGCTTCGATGATCTTGCGGGCGGTCGGCAGCCCGAGGCCCGAACCGCCGTCTTTTGTGCTGTAGAACGGCTCGAACATGTGCATCAGCGTCGTATCGTCGACGCCGCAGCCGGTATCGATCAGTTCGAGGGCGACGCCGTCACGGGTCAGCGAGGTGCGGACCCACAATTGGCCTCCTCCCTCCATCGCCTCGATCGCATTTTTGACCAAGTTCATCAGCGCCGCCTGGAGGGCGTCACTGTGCAGCAGGATCGCTGGCAGGTCGGGATCGAGGTAGCGTTGGATTTCGATCGAATCGGCGTCGGCTTGGGCTCGATAGGCCTTCAAAACACGGTCGATTTGGTCGTTCAGGCTGCCGGGGATCAGCTCGATCTGATCGAGCCGGGTGTAGCGCAGGAAGTCTCGCAGCAAACCTTCCATCCGTTCGCATTGTTGGCGGACGATTTCGACTTTATCGAGTGCCCGACGACGGATCGGCGAATCGGATTCGATCAGGTCCTCGCTGAGCAAATCGATGTTCATGTGGATCACCGACAGCGGATTTTTGATCTCGTGGGCCAACGAACCCGCCAATTCCGCCAATTCTTCATAACGGCTACGGATCGCTGCGACCTCGGCTGCGGCCTTGTCGTCGGCTGTCATGGTCAATTTCCTTGGGCGGCGGAAGCGGTGGCGGACTCGCCGCCGGAGATTCTAAGCAATCCGCGGGTAAAAAGGATCGGGTAGCTGTGGTGCAAAGCCCCCTGATCGCGATGCTGGGTTCAATCCTGAACGCATCCTGGTAATCTATGGCGAAGCGTCCGGTGGAAGTGCGTGTTCACGTCGCTTGGCCGCCGTTCCCGATCCGTGTCATTTTTTCCCGCCTCGACCGAAATCCGCTCACCATGTCGACCGTCTCGTCATCCGATTCCGCTCCCCAACAAGCGACCACCGACCCGTATTTTCAGCAATTGTTCGCCGATCGGATCGGCGGTGCGAAGTACGGCAAAGGGACCGAAATTTACAAATTCGAGAAGATTAAGCGGGCCAAGCGGAAGGCGCTTAGCGATCACCCGGAGCGAAAATTGCTCGATTTCGGCATCGGCGAGAACGACTCGATGGCGGCCGAATCGGTCCGCGAGGTAATGAGTCGAGAGATCGACCTTCCCGAAAACCGTGGTTACGCCGACAACGGGGTGATCGAGTTCAAGGAAGCGGCGGCACGGCTGATGCAGCGGCGTTTCGGCGTCACGCTCGACCCGGTCGATCAGATCAATCACTGCATCGGCAGCAAGCCGGCGTACGCGATGCTGCCGGCCTGTTTCATCAACCCCGGCGATGTGACGCTGATGACCGTCCCAGGCTATCCGGTCGCCGGGACGCACACCCGCTTTTACGGTGGCGAGGTCTATCGGTTGCCGTTGGTCAAGGAACACGGTTTCTTGCCCGACCTCGATTCGGTCCCCGACGAGATCTACGACCGTGCCAAATTGCTGGTACTGAATTACCCCAATTCGCCGACCGGACGGACGGCCCCGCCGGAGTTTTACGAGCGAGTGGTCGCGTTAGCCAAAGAAAAGCGGTTTGTCGTCGTGCAGGACGCGGCTCACGCGATGCTGACTTTTGACGGACCGCCGCGGAGTTTTTTGCAGACGCCCGGGGCGATCGATGTCGGTGTCGAGGTCCACTCGATGAGCAAGGGCTATGACATGATCGGCTGGCGAATGGGCTGGGTTTGCGGCCACCGGACGATCGTGTCGGCGTTCGCCGATGTCAAGGACAACAGCGACAGCGGGCAATTCATCGCGATCCAAAAAGCCGCCGCGGCAGCGTTGGACGACGATTCGATCCCGCAGGCGATCAACGCCAAGTACCGCCGTCGGATGACCAAGCTGGTCGAAGTCCTCCGCGGCTGTGGTTTCGATTGCGAAATGCCAGGCGGCACGTATTTCCTCTACACGCGGGCTCCGAGCGGAACCGCCGCCGGCGAGACCTTCGCCAAAGCTGAGGACGCGACGCGGTATTTGATTGAGCAAAACGGGATCGTCACGGTACCCTGGGACGACGCCGGCGCTTACCTGCGGTTCAGTGTGACCTATGTCGCTGATGATGAAGCGGCCGAAGACGAATTGATGGTCGAGACGCGGCAGCGACTCGAGTCGGCCGGGTTGGTCTTTTGATCGCCACCATCGAGTGAATCCGTCGGCCTCCGGTTTCGGGACCAAGTCAATTTGAGGGCCGAGCTATTCGGAAAAATGCCATGGACGACCTGTTGAGCGGACTGACGGAGCCACAGCGAGAGGCGGCTAGTCACGTCGACGGCCCGCTGTTGATGCTGGCCGGTCCCGGTAGCGGCAAGACGCGAGTCGTGACCCATCGAATCGCACACCTGATCCGTCAGGGAGTCCCGGCGTGGCAGATCGTCGCTTTGACGTTCACCAACAAGGCCGCGGAAGAGATGCGCACCCGTGTCGAGACGTTGACGTCCGACCGCGGCGTGTTCATGGGGACGTTTCACCGGTTTTGCGCCCGCCTGCTGCGGCGTTACGCCTCGCTGGTTGGCCTGAAAGAGAACTATTCGATTTTGGACAGTGGTGATTCGCGGTATGCGATCAAACGGGCATGCGATGTCGCGGGAGTGACGTTGACGCACACCTCGCCCGATGGAGTCGCCTCCGTGATCAGTCGCGCTAAAAATCGACTGGTCACCGCGGAGATGATGAGCCGGGAAAGGGTGCGACACAATGAAAAGGTCGCGGCCCAGGTATATCCGGCTTATCAGCAGTTGTTATTGACCGCCAATGCGGTCGACTTCGATGATCTGCTGATGCACGTCGCCTATTTGTTGAAGGACAACCCTGAATTGCGAACGGAGCTCGATTCGCGGTTCCGATACATCCTGGTCGACGAGTACCAGGATACGAATCTGGCTCAGTACGCGATCGTCCGGGCGTTGTCGATCGATTACCCGAATCTGTCGGTTACCGGTGACCCCGACCAATCGATCTACGGATGGCGGGGCGCCGATTTGAACAACATCCTCGACTTTGAAAACGATTACCCGACCGTGAAGACGGTTCGGTTGGAGCAGAATTATCGCAGTACGCCGAACATTTTACGGGTCGCCGACGGACTGATCCGGCACAACCGCCTGCGGAAACCGAAGCGGTTGTTCACCGAGATCGCCGAGGGCGAACCGGTGACTCTGAAGTGTTATCGCGATGGCAGAATGGAGGCCGATGACATCGCCGAGCAGATCGCCCACGCATTGACCGAAGGCGAATGCCGCCCCCGCGATGTCGCGATCTTTGTCCGCATGAACTCGCTAACCCGGAGCCTTGAACATGCGATGCGACGGGCTGGGTTGCCGTATCAAATCGTCAACGGCGTCGAGTTTTATCAGCGGAAAGAGATCAAGGATATCATGGGGTACCTGCACCTGATCAACAACTCCGCCAACGACGTGGCGTTCGAGCGGGTCGTCAATCTGCCCGCCCGCGGCATCGGCGCAACGACACTCGGTCGACTCCGCGAGTTCGCCGACCGCGAAAGGCTACCGTTGCTGGAAGCGGCCCGCGTAGTCGGAACCGAGGGTGGGATCGCGAAGCGGTCAGCGACCCAATTGGCGAGGTTCGTTACTCTCTTTGACCACCTCCGCGTCAAGGCGACGGCTACGGTTGAGGACCTGTTGAACTTCTTGATCGAAGAGATCGATTACAAGAAATATCTTGAGCGGATCGGTGACGACGCCTCGGACAATGATCGGTTAGCCAACCTCGACGAGTTCGTGACCGCGGCCGCCGAATACGATCGCCAGCACCCCGACGACGGTTCGCTCGACGAGTTTCTCGAACAGATCGCGTTGGTCGCCAGCACCGACGATTGGGAAGACGAGCAAGATCGGGTGACACTGATGACATTGCACGCTTCCAAAGGACTCGAATTCCCGTGGGTGTACATCATTGGCGTCGAAGACAACCTATTGCCGCATGCCCGCAGCAAAGACGACGAACGCCAGGTTGAGGAAGAGCGGCGGTTGTTGTTCGTCGGCATCACTCGGGCTCAACAGCGATTGCAGTTGAGTTATTGTGAAAGCCGGTCGCATCATGGCGGCGACCGGCCGGCGATCGCCAGCCCGTTTTTGCTGGAACTGCCTCGGGAGGACCTGCGTCAGGTCGAAGCGACACTCGACGATAGTTTTTTCGATGACTCCTACCCCGACTCATGGGACTTGGCCGACGACGAAGGTGTCGACGACGATATCGCGGATGAGATCTATGCCGACGTCGAGGAAGCGGTCGACGACGATCCACGGCGTAACGGGTCGATATTGCCGTTCAACGCGGAGGCCAAGCCGCCATCCGCAACGCGGGAACGACCACCAGCTTTACCGCCGCTACAGACAGCCGCTCAGATGATCGCCGGCCAGGTCGTGCCGCAGACGGTTTTGAAGGAAGGGATGGTGGTCACGCATCCGACGCATGGTGACGGCACGGTCGTATCGCACACCGGTCGCGGCCCCAAGGCGGTGGCCAAAATCCGTTTTGATAGTGGTGAAACGAAGTCATTTCGCGTCGCCTTCGCCGACCTGCGACCGTTGTCATCGAGTTGAGCTGTCGGTGGAGTCGAACCTTACGCAGATCGCTTATCACGAGGCCGGGCACTCGGTGGTCGCCGCGTGGCTGGGCGCCGAAGTGGTATCGGTCACGCTCGAACCCGACCGTGACGATGGACCGCGCCGTGACGGCGACGCGGCGATCCGTTGGCATCACCGCGGATTGACGGCTCGGGAATTGTGTCAAAAGGAATTGATGGCGGTGCTGGCCGGCCCGGTCGTGGAATCGGTTCACTTGGGGGAGGGCGAACCGGTCCGGATCGACGATCGTGCCGAGTGGGCGGCCGATCGGCGATTGGCTGGGATTTTGGCGGAGCGATTGGTGCCGACGCTCGACCACGTCGATCGATTGCTCGAATTCACGATCCAGCGGCTCGAGCGACTGGTCGCCGACCAGGCATTTTGGCAGGCGATCGCCGAAGTCGCCGACCTCCTCGAGGCTCACGAAACGGTTTCGGGCGAGGAAGTGCATCACTGCCTCGCGCGGTGGCTGGGCGAGTTTTAGGCCCCTGCGGCTGAAAAATTCACGGGCAAGGAAGCATCCGCCGGGCGAGTTCCTCGCGAAAGGCGCCATTCCGCTTTTTGCCCACTCCTGCTTTCCGGCCGTTTCGTCGCGATAGCTTGCTTGTGGCCAAGTCGATTCAATCGTTACACTTTTATCCGACGCGAAACAGGGTAGGTTCGCGATCGACGATGCACCGACCACTCAAAGGTAAATCCACCATGCAACGGTTTGGTTTCTCACGGCTTCCGATTTACGGCGCCGTTTTGGCCTGTTGTTCGATCATTTCAGGCCTTGTACCGGGCGGCCTTCAGACCGCCACTGCCCAGGACGCCACGCCTGCGGCCGGCACGACCGACCCGGTGTTGGTCGTCACTGTCGCGTCCTTCAACAAAGTGATGCAAGACGTTAACTACATGTCAGGCGTCCTCGGCCAGCCGCAGGTTGGCGGGATGTTTTCGATGTTGGCGGGGACCTTCACCCAGGGGCTCGACACGTCGCGACCGCTCGCCGTGTTGGTACCGATGGTCGACGGTACGCCGGAGCCGATCGGTGTGATCCCGACGGACAATGTCGAAGCGATGTTGAAACGACTGGAACCGCAGACCGGTCCGGTAGACAAGCTGGACGACGGGACGCTGGTGGTTCAGGCGGGGCCGGCATTGGCTTACATCCGTCAAGTCGGTTCTTGGGCGGTTGTGGCTCGCAATCGCGAACTGATCGACCTGGTGCCTGCCGACCCGATGCCGCTGATGGAAGGGTTGGGCGATGCCTACGACATCGGTATTCGGCTGAATATTCAAGAAATCCCGTTACCGTTGCGGGAGATGCTGGTCGAGCAAATCGGCCAAGGTTTTGAGCAAGCGATCGCACGTCAACCGGGTGGCGACGACCAGTTGATCGACCTCAGTAAGTCGCAGTTGGAACAGCTCAACAAAGTCATCCGCGAATCCGACAAGGTGCTGTTCGGGATTAACATCAACCCCGCCAAGCGGGTCGTGAACATCGATACGCAGTTTACCGCGGCAGCCGGCACCGAATTGGCTGAAATGTATGCTGGCACGCAATCGATCCCGTCGTTGTTCGCTTCGGTTTTGGGTGGCAACGCGGCGGCATATTATCACGCGGCGGCTTCGCTCAGCCCCGCCGTGATCGAAGCATCGCAGACCAGCATCGATGCATTGATGGGCAACCTCAGCCAAATGCTCGACAATCAAGAGGAGCTTGGCGACGACGTCAAAGCGGACATCGAAGAGTTGGTCGGTGGCTTGGTCGATTTGGTTTCCGACTCGTTGCAGGAAGGCAAGTACGACTTTGGAATGATCAGCAATGCTGACGACAACGTGTTGCGTTTGGCCGGTGGCACTTTTGTCCACAGCGGGGACGATGTCGCCAAGTGGGTCCAGAATCTCGATTCCAAGCTGCGTCAATTGCCTGACGCCCCCGAGTTTCGGTTCGACGAATCGACCTACAACGGGGTGACGATGCACTCGGTCGTGATCGACATTCCCGCCAAGGCGGACGAAGCGCGGAAGTTGTTCGGCGAGCAGGCGACGATCCATCTCGGAACCGCTCCGAACGCCGTTTATTTCGCGTTCGGTAAGGGCTCGGTCGACATGATGAAGGGTTTGATCGACACAGCCGATACCGACCGTGGCGACGTTTCCGGCCGTCCACTCGGTCAGATGCGGGTCAAATTGTTGCCTTGGCTGCGGTTGGCTCAATCGATCAAGGCGAACGATTCCCTCGCTGCCGTGATCGATACGGTGGCGCTCAGCAACGACACCGATTACGTGCTGTTGACGGGTGAGTCGATCCCTAATGGTCAAGCTACCTACATCGAAATCGGTGAAGGGATCATCCAGGCGATCGGGGTTGCGATCAGCGAAGCTCAGCGAGTTCAGATGCAGCAACTGCAACAGGGTGGCGGGCAGTTCTGAGTGATCGTGAGTGACGGACAGATGAAGCGATGGGTGTAACCAGTACGAGCGAGCGTCGTGAACGCCGCCGCCGCTCGGGCCGGTTTTTCCTGCTCGGCTTGATCATCGGTATGTTCGCTGGCGTGTACTTGACCGACCGCTTCGGCAACCGTTGGGATGTCCGTCCACGTGACGCGTCCCGTCCGGACAGAGCCGGAAACGGCGAAAAAATGGCCGATTTCGATCAATCGACGCCGGCGGAAACGGTCGAATCGTCGATCGAAGAGGTATTGTCGATGGCGGAAGCGGCACTTGCTGCGATCCGCCGCGACGTCGATGATTACACCGCCGTGTTGGTCAAGCAGGAAAGGGTCGGCGGTACCCTTGGCGAACCGCAGCGAATGAACATCAAGGTTCAGACTCCTCATCGCGGCGGACGTCTGGACGAGTCAGAATCGTTGCGGGTTTACCTCTCGTTCCAGGAACCGGAGGGGGTTGCGGGACGCGAAGTCATCTGGGCTCCCGACCTTCACGATGGAAAGCTGGTCGCCCATGAGGCGGGATTATTGGGGATGATGACCGTCCGGCTCGACCCCACCGGGATGCTCGCGATGCGGGGGCAGCGGTACCCAATTACCGACATCGGCTTGACCAATTTGATCAAAAAATTGATCGAGCGGGGCGGACGCGACCGTGACAACCCCGATGTCGAAGTGACGATCACTCGGGGGCTGCGGTTCGACGATCGGTTGTGCGATCAGATCGTGGTCCGACGTTCGTCGCCGACTTCGGACGAGAACGATTTTTCTCGAGCGGAAGTGTTGTTCGACCGTGAGCGGCAACTGCCGCTGCGGTACGTCGCCTATGGCTGGCCTGAGAGTTCTGGCGGGTCTGGGGACAGCAGCGACTCCGCAGCCAACGAATCGCCGGCCGATTCCGAGGGGCCGGTATTGGAGTCTTACACGTATTTGCAAATCCGAACCAACGTCGGTTTGACGGAGTCCGATTTCGACCCCGATAACCCTGAGTACCGGTTTCGCTAGGACGCCGATGTTTGGATTTCGCAAAGCCGCTCCACCGCCACGGCCGCCGATCGATTGGCCTGCGGTACGTGAATTACTGGACGATTCCGGTGACCGAGCGGCATTGCAGCGAAGTTTTCCGCTGCCGAGTCGAGAGAGTTATCTGGCGGCTCTGACACGTATCGATCGTGCCGCGGCAAGCGATCTGATCGCCGCCGGCAATCGTCTGCATACCGCCGCTGAGTTGGGGAAATGCCCGGTTGTCGCGATCGCGGGGATGCTGAATAGCGGCAAGACGAGTTTAGTTTCGACATTTTTGAGCCCTCAGGGCCGCCAGCGGACGCTCCGTGGCGTCGGAAATTCGCAGGGAACCCACCGCTTCGTCCTCTGGTTACCGGAACGCTGGAATGCCGACGTCGAACTATGGCAATTGTTGCTGGCCCGCTTGGGTGAGGCGTTGGGTGCAGCCCCCGAGTTGCTCGCCAGTGATCCCGAGGAAGCACACCGCCAGTACAACAATGCCGTCGGCGAGACCGGTTTGATCACGGTGCCGTTGGTCGCGACCGATCCGGCATTGAACGAAACCGGGATCGGTCTGTTGGATTGTCCCGACATCGTCTCCGATGAGTCGTTGGGCCTCGGGTCTCCGACCCAGCGGCGGGAGTTACTGGGTCGCGCCGCGACACTTTGCTCGGCGTTTTTGGTCGTCGCGTCGGCGGAGCAATCACGCGATACGACGCTCAGCGAATTGCTGCGGATCGCCGGCGAATTGATGCCTGGTATCCCACGGATGTTGGCGGTGAATAAGGTCCGTCCTCGCGAACAGCAGCCCCACGAGGTCGCCGAGACGTTTCGTCCGTTGATGACCCACAACCGGGTCGAATCGCTCTATGTCGCGTACGATTTCGACGTTCCGGGCAGTCAGCCATATATTCCTCGCCGGTTGCAACGGTCGTTGACCGGGAGGGCGGGGGTGGAAGACGACTTGCCGATTTTTTTCACTGTCGCGGACCAGCCGGCTGATAACCCACCGGCGGAGATTCCGGCGGACCGGCTGCTGGCGTCGCTGCCCCAGCGACTCGATCGGGGGCAGCTGTTCGACCGTTTTCGGACAGCCTTGGAAACCAACCTTCAGACGGCGGTGTGGCAGGACGGTCGCCAGCGGATTCAGGATGATTTGGCTGCCGACCAGCGGCGTGCCGAGACGGCGCGGCGGTGTTTGACCGAGGTCGCGTTGGAAGTCTTCGCCAGCCGCGGCGAGCGGGGTGAGATCGAGCGGCTGCGGTTGCACCAAACCCGACGGATCATCGAACAATTGTCGGCCGCGTTCGCCTTCACCGCCCCCTGGTACGCGCGTTGGACCGTCGGGCTCAACGCCCGCTACCGCCGCGTGGTCGGAGGGGCCGGAGATTGGTTTCGGCGGTGGCTGCCGACGCAGGCCTTGGATGAAAAGACGGAGGCGATACGGAGCCAATTCGGCCGCGGCGAGTTCGGCAGCTTGATGACGGTCGAGAAGTTGGTGACTCTGATCCGTCAGCACGCCGAGGCCCATCCGATCGAGCATTGGACCGATTCGCAGCAATGGGCGGAAGCCTGTCGGGCGGCGCTGCACCGTTACGATCGCGACGACTTCACGTCTCTCGACCCTGCGGAACTCGAGCGGGCTTGTCAGGAGATGTGGTCGAAGGTCTCGTGGCTCGACAAGGGCAAGATCACGACGGTCCCGTTGCTGGTCATGGTGTCAAGCTTCACTGCGGTGCTGTTGGTTCCGATCGACATGGGCACGTCGTTCATCGCCGCGGCGTCGGTTTCGGAGCTGTTGGCCGCTGGCGGATTGACGGCGGCTGCGTCGGTCTGGGCCGGCGGTCGGACGGCATCGTTGGTCGAGCAACAGGCGGCGAAGCAGCAACTTGTCGACTTCATCGCTGTGCTCTGCGACGCCTTCGGAGTTGCCCGCGAGGCCGACTTACCCCGGATCCGAATCGCCAACCAAGAGACGCGGCTGCCGGCGGCCAAGATCGGCGTCCGGGAACCGGTCGGACCGACATTGATCGACTGCCAATGGCGGCCCGATTTCGAAGTCGAGTTGAAACGTCTGCTGGCGATCGACGCAGTTCAGTGACACTCGCTCGCATCGTTCATGACCCGTGATCCGCGGGCCGTCGCACCCTTCGCAAGGCATCCGGCATGCACTCGTTGCCCGTTTCCGAATCACTCGAATCGCTCGGCAGTTTGCGGTTCGATAACCGATTTACCCGGCTGTTGCCGGAAGACCCTGAGTCGCGAAACTTTCGTCGACAGGTCACAGCGGCCTGTTATTCGAGGGTCGAGCCGGCCGCGGTCGCCGCACCAAAATTGTTGGCCTACTCCCCCGAAGTCCTGCAATTGATCGGCGGGGACGGAGACCCACATGACGACCCGCGGTTCGCCGAGATTTTCGGTGGAAACCGTTTGCTGGCCGGGATGGAGCCGTATGCGATGTGCTACGGAGGGCACCAATTCGGCAACTGGGCAGGACAACTCGGCGACGGCCGGGCGATCAACCTCGGTGAAGTCGTCAATCCTCAAGGGCAGCGTTGGGTATTGCAGCTCAAAGGTGCCGGGCCGACACCCTATTCGCGGAGCGCCGACGGCTTGGCGGTGCTGCGATCGTCGTTGCGGGAGTTCATCTGTAGCGAAGCGATGCATCACCTCGGCGTCCCCACCACCCGGGCCTTGTCGTTGGTCGAGACCGGTGAATCGGTCATTCGCGATATGTTCTATGACGGTAACCCGAGACGCGAACCGGGGGCGGTCGTCTGCCGTGTTTCGCCGTCGTTCATCCGCTTCGGACACTTCGAAATCTTCGCCTCACGGGGCGATCTGGAGACGCTCCGGACGCTCGTCGATTATACGATCGAGACCGATTTCCCCGATCTGATTCAAGCGGATCCGTCCGCGGATGTCGCCCGGCCCCCGGTCGCGGCGGCCGCAGCCCAGGCCAAGTTCGGTCCCGAAACCTACGCCCGCTGGTTCGAGCGGGTCTGTCAGACGACTGCCGAACTGCTCGTGCACTGGATGCGGGTCGGATTCGTTCACGGGGTGATGAATACCGACAACATGTCGATCCTCGGGCTGACCATCGACTACGGCCCCTACGGTTGGCTCGAGGACTACGACCCCCAGTGGACGCCGAACACCACCGACGCTTCGGGACGGCGGTACTGTTTCGGCAATCAGCCGCAAGTGGCGCTGTGGAACCTGTTGCAATTGGCCAACGCCGTGGTGCCGTTGGTCGGTCAGACGAAGCCGTTGGAGGATAGCCTGCAACGGTACTCGCAGTCTTTCGAGACCGGTTGGCAGACGATGATGGCTGGCAAGCTGGGGTGGAAACGTTATCACGCCGCTGCTGACGCTCCGCTGACCGAGGAACTGCTGGGGCTGCTGGCCGACTCGGAGACCGATTACACGCTGTTCTTTCGTGGTTTGGCGGATGTCTCGGCGGGCGAGGACGATTCGTTGCCGGCGTCGATCGCGGCGGCCTGGTATCACCCCGACCGGGTCGATGAGCCGTTACGGACTCGCTGGACCGAGTGGCTGCGGCGTTACCGAGGGCGGGTCCGCAGCGAGGGCAACTCCGATGCGCTGCGGCGGGAAGCGATGAATCGCGTCAATCCGATTTATGTGCCACGCAACTACTTGGCGCAGTTGGCGATCGATCGGGCCGAGGCTGGCGACGCGTCGTGGCTTGCCGACTGGCTCGAGGTGCTGCGAACCCCGTATGACGAGTCGCCGGGGGCGGAACGTTTTGCCGCCAAACGCCCCGAATGGGCACGTAACCGGGCGGGCTGTTCGATGCTTTCGTGTAGCTCGTGAGCGGCGATCGCCGCGGCGTTGGACGGCTACGCGCCTGCCGAGAAATCGCTAGGTTATGGGACTTGAATCGACCATCGACGTCCGGTCACGACGGACGAAGACGACCCCACCGGAACGAGGGCCCCCTGTGACCATAGAAAACCTATTCCGACTTGATGACGACACCGCGGTGGTGATCGGCGGCACGGGCGAACTCGGTGGGCTGATGGCTGAGGCATTGGGTGCTTTCGGCGCGAAGGTGGCGATCCTTGGTCGCAGCGAAGAACGTGGGCGCGCGCGGGCATTGAAGATCACCGAGGCGGGTGGTCAGGCCGGATTTTATCCGGCTGACGCGTTGAGTGCCGAGTCGCTGCAATCGGCCCACGATTCGATTTGTGGTGATTTCGGTACACCAACGATCTTGGTCAACGCCGCCGGTGGTAATCGGCCCGATGCGACACTGCCACCCGGGGCCGATTTTTGCGATTTGCCGATCGACGCTTGGCGAGATGTCTTTGATTTGAACCTGGTCGGCGGATCGTTGTTGCCCAGTCAGGTATTCGGCCGCTCGATGGTCGCCGCGGGCCGAGGCAGCATCATCAATATCGCTTCGATGTCCGGGATGATCCCGCTCTCGCGGGTCGTCGCCTACTCGGCGGCCAAGGCTGCGGTGATCAATTTGACGATGTTTTTGGCCCGTGAGTGGGCGACCCAAGGGGTTCGTGTCAACGCGATCAGCCCCGGTTTTTTCCCGGCCGACCAGAACCGTCGGCTGCTGTTCAATGACGATGGCGGCTACACCGAGCGGGGTGGCCAGATCATCGCCCACACGCCGATGGGGCGGTTCGGTGAAGCGTCCGAATTGGCCGGTATCGTCGTCTGGCTGGCCAGCCAACGGGCGTCGTCGTTCGTCACCGGGCAAAATTTTGCTGTCGACGGCGGCTTTTCTTCGACCACGATCTGACACCGGGGCGTTGCCGTTCGGCCGGGCGGTCGAACGGGACGCTCGCGGAGGGCCGTGATTCCCAACTTCCCCTTGTTTTCACGCTAGGAAATCGAACCCATGACTTCGCTCAACATCCGTCAAGACGACTGTGAACTCGACTTTTTGTCACTCGGCGCCCTGGTTCATCGACTCGACCCAGGTGTGACCCCGTTTCGGCGGGCTAAGTCGTTCGACATCCATGTCTCCGGCGGCGAGTACAATTGTGCGGCCAATTTGGCGTATTGCTTTGGGCTCAAGACGGCGATCGCGACGGCGATGGTAAACAACGGAATCGGTGAGCTGATTCAGGGTCAGGTCCGCGAGATGGGCGTGCGACCGTTTTACAAGCATTTCGAGCACGACGGCGTCCGCGGCCCGAACATGGCCACGGTCTACAGCGATCGCGGGCAAGGCGTGCGGGCGCCGGTGGTTTTTTACAACCGGGCCAATGAAGCCGGTGCGATGCTGAAGCGGGGCGATTTCCCGTTCGCCGAAATCATGTCGGGCGGCTGTCGTTGGTTCCACAGCGGCGGAATCTTTGCGGCCTTGTCCAACACCACGGCCGATCTGGTCGTCGAGGCGATGCAAGCGGCCGGCGATGCCGGTGCGATCCGCTCGTTTGACCTCAACTACCGAGCCAAATTGTGGGACACCATCGGCGGTTTGGCTCAAGGTCAAAAGATGATCGCAGAGATCGTCAAGAACGTCGATTGCTTGATCGGTAACGAGGAAGACTTGCAGAAGGGACTGGGGATCGCCGGCCCCGAGGTGACCAAGCAGACCGAAAGTAAGCTCGACCCCGAATCGTTCTTCGGCATGATCGACCGTGCCGTCGACAAGTTCCCCAATGTCAAGATGGTCGCGACGACGCTCCGCGAAGTCCATTCGACCAACCGCCACAGTTGGGCCGCCGTGCTCTGGCTCGATGGCAAGCGGTACGTCAGCCCGACCTGCGAACTCGACGTGATCGATCGGATCGGCGGGGGGGACGGTTTCGCATCGGGCCTGATTTACGGTCTACTCACGGGGCAAGAGCCCGAGCAGGCGCTGCGGCTCGGATGGGCCCATGGGGCGTTGTTGACGACGTTCCCCGGAGACGTTTCGCAAGCGAAGCTCCCCGAAGTGGAAGCGTTGGCTCAAGGCGGCTCGGCCCGCGTGCAACGCTAGGATTCGCGGCGACGCGTAAAATTGCATTTTTGACCTCTGGCTAAGCTATGTTGGTTGTGTGGCTTGAGCCCACAACCGACTTCAGCGGAGCGGTCGGTTCCCAACCACGCTGGCGGCATAGGCCGTCAATCACAACGCAGGATTTCAGATGGAGAAGAAGCGGAGCGACGAGAGCATTCCCCCGCGGCGCGGCGGGAACTCCTGGCTGATCGCCTTGGTTTTGTTGCTCGCTTTCGGCTTGATTTTTTTCAACCGAGAAGAAGACCGCTCTAAGATCACGGCCAGTCATTTCAACCAAGAATTGGCCAGCGGTAACATCGAGAGTGTCGAGATCCAAGACTTTCGGGTTCTGGGGACTTTTAAGACCAGTGTCCAGGAACCGCCTCCGCCGGGCCAAGTCGCCGCCGACTCGGCCGCCGAGCCGAAGACACTGCGGAAGAAGTTCTATTTCGTCCGCCCGGACGATCAGGGATACGCGATTCGGCTCGAGGAGCAATTACGGGCAGCTGATGTTCCCTACGAGTTCGCCCCCAAGGACAACCGCGGCGAAATTCTCAGCTGGGTACTGATGATCGGATTGCTGGTCGGCTTGCCGCTGTTCCTGTTCTACACGCTGCGGCGGACCCGCAACGATATCATGGGCGGCGGCTTCCTGTCGGGCTTCAGCAAGAGTCCCGCCAAGCGATATGAGGGGGCGGATCAGCCGATCACGTTCAAGGATGTCGCCGGGCTGGAAGGGGTGAAAGCGGATTTGCAGGAGATCGTCGATTATCTGAAAACGCCCGAGAAGTTTCAGAAGTTGGGCGGTCGCGTCCCCAAAGGTGTGTTGCTCAATGGGCCTCCCGGAACCGGTAAGACGTTGTTGGCCCGGGCGGTCGCCGGTGAGGCCGATGTGCCGTATTTCTCGGTGAACGGTTCGGAGTTCATCCAGATGTTCGTCGGTGTCGGGGCGAGTCGGGTTCGGGATCTGTTCAAGACGGCCAAGGATCAGGCGCCGGCGATTATCTTCATCGACGAAATCGATGCGGTCGGCCGCCAACGTGGAGCGGGACTCGGCGGGGGACATGACGAACGCGAGCAGACGCTCAATCAGATCCTCGGTGAAATGGACGGTTTTTCCCCCAGCCAGGCGGTGATCGTCGTGGCGGCGACGAACCGCCCCGATGTACTCGACCCCGCCCTGTTGCGTCCCGGTCGCTTCGACCGCCACATCACCGTCGGCCGTCCGACGATGAAAGGTCGCGAAGAAATCTTCAAGGTTCATGTTCGCGATGTGCCGCTGGGTGACGATGTCGATCTGAAGCGGCTGGCCGCCGGAACGGTCGGTCTGACCGGTGCCGATATCCGCAACATGGTCAATGAGGCCGCTTTGTGGGCTGCCCGCAACGACAAGAAATTGGTCGAAATGGTCGATTTCGATTACGCCCGCGATAAGATCCTGATGGGGGCCAAACGCGAAGAGGTCCTGATGGATTCCGAAAAGGAAAAAACGGCCTATCACGAAGCCGGCCATACGCTGACCGCGTGGCATCTCGACGGTGCCAACGTGGTCCACAAAGTCACGATTATCCCTCGTGGACGAGCGCTCGGCGTGACCCAGTACGTCCCCAACGAAGATCGATTGAGCATTGCCCGCAAGGAATTGGAACACCAACTCGTCGTCTTACTGGGTGGTCGGGCGGCCGAGAAAATCATTTATGACGAAACGACGGTCGGAGCCGAAAACGATCTCGAACGGGCGACCAGTCTGGCTCGACGGATGGTGACCCATTGGGGGATGAGCCCCAAGATCGGTCCGGTCAGCTACAAGACCGGCGATGACGATCCCTTCTTGGGTCGGGAACTGCATCAATCTCGGCCGTTCAGCGAGCACACTCAGGAAGTGATCGATGACGAAGTCGCGCGGATTCTTTTGGAGGCGGACCAACGGGCCGAAGAATTACTCCGCAAACGCCGTGACGAGCTTGAGAAGATCACCCGATCCTTGCTCGAGCGAGAAGAATTGACGGAAGCCGAGATCGCTGAGTTGATCGGTCCTTCGACTCACACACTCAATTCGAAGAAAGGTGACCCGCCCAAGAAGGAAATGGTCGTCGCCCCGGAATCGGAGTCGCATTCCAAGGTTGGCGAGTCGGCTGACTGATTGATCGGGCTACCTTTGGGGCCTGACGACGACCTTCATTTGTTGGGGGTCTCCGGCATGCAGACGCTCAAACCAGGCGGGCGCTTCTTGCAGTGAGATCTGGGACGTGATCAGCGGGGCGACGTCGATCGCTCCGCTGCGCATCAGGTCGATGCACTGGGGATACTCACCGTTGCAGCCGCAGGTACCTTGGAGCCGTATTTCGCGGGTCACGACGCTTTGCAGCGGCAGTTCGATCGTCGGTGAGACGTTGCCGACGAGCGTCACATGGCCGCCTTTCCGCACCGATTCGATCGCCGTCTTGATCGTCGCGGTGGCGCCGACGACCTCAAGCGCGACATCGGCGCCCCTCCCACCGGTCATCTCGCGGATCGCCGCGACGGCATCACCACGGTCGGCACGGATCGTCTCGGTGGCTCCCAGTTCGCCGGCAACCGCCAACCGTTGATCATTGATATCGACGGCGATTACCCGAGTGGCACCGGCGGCTTTGGCCGCCTGCAGCGTCAACAGTCCGATCATCCCGGCGCCGACGATCACGACGGTGTCGCCAAGTCGAATCGATGACAGGTTGACCGCGTGAACGCCGACCGAGACTGCTTCGATCAACGCCGCATGCTCGAAGGGAAGATCGTCGGGCAACAGATAGACGATCCGGCGCGGTACGGCGATCCGCTCGGCAAATGCGCCATGGCGGCGGTATTCGCCGCAGGAAACGCCCAGCACCCGCCGGTTATCGCAGAGGTTTTGTTGGCCGGCGCGACAAAATTCGCAGCGACCACAGGAAACCATCGAATCGAAGGTAACCCGGTCACCGGGGTTCAGGTCATCGACGTTCGCTCCGACACTGACGACAATTCCCGAAGCCTCGTGTCCCATGATCAGCGGTGGGATCCGTCGTCCCGTACTGCCGTCGTAGCCGTGGATATCGCTGCCACAGATCCCACACGCTTCGACCTGGATCAGGACGTCATCGACCCCGGCCTGCGGCTCGTCGACTTCGCTTACTTCGAGACGTTGATAATCGGTTAGCAGCAGGGCTTTCATCGCGTTTCTGGGTATTTCGGATGTGGGGATGGATCAGGCACCGATGCGAGCAACGGCCATTGCGATCACGATAATCAAAACGCAGATTCCGCAACAGACAACGAAACCGACCGCATCGGCGCGGGTCGGCTTTTGGAACTCCAGATTACTCCCGGGGAAAATCTTGCGATGTTCCAACGCTGACGGATCGGCGTAGGCCGCAGCGAGGTTTTTGCGATCGGTTTCGGGGTCGGGGTCGACCATCGTCTTCATCTTGGCATAGTAGCGGTCGATGACCTCGCGCCGGACCGGCCGCGTTAGGAAACTGGCGATGATCATCACCAGGAACGGCGTGACGATCTTGGGCGGCAGCTCGAGAGTCGCAAGCGCCGCGTTCGATTTGGTCGTCAAATCGACACCGATCAGTCCGTAGAGCATGAAGTCGAGTCGGAAGTTTCCTTCACCACGAAAGCGGGTCCCTTCGGGGTATCGCAACACCGTCTGCTTTACCGAATCACTCAGCTGACGAGGCGGCCCGACCGCGATCGGGACGATCGCTGCATTCGGAGCGCCCGAATCGTCGATCGGCACCAAACCGCTGGGCCAAAAGATCCCTTGTCCGCCCGATCGTTCGGTCACCTCGACCGCCTCGCCGACGCGGCGTTCGATCGGTCGAAGGCCAAGCAGGGCGATCGCGGTCTGTCGATCAGCCTCACTCTGATCGCTCTGCAGAATCGCCTCGCGGCGAGCTTCCCAAACTTCGATCGCCGCCTCACGCCGGCCGACGTCCGACGGCGCGGCACGCCGGATCGTGGTCGTTTCGACGATCTGGTTCATCGCCGAAAACCGCGAATCGGTACGTAACGAGTCGGCTAATCGGGGAGCCGCGAAGGGAATCAAAAAGAAGGTCAGAACGCAGTAGGCGACGGTGATCCAAGCCGCCGGCAGCGAGGCTCGACGCCAGTACAAGCCGACCCAAAACGGGGCGGCGAAGAGGATATTGAACACCCAGGTCAATTGCAGTTGCTCGAACACGTTCATGTAGAACAGCGACACGATCACCGCACCACCGACGATCAGGCCACCGGTCAACCGGGCGACCTTGATGTATTGCGCCTCGCTGGCCCCTGGGTTGATGTAAGGGGCGTAGACATTGCGGACCACCAACGCCGAACCGACGATCATGTAGGCGTCGACGCTGCTCATCAACGCGGCCAACAGACAAGCCAGCATCAATCCGGTCAGCCCTGGGCCGAGCAATTCACGAGAAGCGATCCCCCAGGTCTTATCCGGGTCGATCGACAATTCCGGGTTATTGGCGTACAACGCCAGGGCGATCAGGGCGGTCAGAACCCAGCCGATCGTGCAAAACCGCTTCAGAAAGTTGCCGGCGACCAATCCCACCCGGGCCGTGTTCTCGTTCTTCGCCGAACCGCCGCCGGTGGCGATGAAGTGTGGCTGGACGACGATCCCGATCAGGTTGATGATCACCACCGCGATAATCCGGTGCAGCGGAAATTCACTGCTGCTGGTCGACCCGACGATGTGAAAATGCTCGGCCGGTAATTGCTGGTGCAAATAGGTGAACCCCATCATCAAACCCTCGCTTGAGGGATCCCCAAACTTCTCCACCAGCGCCGCCAATCCGTAGGGGACCAGGACGATCGAGAGGAAGATGATGCACAACCCTTGGACCAAGTCGGTCACATATGCCGCGTGCAAGCCGCCGAGGATGCCGTAGAACAACACGATCACGCCGATCAACGGGACCAACAGGTACTCGATACCGTACTGGTTCCCCAAAAACATGAAGGAATCGATCTCGATCAACGGCGCAGCGACCTTACCGATCGCCGAGAACAGCATCGACCCGTAGACCATGTAAAACAGGATCCCGAAGACGCAGTAGCCGGCCCCGAGCGCTCGTGAATCGTAGCGTTCGACGAACCAGTCGCCGAGCGTCAGATGGCGCATCCGCCGGTACCAGACACCCGCAATCCAGTAAAACGGCGTGACCAGCAACCAATACATCACGCTCCACATCCCGCTCATCCCGCTGGTGAACGAGGTCCGTCCGGTATTCACCGGGTCGCTCGAACCGGTCCCGGCACCGAAAGCCGCAAAGGTCTGCAACAGCTTGCCGAACGAGCGACCGCCCATGAAGAAATCTTCCTGGGCCTTGATCAGCATCGAACTGTAGATCCCGATGCCGATCATCACGGCGAAGTAACCGATCAGGACGACGTAATCCCAGAAAACCATAACGGGGAACCTTGCGGTGCGGGGGTGAGCGGGCGGGAAAGTAGCGGGGTCGGGAAAGAATCGAAGGCGCCGAGTAGCGGGTGGGCGAGTCGTCAATGTCCTCGATCGCGGGCCGATTTACCGTAGAACTTGGTGATATCGATCCCGGTGCGGTTTTCTTGTTCCATCAACTTGATCCGTTGTTCGAGCTGTTCGATTTTGCGGAACAATTGAGGGATCACATCCGCCGTCCGATCGACCGGAACGACCCGGGGGACCGCAGGGTAACCGAGGTGGCGCTGCAAGGCGCCGAACAGGTACAACGGGTCGCGGCGGCGGCAGGCCAACGCGATCCGGCCTTCTTGGGTGCCGAATATAAACGGCCCGCGTCTTTCAAGCGACTGACCGGCGGCGATCAATTTTTGGCGATATTCCTCGCTGTGCAGAAACAGGAAGTCAGCCAGGTCGATCAAGCCGATTTCGCGTCGCAATTGCAGCACGCCATCCCGCCAACTCGCTCCGAAACTCGGATCACCAGCGACGGCGGTCAAGCCGGGGTCGTAGCGGAGTCGGTTACGACAAATCGCTTCGAATTGAAAAAAGAACAACCCCTCGCAGGTAGCGCCGGCGACCCGGTATTTCGCCTCGGCCTGCAGGATTCGCAACGCCACCCGCATGTCGAACTTGCCGTCTTCCCGCTCCGCCTCGGTGATCAGATAGGTCTGAAACGGTGTGAAGTAGTGACCCAGACGCGACATCGCCGGGGCCATGATCCCCAAATGTTTCAACTCGGTCAGCAAAAATCCGACCGCCATCGGTAACCGTGTGTTGGCGGCGATCTCGTAGTGTACCTGCTCCAACAGCTCCTGGATCGGAACCTCCTGAACGATCCGTTGCTCCAACAGCCCGTAGAAATAGGCCTGCTCGATGTATTCCGATCGATCGAGCGGATTGGGGGCCGTGGCGTTCATGCAGTCCTAAACGGGGCGACTGGCGGGACGAGCGAATGGCGAAACGCCGTAGAGATTACAAAATATTGTAATTTTGAGCAAAATCGGGACGGCTGTGATCGCCGTCGAAAACGCTGCCATTTCGTTAAACTGTTCGAAATAAATGACTTGCGGACAATCCGACGAACCGAGCCCGCCTTTTGGCACACCTGCTGCTAACTAAGTCCTCCGTTCTCGCGGCGGATGGCCTAAACGGCATCCGGCCGGAGTACAGGAAGGATCTTAACCAGTTGTTCGATCGCCTCAGGGCGTCAAGGAGATAGGCATGCTCGTGCTCACCCGCAAATTGGATGAAACGATTCGGATCGGCGATGACATTAAAGTCACCGTGTTGAGAGTCAAGGGTAATACAGTTCGGATCGGAATCGAAGCCCCGAAGGCGATCCGGGTGGTCCGCGATGAACTCGATCGTCACGAGTCGGCTGCCCCCGAGATGGCTACCCCCGGCGCGACGGTCGCCGAGCAGAAACCACCACGGATGCCAGCGGAGCGGGCGACCGAGAATCGCGTATTCGTCGGCAAAATGTCGACAGCGAGCGGCACGGCGGAATTGAACGAACAGCCGGCCGACGACCAAGCGGCACCTCTGCGAGCGTTCTTGCGAAACGGTCGCGGTTTGCAGGTCGCCGGATAAAACCGCTGGCCGGCGTCACTTCAGCTCGTTCAGCAATTTGCCGTCTTCGACGTTCCAGCACTTCAACGTGCCGTTTTGACCTCCGGCCAAAACGCGTTTGCCGTCGGGAGTGACAGCCACGGCGAACAGGAAGTCACCCGGTGAATTGAAGGTTCGAACCGTCTTGCCATCAGCCACGTCCTGCAGTCGGACATTGCCATCCGCTCCGGCTGCTAGGACCTGGGAAGTGGTGCCGACGAACCGGATCGCGGTCACTTCCTTCGGGTTACCGCCGATCGTCCGTTTCTGGGTCCCGTCTTCGGCATTCCAAACCTTGACCGATTGGTCGGCACTGGCGGTCGCGATCGTCGTCGCGTCGTCTTGCCAGGCGAGCGCGATCACGTGGTGGGTATGCCCCTCCAACGCCCGCACGACACCACCGGCCGGATCGAGGATCCGGATGATTTTGTCCGCCGCCGACGAGGCGAGGGTGCGGCCATCGGGCGAAAAACGGACGCCCAAAACCGTATCGCTGTGGACGTCGCCAAAGTCCTTCACCAAACTACCGTCAAGCGTCGAAAAGACCTGCACATGCCCCGACCGGCTGGGTGGACCGCTGCCGATCGCGACGAGTTCACCAGACGGATGGAAATCGATCGCCGTCACGCGGTCGCTGATCGGCGATTCCTGCTCGCTATCGAGCGGATTTCCGATCCGCAGATGCAACATCCACGTCGGCGTTAACTTCCAGCCCTGAGTCACATCGCCAACCGTCATTAACGTCTGGTCATCGGTGAACCACAGCGGTTGCGGGCGAGTCATCGCACGACTCGCCGCAGGGCTGGAAAGAACCGCCATGGCGAGCGTTTCGTCGCCCCGGTAGACGCGAAGTGAGCGATCGAGGTGGGCGACCACCAATGTCGCTCCATCGGGGCTGAACGCGACCTGGGTAACGGGTGACCGAAAGCCTGACAATTGACGGTCGAACCGTCGGTGTTGGCGATCGAACGCGGTCGCCACCTGCTGTTCGTTGGCCACCTGCTGATCGTGCCCTTGAATCGCTTCGACCAAACGATCGCGGGCTTCGACACCGGCATCAAGGGCTTGCTGCAGCTTGACGACTTCGGCCGCGGCCTTCTCGGATTCCTGCTTGGCCGCTTCCACCGCCTTCTTTTTGGCTTCCAAGCCTTCCTTCAGCTGGGTGACTTCGGCCTGCAATTTCTCCCGTTCAGACTCGGCAGCCGTTTGCTTCTCAGTCAACTCGGCCGCGGATTCGGTCGCCGGCGGCTCATCCACAGCAGCCTCTTCCACAGCAGCCTCTTCTGCAGCAGCGTTCTCCGCAGTGGCTTTTTTCGAGTCAGCAGCTTCAGCAGCTTCGTTCGCGGCGGCTTTAGCGGCAGCGGCTTCTGCAGCGGCGGCTTCTGCGGCAGCGGCTGTCTCCGCGGCAGCTTTCTCAGCAGCGACCGCTTCCGCAGCGGCTTTCTCCGCTGCGGCTTTTGCGGCAGCGGCCTTTTCCGCAGCCGCTTTCGCGGTAGCGGCTTTTTCGGCAGCTTTGGCTGCAGCGATCTGCCCGGTCAATTTCTCGAGCTCAGCCGTCAACGCGGTTGACCGTTTCTCGTTTTCGGCAATCTTGGTTTCGTCGCCGGCCAATGCCTGTTCAGCAGCAGCGACTTTTTTGTCCTGCTCGGCCGCGGCGGTCTTCGCTTGCTCGCGTGCCTCGGTCGCCTTGGTCACCGCCTCTTCTTCGACGCCGAGTCGTTTCTGAAGCTCCTCGCCGGTAGCGGCCAGCCGAATCAGCCTGGCCTGCTGCCGTTGCTTGTTTTGATCGGCCCGGGCCACCAGTCGGACCTGTTGCGGGTTGCCGTCCAATGTCCGTTTGGCTTCACCCGATTGGGCGTCCCAAACCTTCACCACGCCGTCTCGACCGGCGGTGACCAGCGATTGAGACTGCGGATCGACGGCCAAGACGTCGACGGTCGCGGCGTGGTCGAGTGACCGGATCGTCGCGCCGTCAGCGGCATTCAGCATCACGACCGGGCCTTCCTCGGTCGCGGCGACGACGGAGGGCGTTTCACCATCGATCCAAGCGACCGCCGTGACATCCTTAATCGCTGCGGTCTGTTCTTGCAGACGCGGTTCCAACCCGACCGTTTCACCGGCTGTGACCTCAAACAGGCTGAGGGCTCCGACAGCATCCAGAATCGCAAACCGGCTCAGATCATTCGCGGCGACGAGCGATTCGATCGCTCGGCCGAGGTGCATTTCGGCGATGGCCAACCCGGTCTCGGCGTTCCACAGGATCACTCGACCGCCAAGATCGGCGCTCAACACACGGTCGCCGGCGGCGGCGGCGGTGACCGAAACGACGGTCGCCGAGTGGCCGGTCAGAGTCAGTGAATCGGACGAGCCTGCCGCGGCGACACGGATCGAGTAGTCGGCAGCGGCAGCGGCTCGCAGTCCGTTTTCCGCGGCGATCGCGACCGGCCCAACGACCGATTTCCAAAGGGTCAATTCGGGATCAGCATCGAAGTCGACCTCGGGGAACGATTTTTTCCAAAGTTTCGCAGAACGATATCCGCCGCTGGCGATCGTCTGGCCATCGGGCGAAAAGGCGATCGACTGCACCAGATCGATATCGGCGGCATCGTCACCGACCGTGTCGGCCAATGCTGGATCGACCAAGCGACTGACTTCGGCGAAGTCGGGCAATTCGTGGATTTCAACTCCATTGCCGCGACCGGTGGCGACGTAACGACCGTCGGGCGAAACGTCGATCGCGTAAATCGGCCGAAACGACGGCGGGATCGGTTGCCAATCTGGCGAATCGCTCGACTTCGAAACGCCGGCCTCGGCTCCTTGGCGGATCCAGAGGCTGATCAGCCCGAGTTCTTCGCTGGTCAGCGGCCGGGCGTCAGCCGCATTGTCCTCCGGCGGCATCAACGGCTCTTCTTCGCCACTGGCGCGACTGATCAACAGGCTCGCACCCGGGTCACCGACTTCCAAAGCCGATCCGCTGTCGCCGCCGCTGAGCATTTGGGGCAGGCTCTCCAGATTCAGGCCTCCTTCGGCGAGCTTGGAGTGGTGACAGGCGAGGCATGACCGACGTAGCAACGGCATCACTTCCTCGTGGAAGTCGACCGGTTGTTCCCGCTCGGGCTCGACCACCGGAATCGGCAAGTCGATCGCCGCGGCGACCCCACGGTCGACGATCAGGCCGCAGACCGCAAACGAAAAAACCACGACGAAATGCGTCATGCGTGAGAGGTGGGACGATTTCATGGCGTCTGAGTCAACTCGAGGTTGGCCGGGTTGGAGTTAAGGAAAACAGTTATCTCGCTGGCGTCCGTTTGGGTCACCGGCTTGAATTGAATATTGGTTTGCGCCAAAACCGAAAATGAGTAGCGATCGACCTTCGCATCAGCGGCGATTTTCAGCGTCAAAACGCCCTCGGTTTGATCACCAGCGATCGTCACTTCGGCCGCGGTAACACCCGCTGGCAAGCCGCGTGGACGAACGATCACCGGAGCGGCCGCGTCACGCCGGACCAAGCGGATCGGCACCGCCAAATCGGACCCCGGCTTACCGGTCAGCTCACCTTCACCGAGTCGGATCGAAACGGGAGACAACGATTCATCCGATACCGATACCATCAGCTCGGTCGACAAGCGGGATGAAAACGTGTCACGGAGATCGCCACGGCCCCACACCGTGGTCGCCGGCCGGGCGGTTCGCTCGATCGAACGCTCGCCGTCGGTACCCTCGCCGAATACCTTGACACCACCGATCCAGGCGGCCGCATTTTCATCAGCGGAAATCAGCAATTGGGTCTCGGTTTGATCGCTCGCGATCACGACCGGCGGAGCATCGACACCAGCGGGAAATTCACCCTCAGTCGGTCGCAGTGACAACTCGATCGGGCCACTGAAGCCGTCTCGGCGAAACGCCAGGACACGGATCGCTTGGCGATCACCGCGAATCACCTGGCTTCCCCGTGGACGGGTTTGCAACGGGTCATTGTGCGGAAATACAGGCAATGCGACTAAATCAAAATCGGGCGTTACGTCGGTCAAGTGGAGCAACCATTTCGGCTCAGCCGCCAACGACTGACCGGAATCGAGGTTGCTGATCTTGATTCGATAAGTCGCAGTCGCCGGGGCGGTGAACAAGGCCAAGGGATCTTTGCTCCGCAGGCGAAAGACGGCATCGCCGACGACCGGCGGATCATCCTCGCTGAGCACCGGGTTCCAACGCTCGGTCCCATCGTCGGCAACCTCCCGCCGCTCGATACTGAGCCGTGGGTCGGTCGGCTCGCCGAGTCGCTGGGAGATCACCTCCGCCCTCAACCGACGTCCCTCCTCGGCCTCGAAGTGGACGACTGACCGGGAGCCGGCGACTCCGAATCGTGGTCGTGAAAAACGAGATTCGATAACCGCGGGCGGTGTGACCACGACAACGCTTTCCTCTACCGTGACCGGCTCGACAGCGGAATCGAGACGCGGCAAAGTCGCCGACTCGATCGCAGCGAACTGAGGCACTTGGCCCTCCGACGGATCGAGCGAAATCGTGATCGGTGCCGCAGTATCGCTGTCTGCGATCGGTGAAACCTCCAGATGATAAAAGAAGTTTGCACCGCCGCGGAACAAGAAATCCTGGACCGCTATGACGTAATCGCCCTGGGCGCCGGCCGGGAGTGTCAGTTCGGGGTCAAACCCGTCAGCCCCGCGAGCCGTCTGCGCCTCACGTCCGTCGGGACCGTAGAGTTTCAATTGTCCGATCATCCGCGAATCGACCCGTTGGGCCATCAGCCGAATCCGTTGCGGCGGTCCGCCGACGGCTGTCAGACGGAAATAATCGACCCGCGCGGCGGTCGCCTGATGGCGGATCACGAATCCGTCAGCCGCCCCCTCCGCTCCCGCAGGTGTCGAACCACCGATCGTCGTCGCCTCGGCCACCGACGCACCGACGTTGCCGGGCGCGGTCACCGGCAGCGACGTGACCGTGAACGAGCGGGGGTTGCTGATTCCATACGCCCCGACGGCGAAGACTTCGTAGGTCCCGGCCGGCACTTCGTCGGCGATACCGACCGTGAAATGGCCGGCTTTGATGATCTCTTCACCCTCAGCCGTCGTTTCGGTTTGAGGTCGAGCAACGATCCTGGGGTCCGAAAAAATCAGTCGGTCGACACCGTCGAGATGATTCCCGCCCGTGACGGCCAAGGGAAACTCGGAACCCGATCGACCGACATGCGGCTCCACCAGGATCGCTTCGATTACCGGAAATTGGCCCCGAGCGGACGGAGCCAACAGCAGCAGAGCCAACCCAATCATGCAGGCAAGCCGTCCCTTGAAGAAGGGAAAACCGGTCCGATGCCGACGGGAATCTCGGCCGCCAGCCGACGAATCAAAACGGATCTCGGCGCGTGGTGGGATCGACGTGGTCACGAATGGTTCGCGCGGTGGGAGGTGGGATCTGTAGGCAGGAGCCGTCCAGTTTACACCGAAACCGCACGTCGAGTGGCGTTTGCCGGACGTCAAACCCGAAAAAGTCTCCCAATCCCCCGAGACCGCAGGATCGGTGTGAACCGTGATGATCGATGAGTCAACCGTCGCCGGTTTTCGAATCGTCGCCGGTCAGGGCAGCTCGGCGATCAAGACGATCGTTTCGGGGGCGTCTGCCCGAACGCTGACCGCGGACAACGCCGCCGGAAGCAGCACGGAGCGGCCGAGCGGCAGGTTGTATGACGGCCCGTCCGTGGTTTCCAGCACGGCGGCACCGTGGGGAACCGTCAATAGCCGCAACGTATCGTCGCCGCCGAGACGGACCGATTCAGCTGGCGTTAACCGGGCCTCACGAAGCACAAAACGGTCGCAGGCGACAAGTTCTCGCGTCCCATCATCGGCGACTCGTGGCGATTGCGCGGTGACCGGGCCACGAGCAAAATCGGTCACGTCGAGTGCTTGGTCGACGTGCAGCGTTCGCGGCTGGCCATCGTCGCCGACACGGTTCCAGTCGAACAGCCGAAAGGTGGTGTCGCTCGATTGCTGGATTTCAGCCACCACCAACCCACCGCCCAAGGCATGTACGGTGCCGGCCGGAATAAAAACGCACTCCCCGGCTTGTGGCTGCCAAGAGTGCAGGCAATCCTCCGTCCGGCCACTGCGGACCGCCGCGGCCAGCGTCGGGCGATCGACCCCCGGCTTCAATCCGGCGTAGATCCGGCTGCCGGGAACCGCGTCGACGACGTACCACGCCTCGGTTTTGCCCAGATCGGGCTCTTGCATCGTGCGGGCGTAATCGTCGTCGGGGTGAACTTGGACCGACAGCACCCGGTGGCAGTCGAGATATTTCAGCAACAGCGGAAATCGGTCTTGGCCCGCGTGGCGACCGAGCAGTTCGGCGTTGTAATCGCGGAGCAATCCGCCGAGCGTTTGGCCAGCGAGCGGCCCGACTTCCACGACGCTCTGATCGGCCCCGTGATCGACAATTTCCCAACTTTCGGCATAGTCCGACGCAGGACCGATCGGTTTGCCCAACAAATCGCCCAAGCGGCGACCTCCCCAGACGATCCGCTTGATCAACGGCGTAAAGAACAACGGAGACATCGGCTGGACCATGCAATTCGCTCACACTTGACGACAAAAACCCGATCCGGCTGCTAGACTGTGCGCGGATTTCGGATTCGGTTCAGATTTCTACCGAGTTCGCTTCTCGACCGCCCGCAGAGCCTATCAGGTCGCGGCGGACCGCACATCGTTATCGTATCTGTCCTGAAACCTGCCCAGAAACCTCCAGAATCGCAACCGTGGACCGACCCGCCCGCCCGCAAGACGATCTGTTCGACAACTCGACGATGACCTTCGGCGAGCATCTCGAGGAACTCCGCAAATCGCTCGGTAAGGCGCTGATGTGGCTCGGACTCGGCCTGGTCGTCGGACTGTTCTTCTTCGCCGATGGCATCGTTCGCTATGTCCAAGAACCGCTCAAGGAAGCGATCCAGGAGTTCAATGCCGATCGCGACCTAGCCAAATTGGGGGTTAAGCCGAACAGCCCTGACGTCGCGAAACTGCGACAACTGTTGATCGAGAACGGTCTGATGTGGGAATTGGTCTACGACATCCCTGAAGACGTACTCAGCCAAACCGACATCGACGAAGTGCTGCCCACCGCCGGGCCAGTCCAGATGGTCGAACTGCTCTCTCAGATGCCCGACCCGGGCAGTTTGAAGCCGAAGTTGCAACTCCGTCGTCACGAAATCGGGCTCAGTTCGCTGAAGGTCGAAGAGCCGTTCATGATCTGGGTCAAAGCCGGACTGATCGTCGGCGCGGTGCTGGCCAGCCCGATGATCTTTTATCACCTCTGGTCTTTCGTAGCCGCCGGCTTGCACTCGCACGAAAGGCGTTATGTCTATATTTACTTGCCGTTCAGCGTCGGATTGTTCACGGCCGGGGTCGCCTTGGCGTTTTTCTTCGTGCTGCACTTCGTGTTGACGTTCCTGTTGAAGTTCAACGGTCAGCTCGAGGTCGCCGTCGAGCCACGATTGAGCTACTACATCAACTTCGTATTGCTGCTGCCGCTCGGCTTCGGCGTCGCTTTTCAACTGCCGCTGGTCATGCTGTTCCTGGAGCGGATCGGATTGATCCCGGTCGAAGCGTTCATCAGTTCATGGCGAATCGCGATCTTGGTAATCGCCGTGATATCGATGATGGTCACGCCGGCGGACATCACCAGCATGATCTCGCTGATGGTCCCCCTGGTGTTTCTCTATTTCCTCGGTGTGGTGCTGTGCAAGTTCATGCCCAAAGGACGCGGACTCGGCTCCGAAGCCTACGATCCCGCCTAACGCCACTTTGGCGATCTGGC
>SKZY01000070.1 GCA_007127095.1 Planctomycetaceae bacterium
ACCGAGCTGTTGGCGAAGCAGGTACTTGCCGAAGCGAGATTCGTTTCCGTCGCACGATTCAGCCGTCGGTGGTGTCACCCCTCCACCCGTAAAATCATCTTCCGCAGAGTCCGACGCTTGCGGATCCTGCGAGCGATTCTCATGGGTCCCCTCCGACTCATTCGAGGAATCTGTCCCGGACATGTTGTTACCTCGGTGGATGGTGAACAATCAACTGTCTAGCGTAAACGCGTCGACTCGGTAACGATACAACCGGTGTTTGTTTCCCCCAACTGACCCTTCCTGCATTCGCCCACGTCGGGACGATGATGAACCCGCAAGAAAAACTGCTGCTGGAGTGCTCTCGGTTTCGTGTCCACGAGATCGATGTCGTTGACGGCAACGGTCGAACCCGCAGTCGTGAGGTGATCCGACACCCTGGCGCGGTCGTGTTGCTACCGATCCTAGCCGACGGGAGGATCGTGATGATCGAGAACCATCGTCACAGCGTCGGAGAAACACTGCTCGAACTCCCCGCCGGTACGATCGATCCGGGCGAAACCCCGGCGGTCACAGCCGGGCGGGAATTAATCGAAGAAACCGGCTATCGCGCCGGTGAATTGACGAAGGTTTACGAGTTTTACTCGTGCCCAGGGATCTGTGACGAACTGATGCACCTGTTCATCGCCACGGAACTCACCGCTGGCGAACCCGATCGCGAGGCGACCGAAGAAATCGAGAATCGGATCGTCTCGCCCGACGAAGTCCGCTCGATGATCTCCACTGGCCTAATCCGTGATGCCAAGACGTTGGTGGGGCTCTACTGCCTGCTCGAACGCGGCGGATGACTCCACCGCCGCTTGATGTTTACGCTGCTCGGTCGCCGCAGCGGCTCGCGTGAGTGAACGCCCCGCTGCCCATTTTTCCGGTTTCGGGGCTTCCCAGCCGAAATCATCGGGGCTACGTTCTAACTCTCGCAGCGTCAGTCAGATCGACTGACTCTGCGAACCACGATGAACGAACAGCAACGTTTGGTGGCATCTTCCGGGATCTGTCCGGTCGATGCGAACAGGGAACTCCGGTGGAAATCCGGGACGGCCCCGCCGCTGTAAGTCGTAAAGGTCAAACCGGTTGGCTTGGCGAATTGTTCGCCGACTGCGACCGTCTTGGCCTGCAGGAGTGCCCCTTCTTGGTGGAAGTGCCATTGTCCGGCGTTGGGTCGGATGAGAAGGCTGAGGGCAACTCGGACGCGACGAGTCAGAAGACCTACCAGACGTGGTGACGGCGTTTGCCCTCTCGGGTGGGGCAGCTCGTCGCTGGGGATTTCGATTGATTGCATCTCGTCGATTCGGCGCCGGCATCAGGTTCGCGCTCCGACCCGGCGAACCATCTTGAACAGGACATTGCGATGCCAAGGGGTTCCCGATCGCGGCTGCGCGCCGCTTTCACACTGGTCGAACTGTTGGTTGTGATCACCATCATCGGCGTGCTCGTCGGTTTGCTATTGCCAGCCGTCCAAGCGGCCCGGGCGAGTGCGCGTCGGATGCAGTGCCAAAACAATTTGAAACAGTTGGTTTTGTCACTGCACAACTACATGAACAACAATCGTGAAAACCTGATCCCCTACGTGTCCGAGGACGCTAATCGAATGCGTTATCTGACGACCTTCTCCGGACCCCAAGGGAGCGCCCAATTCTGGTTTGGGGTGCTCGACTACGACCAAGCGGTACCTGACGAGCAGTTGGATTACACCCGAGGGCCGCTCGCCCCCTACATCGAAACCAGCTACTCGGCATTTCAATGTCCCGATTTCGGACCGTCGCAAATGGACAACGTGAGGTTCGGTATCCCGGCCTCAGGGTATGGCTATAACGGAAAATATTTGTCTCGCGCCTCCGGCGTCGAATGGCCCCCACCGAGTTTCGCGGCGACGCCCAGCAGTAAGCCGCTGACACGGAAATTGGCGGCTATCCGCCAGACGAGCCAGACGGTTGTCTTTGCCGATTCGGCGCAGGTCAGAATGCTGACCTTCTCGCCTCCGACGTTCAGCTTCGAGGAAACTTGGATGCTGGAACCGCCCAGTGCAAACTTTCCGAGTGTTCACTTCCGCCACCTCGGAGCCGCCAACGTCGCCTTCCTCGATGGCCACGTCGAATCGAGGGGGCTCGAATATCATATCGAGATGCCTGGACCGAACTTCATCTCGGCCGAACAAGAGGCGTTGATGCGGCGGCACAATCTCGGCTTTGTCGGCAACGGCAACCTTGGCAACCCGGCTTTGCAGGATGAGCTCTACGACCGCGAATGATCTGCCGCCGATGCTGGCGATGGACTGCTAGGCCTGTGACGCTTGGCGTCAGGCCCCAACACGAACCATTCGGTCTCACCCCATCATGAACTCCGATTCACCCTGCATCGGAATCTGTACGATCGATAGTCGCCGGATCTGTATCGGGTGCCAGCGGACGTTGCAGGAGATCGCCTGTTGGTCCGCCGCGTCGCACGTCGAGCGGCGGCGGATACTCGCCGACGTTGAGAAGCGAAAAACAGACGCCGCAGAGCCGACGGCTGACCGCTCCACATCCGACCCGAGCGAATCGGGTGAGACGACAAGCGGTTAACGAATTCCTAAGCACCCCCGAAGGAGAATCGCCCGACAGACAACCGACCCCGAAGGGGGCGCAGCGAGATGCTTCGGGTTACAGAAGCTGATCACCGGCTGGTCGGTCAGGACCGGGTCGCTAAGGCGATTAAGCCGAAAGACGCGTCAGGGGGTGCTTAAAAGCTCGATCAGTCGAGTGGTTTAACCTGCAGGTTACGGAAGTAAGCCTTGCTGTTGGGATCATGCGCCTGCAACGCGAACGTGCCTTCTCCGAGGCGTCGTTCAAAGTCACCGGAATCGGATTTCTTGTCTTCGGGCTCGGTGTAGTCGACCATCGTTTCGCCATTGAGGATCAACCGGATTCGACGTCCTTCGACGATGATTTCCTGGCGATACC
>SKZY01000132.1 GCA_007127095.1 Planctomycetaceae bacterium
CCGATTCCGCCGACGCCTCCGGATCACGCTCGATCCGAAACAGAAAGTGGGGTGACGTCAGGATCGCGGTCGCCGCGATCCGCAGCGGATCGTTGGCAAACGGTTCCCCGTCTGACTCAGGCCGCCCGCCGCGACGGCGATTTCGACCGCCACGTTCCCTTCGGTCGCCGCCGGAGAGGGCGATCAAGCGGTCGACTTCCTCCGCCGCGACGGGGCGACGAAAGGCTCGCGTGGCGAACGTGGTGACGTCTCGCCGCAGACGATCGGTCCAGCCCGGCCCCAATTCGCCCGAATCGACTTCGATCCGTCGCCGCGCCGTGGGGTCTTTGAACGTCTCGGCTACGATCGATTCGGCCGCCCCGAGATACTTTTCCAATAGGATCGGTGACATCGACAACACATCGGCGATGTTGTCGAAACCGTGTCCGACATCGTCGGACGGGAAATCGTCAGCCGGACGAAAAGCGATTCCGACCAGGTCACGGATCGTGTTGTTGTACTCGACACGATTGAGTCGGCGGATCGTCACTCGCCCCGGACGCTGGTCCCCAGAACAGTCGAACGAATCGAGTTCGGCCCGCAATGCCCGCCCGACATCGATCAACTCAGCCTCATCCGGCTGCGGACGGTCGGCGGGCGGCATCTCACGCTCCTCGACCAATCGCAACACCCGCTCCCATAGCGAATACTCCTCTTGGACGTTCGACGCGGAAGCAAAACGCGAAAACGACAAGTCGGCCTCCGGTTCGTCGCCACTGTGACAATCGACGCAGTGGGCCTTCAAAAACGGGACGATCGTTTCCACGTATCGCGACGGTTCCGCCGCGACTGGCAGCGGAGCGTCATCCGCCGCCCCAACAGTTCGGGACACGATGACAAGCCCGCAAAAGAGAGTTAATGCGGCGATCAGGCGTAAATTCATCGGTTGGCTAAAGGCGGGTTGGGCGAACGGGTTGGTCGGGCAGGCTCGAACGGAAAGGTTGGTCACTTCCACGTCGGGGCCTTGATTATAAACCGAAACACGAAGCCGAAGTTCCGTTATCGGCAGCGACAGCTTTTCAAGCAGTCCCACGGCTGACCGGCTTGGGCTGATTGATTGAGCCTGAGCGGGCTGGGGGATGCGGTGCCGGTGGGATTAACCTGCCGGATTTTTCCGGCTACGCTGCTTTTCCCAGGTCGTTTCGCTGCCGGGGGAAGCTTCCGCTCACGATTCCGACCTCGCCTGACACTTCCTCGTATCGTCATGTTTTACATCGACAACCTGATTCTGATCGCGGGAGTGTTGCTGCTGCTGGGGATCGTCTCGAGCAAGTTGTCGGCACGGATCGGAATTCCCGTGCTGGTGCTGTTTCTGCTGCTGGGGATGTTGGCCGGCTCCGAAGGGATCGGCGGGCTGGCGTTCGAAAACTATCCGTTGGCGCACGGGATCGGCACTCTGGCGTTGACGATGATCCTGTTCGACGGCGGTCTGCGGACCCAACTGTCAGCGATCCGCTCAGCCTGGAAGCCGTCGCTCCTGTTGTCCACAGTGGGCGTTTTGCTGACTGCCCTGATCACTGGAGTTGCCGCGTCATGGGTGCTCGGGCTGTCACTGTTGCAGGGGTTGTTGCTGGGCAGCATCGTCGGCTCGACCGATGCCGCCGCGGTCTTTTCGATCCTCCGCAGCGGCGGTATCCGGCTGCCGAAAAAGCTCGCAACGATCCTCGAGATCGAAAGCGGGTCGAACGACCCGATGGCGATCTTGATGACCATCGGCTGTATCGAACTGCTCACGCAACCGGAAACGTCTTGGATATCCTTGGCCGGGCTATTCGCGTCGCAGATGCTGCTCGGTGGCGGCCTCGGGATCGGGATCGGCTATCTCTGTGTCCGTCTGATCAATCGCATCGAACTCGACGCGCCCGGGCTCTATCCGGTGCTGGTCAGTACCTTCGGGTTGCTGGCTTTCGGGGTCACCGCCAAAGTCGGTGGCAGCGGCTTTCTGGCCGCCTACCTCGCCGGGTTGATGATCGGTAATCAGCGGATCGTGTTTCGTGGCGGCGTGTTGGTCTTCCACGACGCTTTGGCCTGGTTTTCGCAAATCGTGATGTTCGTGATCCTCGGCCTGCTCAGCTTTCCGAGTCGGTTGTTGGAAGTCGGCTGGCAAGCCCTGTTGATCGGTGCCGTGTTGATCTTGGTCGCCCGACCGCTGGCAGTCGTTTTGTCGCTGTTGCCGTTTCGGTTTCGCGTCAACGAACTGGCGTTGTTGTCCTGGGTCGGCTTGAAGGGAGCCGTACCGATCACCCTGGCTACCTTCCCGTTGATGATGGGTACGCCCAATGCCTCGCTGATGTTCGACGTGGTGTTTTTCATCGTCGTCATGTCGGCGTTGGTCCAAGGCTGGACCTTGCCGCTGATAGCCGAAAAACTCGGGCTGCGATTGCGACGCGAACCGACCCCTTCGGTCACTTTGGAGATCAGTTCGCTGCGACACGTCGACGGTGAGGTCGTGGAATATACCGTCGACGAACGCTCACGCGCCGCCGGTAAACGGGTCAGCGAACTCGCCCTACCAGATGGGGTTGTAATCGCGATGGTGGTCCGCGACGAACAGGTCATTCCGCCGCAAGGTAACACGGCGATTCTCACCGGCGATCATGTGATCGTCGTCCTCCGCCCAGGCTCCCGCCCGTTGGTCAACCGAGTCTTCGCCAACGACGAAAATTCGCAACGACCGCTTCCCGAATCGATCGAATTCCCCTTGCGCGGTTCGACGACCGTCAACGACATCCGCGAGTTCTACGACGTCATCATCGAAGCGCCCGAACGAGCGACGCTGCACGACCTTTTCCGCCGCGAGTTCAAGAACACGCCGCTGACCGTCGGTCAGTCACTCCGGTTCGGACCGCTCAACCTTCGCATCCGGGCGATCGATCGCCAGGGCCAAATCGAAATGGTCGGTATGACGATCCTTCCCGAGACGCAAACACCAACCAG
>SKZY01000456.1 GCA_007127095.1 Planctomycetaceae bacterium
CGCGAATTTCGCGAGGGGCGAAGGTCGTTTTAACTGCTAGGCAATTGCTTATCTTTTGCGATTAAGCCTTGAACCGACGCTCGGTCGGCGATGATAATGGCCGACTCGTCGCCGCTTCCCTACCGATCGCTTCTGCTCATGTTGCCCGCTTCGCTCCCCCCACGCTATCGCCACCTCGGTCTGACGCTGATCGAATTGGTCGTCGTACTGACCGTGCTGGCCGCCGTCGCGGGGATTTTGATCCCGGTGTTCGGGACCGGCGTGGCCCGGCGGGGAAGTACGTCGAGCAGCATCACGAACGTCGCCGAAGTCGAAAAACTCCTCGGAATGTTCGCTAATCGACATCCTCAGGGACACTATCCCGATCACTTCGATGCGCTCTGCAGAGACGATAACAATCTGGCTTCCTACCTTCCCGGTAATCGGGCCGGATTGACGACGCATCAATTGGTAGAGGACGAAGCAACGGCGTTGATCGCCGCGGGCGTGACTCGCCTGCGACAAATGGCGGACCCGCCGGCCCACCCGACGTTTGATTATTACGACGGCATCGAAATCGAAATCGCTGACGGCACGCGGGTTGCCACACTCTCACAACCGGCCACGCTCGGGTTGCCACCAGGCGGGACGTATGCCGTGTTGGGACTCGGTCCGGCCTGTACCTTGATTGCCGCGAATTCAGACACGGCGTCGAATACGGCACCGGTGCGGTTTTCCGGTGAACCGAACGTGAATCCGGCCACGGCTTACCAGCGATTCGGCGTGGTGTTTCAAGTCGCCGACGGCAATGGGCCGCTCCGTCGAGCACGGTTGGTCAAAACCGTCGGTTTCGGCGTTGGCGGTCCGGTCAGCACCGAACAACTGATGCGGGAATGGTATGACTGAACAGCTGCCCATGCTCGATGACCAAACTCGCTTTGGACCGGAAAACCTGCGTCGTGTACTTGACTCCCAACCAGTGGCTGACGCCGCCGGCAGGTGATCTGTCGCACCTCCGGGTCTGGCTATGAACGCTTTTAAAACAAAGTATTTTCGCAAAGTGAATGAAATGAGAACAAGAACGCGATCTTCCGCGCGGAGCGGTTTGACTTTGCTGGAACTGGTCCTGGTGCTGGTGGTTTTGACCGCATTGGGGGCGATGATCATTCCGATTACCGAAGGAATCGGCGAAGATACTCGTGAAACGGTGACGCGATCGGTATTGCGAGATGTGTCCGAGGTCCTCGGCAACCGCTATCACAGCGACATGCACGGCGTATTGTTCGACAACGCGATGAATCCGCCAATGGCGCTGCCGGGACTGCCTTTCCCCGACCCGCAATATGTCCTCGAGCATGGACGTGATCCCCACCATCCTCAACTGATGTTTCTGTTCGTGAACCCGCAGAGATTCGGCGATGCGAACCTTGCGACGCTCGACACCGACCCGACTTATGATCCGATCAGCCGCCGAGGCTGGAACGGCCCTTATATGAAACACGGCGGTGGACGGATTCATCTAGACCGGCTTGATGACACCTTCTTTCCTGGAGGAATCAATCGCTATGGAGCGCCGGGCGACCCGGCGTTGTTGGACGGCTGGGGCCGGCCGATCGTGCTACAGGTACCAACGAATCCAGGCACCGTATTGACGGAAGCGGAACTGAGAATCGCTTGGCGTCATGCACGGCTGGTATCCGCGGGCCCCAGCGGGATTCTCAATACTCCTCCCGATGTACTGCTGCCCCCTTTGGATACACGCGGTGACGACTTTGTCTTGTTTCTGTCCGTTCCGGACACCGCACTTGATACCGCCAGTGGTACCTGAGTTAAAGATTGGCGATGAAACGCGGATTCACACTCATCGAATTGCTGATCGTGCTGACGATCCTATCGGTGTTGACGCTGGTCGCCGTTCAGTCGCTCGGTCCGCTCGCCGAACAAGCCCATTACGAAACGACCCGTACGACACTCGACCGGATCGAAGAGGCGGTGATGGGTCCGGAAAACTTACGGCAAACCGATGGCACGCCGATCATCAGCGGCTTCGTCGCCGATGTTGGCCGCTTGCCGCTGGTGGGAGCGAACCCGGCGCCGGGATGGGAGCTGCAGGAACTTTGGAATCCGGAGTTGGGAGTGGCGTTTCCTTACGCCATGCGGTACGGACCAGACGATTTCTTGGGCGAGGACTTCAGCCATATCCGGATCGCTTGCGGTTGGCGTGGGCCGTATCTGCGTCCGCCGTCAGCTGACGGATTGCGGGACGGTTGGGGCAAACCACTCGCTTATTTGCTCTCCGGGGAACCATTGACGCTCGAGGTCGCGGCCGACCTGACGATGGAAATGCCGAGCGTTGCCGAGCCGCCGCGAGTGATGCCGTTGGTCACGCTAATTGGTCGTGCCATTTATGACGACGGGACGCCTGCGGTCGGTGATAGCGAGCAGAACCTGAGCGTAAAGGCATTCCTAATATTTCCCGACGCTGATAACCCTATCAGTTTGTCGGTTTTGGAGTTCGAGGTTACCGAAGAGACTCCCGATTTCGTATTCAGCTCGGTCGCGCCCGGTTTGCGGGCGATCCGGGTCGTGGTTCGGCACAACGAGGCACCGTACGCCGACAAAACCGTTTACCGCCATATTTTGCGGTCCGGCATCAGCGACCTGCAAATAGAATTGGGAACTCCGCCTCCGGTAGTGTCGGAGGAACAGGATGATTCGGATTGAGGCTCTCGGGGCCGATAAGCAGGTTTGTTCCAAATTCAAAGTGTCAGGTCTGATTTTGCGAAATCGCGAGGTAAAGTCTTCGTCTTCGATCCGCCATTTTCGCCGCGAAGCGGCCGTCGCCAGTAGCCCCGGGCGGAAGCCCAGGGAATGGCGTGTCGATGGCTGTGGACTGTTCCTGGGCTGGCGATCGATGCGACGCCGTGAATTCCGACGGCCGCTTCGCGGCGATCGAGCGTGCGGTATTGTCTCTCCCCGGGCTGACGCCCGGGGC
>SKZY01000116.1 GCA_007127095.1 Planctomycetaceae bacterium
CGTCTCGTACTTCCCCTCGCAGAGCGATCATTTGGTATACTGACCTCCGACTAAAGGTTCCCAAACTCGTACAGGGGACTTGCACCCCACAACAATCACGCCCGTGCCGGGCGTACCCATGCGGTGAACCCGAGCGGCGGATCGGGCGGGTTTTGAAATCAACGGTTCTTGGCCGCCGCCGGGTTACCGCGAACGTTCTGGTCCAAGGAAGACTTCATGAATTCGAACTCACTGCCCGCTCTTGATCGGACGAGGACGAGAGTATGCACTCTCAGGGAAGAGGGCTCGGACCAGCACGTGATTGACCGTACACCTCGGGAATGCTTGAATATGGTCTGGCCGCTAACAATTTACGCGTGGGCTTTGAGGAATCCTGGCGTTGCTCAATCCAGACTTCAGAGACATGTTGTCGGAGTTCGTCAGCTCCGAAATTGAGTTCCTGCTGGTTGGTGCGTACGCTCTGGCGGCACACGGTTACCCTCGCGCGACGGGAGATATCGACCTCTGGGTGCGGGCCGACGCGGCAACCGCGATTAAGGTCTTTGATGCGATTACTCGTTTCGGTGCCCCGCTGCACGACTTGACACCCGAAGATTTTTCTCGGCCGGGAATCGTTTTTCAGATTGGCATTGCCCCGATCAGGATTGATATCCTCACGAGCGTCGACGGAATCGAGTTTGGCGAGGCTTGGAAGAACCGGATTACTACCGAATGGGATGGCCTGGCGATTCCGGTGATCGGTGTTCGCGACCTCATCTTGAACAAGCGATCAACGGGACGAACAAAAGACCTTGCTGACGCTGAGCAACTCGAACGAGACCTAAAGCCTGACTGAGAGACCAGAACAATGCGTTCGACGGGAGGCCTCGGGTTGCCGGTTGATGAAGTCCGATCGTAGGCTCGGCCCGCCGTCAACGCCAGCGTTCGTCGGCAAACCATCGCTTCATAGAAATGCCATGAATTTAAAGCAGAAAAACACGCTTCTAGCCGCAGGGATTATCTCAGGGCTACTCTCTCTGCCGATGACGTGGATGACGATTCGCAACGCTGAAGTGCAGATCGAAGGCGGCTTCGGAAGTTTGTTCAATTCGGCATTCCAAGGGATGACATTCGATGTCACGGGGCTGAATGGGCATGTGACAATGCTGTTCAAAACGCCGCTCTGGTTCGTCATCGGTGTCGCAATTGCGGCAAACGTTATACAAATCATGAGATCATCCAATGCGTTCGCGATTCCAAAGATTGCACTTTGGATCGTCGCTGTTGGGTCTGCGGTGTGGATCACCATTCCAATTTTGCTTGCTTTGTCCAGCGGCAAGGCAACATTGGGCATTGGCTGGTTCCTCGGAGTCTTTCGTCGACTGACCAATTTAATGGCGGGGCAATTTCACTAGTCCCGCGGGTGGCACACGAACTGCCGGTGGCGTTAGCCTGGGCTGTCAAAAATTCGGGGTTGACGTGTTAAAACGGGGCCGGTGCGTTGACAATTTTTTGTCCCGAATCTCAGAGTGGGAACATCACTACAACGGGAGTTGGCGTGGCCGAAAAGAATAGATCGTTCGGGAACGTTGCATGCTGCGTTGGTTACAGCCCGGAGCGACGGTCTTAATCGAGGTCAAGCGGTGCTGGTCGTGTGATCGTTGCGCACAACTTCGCACAATCAGGGTCGATTTTGCTTGCTGCACGACGATCCCCCGTCTGGTAAGGTAGACCGCAGTGGACATCCGCCGATCCGAACCTGCCCTCACCGCCTTGTACGGCCCGCCCGTCACCGAGCGATCCGAAGGCTTTTGCCGAGCCATGTCTGTTCAAGTACAATCGGGCACAGAGGAAAAATGATGTCACTTGAAGCCATGCTCGCCGCGCTTACGCCCCAAGAGAAGCTCGATGCCATGAACATTTTGTGGCGGGATTTGTCCGCGAATCCGGCCAGCGTCCCCTCGCCCGACTGGCACGGCGATGTTTTAAATAGTCGGATTAGGAACCCGTCTAACAAGGCTAGCTTGCCGCTAGATGCTGCTTTCGATGACGTGAGGGAGCGGCTGAATGAACGTCGAACTCAGGGATGAGGCTCGTGATGATCTCGTGACCGGTGCCGTTTTCTATGGCGAACAATCTGTTGGTCTTGACGAATACTTCCTCAAGTGCCTGCGAGAAGACGTCAAAAAGCTTGAAACGACCGGTGGTGTTCACGAGCAATACCGCGGATTTCATAGGGCGTTATCGGATCGTTTTCCTTATGCAATCTACTATGTGGTTTCAGAGGACGTCGTCGATGTCGTCGCAATCCTGGATTGCCGCAGAGAGCCGGCGGCGCTCAAAACCCGACTCAGACAAACCATGCGGTGAACGGGAACCGCCGTTGTCGCGGGTTTGGGAGTCACAGTTTCTTGGCGGCGGCCGTGTTACCGCCAGTGTTACCCGACTGACATTTCTCATTTCGAAAGGCCACGACTAACGAGCAACACGGGGACACTGTATCTTGTGATGCCGGCCGCGCGGCCTCTGCGGTGGATGGGAGCGTCCCCAGATCGGCGGAGTCGGCGTGTGGACTGGTAGGAACACCTCAGCCATTTCGCTCCTGCCCCGCCCGTACGGCGGCGTGCGTGATCCAGGACAGTGTGTCCGCGAACCTCGCTTCCCCGACCCTCGCAAACCTCTGCCCACGGCCGGGCCACGGCGAGCGGTGCCCCTCGCGCCTCGGCTCTCACGCTGGCCTCGATGGCGGCCGAACCGTAATTGACACCGCACCCCCCGCCGGTTCCAATCGCCGGGCCTTGGTCTGCCCGTCTCGTGGCGCCGCCCTATTCCGGTTGCTGGCGCCAGTGCGGCGTTCACGATGCGGCGCCGTTCCCGGTGCGGTAGCCTGTGCGGTCCGTCGCCGTCAGGGTGGCCGATGTCCGCTTCCTATCCTCCGCAAGGCACCATGTCGAACGCCCCCAGCCAAGACTCCGACCTCGGCTATGCCGATAC
>SKZY01000397.1 GCA_007127095.1 Planctomycetaceae bacterium
ATTCGACCGCTTCGTGAATCGATTCATTCTGAAACTCGAGCACTCGGTCAAGCCGCATCAAAAAGCGGATCGCCGACTGCGTTTTGTCGTCGTCGAACGTCGTCGTGTTCCGCAGTCGGTCGGGATTGGCGGGTTGGTCGACACGATAGGCATACTTCGCTCGCTGCTCGCGATCAAACTCGATGCCGCTGTCCCAACCGCCGGAGACTAATTGCGTTTGCACCAGCGCGTTACCGACCTCAACGGCAGCTTCCAGCAAGTACGCTTCACCGGTCAGTTGGTACGCCTGCAAATAAGCCATTCCGACACTAGGGGTTCCCGGCGGTTCGATCCAACCGGTCGTCGTCCCAACTTTCCCTTCACCCTCGCGTTTTGTCAGATCGCCGCTGATGCGATAGACGTAAGAACCCGAAGCCGAGGCGTGCTGACGGAAAAAGTCGACCGCCTTGTGCAATGCGTCGCTCGCTGCTTCATGCGGCACCTCGTTCGCCGAGGCGTCCGAGGAGATCGCGCTGAGGGTCAAGAAAACCGTGATTGTCATCGACCGCAGAGGCGAAGCTAGCATCAGACGGATTACCGGATTCAGGGAAGGAGGTGTGAGAAGCATCCGCGGCGAACCAGGGAAGGCAGCCCAGGCTATCGCTGAGCCCGATCGCGCATCACTTCCGTCACGGCTTCGATCGTCGGCGGTTCGGGTTTGAAGGACCCGGGACGATAGCCTTGCGCGATCGACAGTGGCGTCCACCCGTAGCGGTTTTCCTGGTCCCAAACGTCCCGCCGGGCACCGAGGCTGGCGACCAGTCGGACGGTTTCCGGAAAACAGCGATAGGCGGCGCCGTGCATGGCGGTTTCGCCGTTGTTGTCAACGTGGTTGATATCCAAACCGAGATCGAGCAACAGGCGGATCGCTGCGGCAACTTCCTGCGGCGTTCCCGGATACCCTTCGGTCGGATTCGTCACGCCGATTCCGGCCGCTGCCAAAAGTGTCGTCGTGCCGTCATGGTTGGTCAATTTCGGATCGGCTCCGAGTTCCAACAGCAATCGAATCAACGGCAGGTCGACCGTATGACAGGCCATCAGCAATGGTGTGGCACCTCGCGTGCTCAAAGCTCCTCTGCCCCCGCCGCCACGGCGAAGTTGAAGGTTCACGTCGGCGCCAGCCGCGACGATCGCCCGGACGAAATCGAGGCTCGACAAGTTGCCTGATCCACGCGGTTCGGGATCACCCGCGGGATTATCGCCCAATTGGGCACGACGCACCCAACTGATGGCATGCAGCGGCGCGAACTGACTCTGTTCATCATTCGGGTCGGCCCCTCGCTCGATCAGCAACATCGCCAGTTCGAAGTGCCCACTTTCGACAGCCAACATCAGCGCGGTCATCCCGCGCCGCGGGTTCCGCCCCGACGTTCGCTTCGGTTCCATCGCCCGATTCAGATCGGCACCATGACCGAGCAACGTGAGCACCGCTTCGGTCCGGCCTTCGCGAGCGGCGAGCAGCAGTGGGGTGAAACCCGACTCGAGTGATCGATCGACCTCAGCCCCCGCCGAAATCAGTACATCGATCACGCTGGCATGACCGTCGACCGCAGCGAACATCAACGCCGTTTGTCCGTCGCGTTGGGAATCATCGACGACCGCACCACGACGGATCAGTTCGCCTACCAAGGCGGCGTTTCCGGAGCGGGAGGCCAAGATCAAACAACTCGTCTCACCGGCCAATTTCCGATTCGGATCCGCATCGCCATCCAACAGCGCTGTTGCGACCGCGAGCTCGCCGGCTTGACATGCGATCGACAACGGTGTGACTCGGTACTCGGTGGCGGCATCGGGATCCGCCCCGCGGTTCAGCAGTCGCCGGGTCCAAGACAGTTGGCCGTGTTGCACCGCCCAATGCAAGGCGGTCATCCCGTCGGCTTGGACTTCGGTGACCGCTTCAGCGACGTTCGTACCGGGGTGGTCGAGTAACGACTCGGCCCGTTTCCAGTCGGCATTCTCGACAGCGTCAACCAACGACGCAGACGGAGGCGGTTCGCAAGTCGCGGCATGAAAACCCGAACCGGCTACGAAGAACGTGACGATCAGCAGTAGGGCATGCGAACTTGGCAACGGTTTCATCATCCTGTGGCTCAGATTTCGAGCGGATCGAACAGCTCATCGACACGCCCGGTGCTATCGGCGAAGGTCTCGAGCGGGACGCCGAACTTGTTCAACAACGTCAGGTGCAAATTCGCCAACGGCTCGGGGCGATCGTACCGGATGTGTCGGCCGCCCCGCATCTTCCCAGCGGCCCCGCCGGCGACCAGGATCGGCAAATTGGAATGGTCATGGGCATCGGGATCACCCATCCCGCTGCCGTACATATAAAGCGAATGGTCGAGCAGATTGCCGTCACCTTCGGGGATCGATCGCATCTTCTCCAGAAACTCGGCGAACAGCGAAACGTGGAACTGATTGACTTTGGCGACCTTCTCGAGTTTCTCCGGATTGCCGCCGTGATGGGTGATCGGATGATGCGGTTCCGGCACGCCGATCTCGGGGTAGGTCCGAGTGCTGGCCTCACGGGCCAACTGGAACGTCACGATCCGGGTGATATCGCCTTGGAACGCCAGCAGTTGCAGGTCGAACATCAACCGGGCGTGATCGGCATAGGCTGCGGGGACGCCAACCGGACGATCCAAATCGGGAAGCGGGTTATCTGTGACCGATTTCTCGGCGTGGTCGATCCGCCGTTCGACTTCGCGGATGCTGTCGACATACTGGTCGATTTTGTTCCGGTCATCGGCACCGACGCGTTGCTTCAACCGCTTGATTTCCACCGCGACCGAATCGAGCAGGCTGGCGCGGCTACGGAGAGCCGCGGCGCGTTGTTCGGGCGTCCCCCCTTCACCAAACAATTGCTCAAAGACAAGCCGCGGATGGGCTTCGGAGGGAAGCGGCGTCGTCGGCGATGACCAGGCCAGATTATTTTGATAGACGCAGGCATATCCATTATCACACTGGCCGACCGTCGAGAGCAGGTCCATCGACAATTCCAACGACGGCAGTTGGGTTTGGTGCCCGAATCGCTTCGCCGCGATCTGGTCGACGGTGGTTCCCAAATAATAGTCACTGCTTTCGGTCAACTTAGCCTGCGCGGCGCTCAAGAATGCCGAGTTCGACGTGGCGTGCGACCCAGGATAGGCATTCTGCAGGTCCATGCCGCTGATCACCGTCACGCGATCCTTGACCGCTGCCAACGACCGCAGACTCGACGGCAATTCGTCCAGCTGATCCGATTGGGGTGTCCACTCGGCGGGATTGAAGCCCATCGGCATGTAGACGTAACCGAGTCGGCGGAGATTCGTGGCCGCGGCGGGTGTCGCTTCCGCCGCCGTCAAACTGGGAACCATCGCGTCAAGCAGCGGCAGCGCCAGAGCGGTACCGAAACCTCGCAACAGCGTTCGCCTTGGGATCGCCGTCTTGGTGAGAAAACGGCCAGCTGCGAAGTTCGATCGCTCGGAGTTCGCGCGGCTGGACATGGGGCGACGGGAGTTTGTTCGGCTCGACTCGGACATGGTCGGATTCCCTGTTCTACGGGTTCGGTTAGGGGAGGCTGGGTCGCGATATCCCACCGCGATATTGGAACGGTTCGCTGGCAACGATTCCTTGAATCAATGACGAAAAAACAAAATCGGACGAGGCGGCTGAGGCGGTGATCCGACGGATCGCAGCAGCGTCTCGATGATCGACACCGCGACCGAGAGCGAACGTCATCAATTTTTCGATCAGGCAACCGACGAACATCTCCGGCCGCTGCATCAAGCTCCGCTCCAATTCATCGACACCATGAACCATCGATCCGTCGGGAAGGACGCCCGACGAGTCGATCGCTTCATCGCCATCGTACAATCTCCAGCGCCCCAACGCATCGAAATTGTCCAGCGCGAATCCGACGGGATCCATCACGTTGTGGCAAGAGGCACAAGCGGGATTATCGCGATGCTCCGCGAGACGCTCCTTAAAGGTCGTCGCGACCAAGGCGGCTTTTTCTGGCAACGCCGGCACGTCGGGCGGTGGGGGAGGGACCGGTGTGCCGATGATATTTTTCAGGACCCAATTGCCGCGGACGGTCGGCGACGTTCGCGTGGAGTAAGACGTCACCGCCAGAATGCTGCCGTGACGCAACAATCCACCACGGTGCGAATCGGCCGGCAAGTTCACCTTGCGGAAATGGCTTCCCTGGACTCCGGGGATCCCATAATGCTTCGCCAAACGCTGATTTAAAAAGGTAAAGTCGCTTTGCAACAGTCCCAACACGCTGGCGTCTCGACGCATCACTTCACGAAACAGTGATTGCGTTTCCTGGCGGAAAGCCGAGCGAAGGTTTTCGTCGTAGTCGGGGAAACTTCGTAGGTCCGGAGCGATCGAGTCGAGGTTCCGCAAATACAACCACTGTGCGGCGAAATTGGTGACCAGGCTTTCCGAGCGCGGGTCTGCGAGCATCCGAGCCACCTGCGACCGCAGCACCTGCGGATCGTGCAAACGGCCAGCCGCGGCTAGATCGAGTAGCTCGTCATCGGGCAGGCTGCTCCAGAGAAAATACGACAATCGTGAGGCTAATTCGGTATCGCTGATGCGGTGCTTGTTCGGCCCTTTGCGGGCTTGTTCGGTCCGGAACAGAAAGTTCGGATTGACCAGGATCGAAGCGATCGCCCGCTCGATCCCGAATTCGAAGCGATCTTGCCAGGCTGTCGAGTCGTCGTCGGTGACCACAGCCGATTCGCCGCTGGTGACTTCCGTCGTGATCGCTTCCCGAAAAAACCTCATCGGCGTCCGTATGTCGTCGGCATCGACCTGGCGGCGAAAGGCACGTCGAACCAGAGGCGTAAGAATCGCTTCCGCCGCACTCAGTTGATCGTCGATTTCGGACGATCCCGGTCGGGTGTGGAATATTGCTCGGCGACTGGGCAGATCTGCGGAGGACGATTCTCCGGTCGGAACGGGAGGCCGGCCACGGGCCGGTTCCGCGGCGTCGAGGTCGCCGTCGGCGGCCAGCGGACCGACGACCGAAACTTCAAAGATCGCCGGTTGTTGACGCGGATGACGGTGGCGGTTGTAGGAGGCGTCGAACGGTTGACGTTTGATTTCCAGTAACGAAACGCCTTGGCCGGCGAATGTCACCGCCAGGTCATGAGGCCCCGCCTCGATATCGATTCGCACATTCAAGTTGGCATCGATCTTCGTATCGTCGCCGCCGTTTTTGGGAGGGACGATGGGGAAGCGATGGACCCGTCTGCGATCCAACAAGATGTCGAGGTCGTGAGCGTGGTAGAGTCCCTCGATCATCTCGTCACGGTCACGCGTTAACCGGACAGCCACTTCATAGCTGCCCGATTCGGCGAACGTGTGACGGATATTGGTTCCGCCGCGGGTGCCGAGCGGCAATCCGTCGAGATGCCCTTCCTGGGTCAAGTCAGGCGGCAAGCGGACCGTCAGCCCCATCGGCGTACCGGCCGAACGGCCCACGGCGATCCGACTGATGTTCTCCGCAGCCGTCAGATAGCGACTCATCAACGACGGAGATAACTCACCGACCGTGATGTTGTCGAACCCTTGGCTCGATTCATCGATCGGAATCCAACGCTGAACGTCGATTTCGACATTCAACAGATCGCGGACGCTGTTCTGGTACTCGGTTCGCGTCAGCCGCCGCAACGTATCGATCGGGGGCAACTGCGGATGCTGATCGGCGACACGATCCAGCAGAGCCGCCAACCGCTGGACGACCTCTTGGTATTCGGACTCGCTGGGTCGCGCCGCGTCAGGCGGTGGCATCTGACGCGACGCGATTCGTTTCAGCAAAAGTTCCCATCGGGCACGAGGATCGCTGCGATCCGACCAATCGACTGCGGACAAGGGAACCGATTCCAAATCGACCCCTTGGACAGCATCGCTGGAATTGTGACAGTCGATGCAATAGCCGGAAATCAACGACTCAATCGGACCAGTATCGATGCTGACTTCGGTCGCACGGGCATTCACCGCGACGATCAACAGCAGCGTCGACAAGCAGCCAGCGAACCGAACGTTGCGATCGACCGGGGAGCGCCCCGAAACGACACAGGAGCGATCGAGCACGGAAGTCCTCCAGCGAAAAAGGGGAGATGTAGGCGGGTGGTGACGATCGGATTGATCGCGATCGTCAGACCCTCAGTGTAGCGTCTCCGAAGTGAGCGGCCGACGTCGGCTCGATCATCACTCACTGACAGTGATGGCGACATACGAAGCTTGACTGCCACTGCCGCCGCCCACCAACACTCGTTTACCAAGTTCGATCCGCAGCGGAGTTTGAATCGTTGTTTCAACGATGTCTGGTGGACCGTCCTCGGACTCTTCACCGTCGATGCGAGAATTCGTGTATTGAAATTGCAGTAACACTCGGTCGCCAGCCGGCTCGACCACCACCGTCAAACTCTTACCCAACGACATCGTCGTCCGATTGCGGATCGGTGGTGCCCCCCCGCCTCGACCTTGTGGATAGGCGACGCCCTGAGTGATGGCCGTCATCACGCCTGCCTTCGCCGTACTCTCTTGTCCTGCCAGAGCATAGAGGTGAAACGACTGAATCACTTCGGCACCGTCATCCTCGTCAGCCGCATCCAACCGCTGGAGCAGGTCATCCGCGGACAACCCTGACAGCGGGCCGTTGGTGATCCGAAACTCGACCAACTCGACGAGGTAAGACGTTTGGTCTTCAAGCCGAGCGCTAGGAAACCGTTCGACGGAGACGGCAGCCGCAGGATCGGGTTTTTGACCGCCCCGGCGATCTGCAGGCGGGGGACGATCGGCGGGAGCGCCGGAAGGGAGGCCTTGAGCCAGACTGCTCACCGGGACGGCAAGTAGCGTGACAAACCACAGTAGCGCGAATCGCATGGCTGCATTCCTCGATCAGGAGAAGAGACCGGCAGAGTCGGAGTTCGTAACTCCACCACTCTACCAGACAGCCGACGGCAAAACCGTCTACAGGGTCCGCTGCTGGCTCCCACGCCCCAACCAAATCGGGCGACACGAACTAAATAAATCGGGTGGCACGCCCTGAGGAACGAAGGGCGTGGGCAGTATCGTGAACGCGAGAACCGGGCTCGTCGTGCCAACGAACTACATGCCAGAAGCGGTGCCAGCCTCGCTGCCAACACCCACGCCCATCGCCTTGCGGCTCTGGGCGTGCCACCCCGAGGATAAATGGGTTCAAACAATCACTTCGGTTTCGTGTGTCCGCCGGATCAGGCCGCCTGCGAGCGGGAAATCTGCGGGGAGGAACTCGGGGCGGGTAGCGAATAGCGTTCGGGGCCGGTCCAACCGAGCTGACTGAGCAGAACATCGGCGGCGCGGGCGGTCGCTCCCGAGCCGCCCTGACTGGCCTGCAGTTCGGCCAATTGCGTCGTCAGCGTTTGATAGTAGTAGTCGTCATCCAGCATCGACGTGACGCTGCGACAGAGAAAATCGATCGCCGGCTGAGGACGCCCGACCGAGACCATTTCGGGAAACAGCGTCCGCCCAGCCATCAGGTTAACCAGCGTGATGCTTTTGACGCGGACCATCAGGCGGGCATAGGTGTGCAAGATCCGACCGACCCGATAGAGCACCGCCGCCGGCTTGCCGCGGGCGAGCAATTCGAGACTGACCGATCCGCTGACCATCATCGCACAGCGACTCGCTTCGATCACTTCGCTCGTCCTGCCGACGAAAATATCGATCGGCAATTGGCGGTCCGCGGCAGTCAGTTGGCTGCGACACCAGAGGGCGTGGGAATCCCGGAACGCGCCGACCAAGAAGCGGACGTGGGGATGCGTCGCTGACAGCCGACGGATCGCTTCGAGCATCAACGGAAAGTTTTTCTGGACCTCGTGGTTTCGCGATCCCGGCAGCACAGCCACCAGCGTATCGCCGGCGGTCTTACGGGTGTCGAGCCGGTCGAGCAGCTTTTCATCGAGCGGTTGTTCGGCGACCGCGTCGAAGAACGGGTGCCCGACGTAGCTGTTGGCGACGCCGTGGTCGTCGTACCACTGTTGTTCCAACTTCAACACCGACATCACATGGTCGACCGACCGCCGCATTTTGCGGACTCGCCACCCACCCCAGGCCCACAATTGGGGCGGCAGGTAGTAATGCACGGGCAACCCGTAGCGTTTCGCCCGCTTGGCGATGTGCCAATTGAAACCGGGGAAATCGACCAGCAACACGCCGTCGACCGCGCCGCTGCGAAAGATCTCTTCGGCCGCGTCTGCCAAGCGGAAGAATTGACGCAATTTCGGCAGCACTTCGACTAAGCCAACGACGGCCATCTGCGTCATGTCGTGGTCGATATGACAACCGGCCTGACGCATCAAGGGACCGCCGAAGCCACGAAAGCGGAGCGTCGGATTGTAGCGTCGCAGTTCCCGAATCAGCCGCGCAGCGTGCTGATCGCCGCTCGGCTCTCCGACGGAAAGGAACAGCGTCTTGCCGCCCGACGATGCGGTGGCAAAATCGCCGAGGCGGGTGACGTCCTGTCCGGACACGGTTGACTTGAGATTACCCATACGACGTGATGTATCCGCTTGGCGGCGGAGGCGTCAAGAGAATTCGGACGATTCCGCCGAGTCGCAACTGGCGAAGCCGACAACGCTGCTGACGCGACCTGCGACAGGCAGCCCGCATCGGTCGTACTGCGACTCGATGGGATCGGTTGGGTTTGAGAATCGATCGCCCCGCCCCTTGGATCACCCGACTATTCGGATTCCAGTTCGCGAACGAACAGATTCCGCCACCGGATTTCACCACCGTGAGTCTGCAGCATGATCGGACCACGGGCCGGCAGAGGTTGATCGCGGTCCCAGTAGTTCTCCATCACCGCGCCGTCGACGACGAGCTGGTCGTTCAGCCAGACCCAAGTCAGGTCACCGACCTGCCGGATCCGAAACGCATTCCACTCACCGAACGGCCGATCGGCCAAAACCAGCGGGTCCCGCCCTGGCGTGCCCGGAGTGTTGTTGAACAGCCCGCCAGAGCCGAGATGCGGCTTGCGGGTCGGACGCTCGGGATTGAAAACCTGATTCCAATCCCAGATCTGCACCTGCGGTGTGCCCCGCAGATAGATACCGCTGTCGGCCCCCGCCACCGTCTTGTATTCCAGCAACAGTTCGATGTCGCCGAACTCCTCCTCGGTCGTCGCGTAGGGGCCGCGACCGTCGTTTACCAGTTCACCGTCCTCGACCGTCCAGTAGTCGGCAAACTCGCTGCGTTGCTGCGCCAAGTTGGCCGCTTTCGCTTCGCCGGTCAGTTTGGCACCGCTGTGCGGATTGAGCCCGTACCAACCGCTGAGGTCGCGGCCGTTGAAGATCGCTCGGAAGCCTTCCGGCGGTGTCGGCTCGGCGGCTCGTACGGTCGCCAATCCGAAGACGGCGACGGTCAGGAAAAGGAAGTACGTGAGTCCGTGGCGGGGACTGGAGAAGTAAGTCAGCGGGTGCATCGGCGGTACCGTGGGAAAGTCGTCAGACGGCGCGACGACCGATATGGCGGTCGACCGCGCGACTGGCGGTTATCCTAACAGCAAACCGGTCCGTCGGTTTGGCAGCACGCTCTTTCGAAAGGAACACGCTATTTCGAATAGAAAGCGTACTGCGGGTTCCGCGGGTCGAAGTCGGAATCGGTCAGGCCGACATTCAACTTCAGATCGATGTAGTTGTATTCTTCGATGACCTGTGGGGAATCGCCTTTTCGCCGCGGCCAATCGTAAGCGATGTAGCGGATCGGTAGGTTGAACTCGTCGTCGATAAAGACCTGGGCTTGAAAGAACTCCAGGTCGGGATGCCGGGTCGGCTGGTTGACTTCCAGCATCGTACAGACCCGATCCTTGACTTTGGCGTTTTTGCGGAAAGAACAGGTCACATCAGGGTGCTGCCGGGCGGTTTCTCCACGCTCGATCAGCTTGACGATCAGGTTTTCGATCCCGATTTCGGTGATCGGGTAGCGCTGGCCTCGCATCGCCATCATCCCTGTCGGCGGCAAAGGGACGGTCGGCAGGAACCGGCCTTTGAAACCGCCTTCGTGAGCGATCAGATTGCCGTCGTTTTGGCCCTCGACGAAAATCACTTCGCGGCCCTTGACCGCGGCCGGGCGGAGGTAGGTCAGATAGACCGACAGCGGTTGCGTGGTCACGCCGTCAACAACCTTGCGATTCCGGACCTTGAGGAACAGGAAATCGTGTTCGCCGACCACTCCGTCGACCCGCTCTCGCTTGACCAGCGTAGCGGTGTAATCATCGACCTGTTGACGGCAGCGGGCCAAGCCGTCACGAGCGATCCGCAGAGCGATGTCGAGCGGCGGTTGGTTTAAGCTGTTACCAGTGCTGACGATGCTGGCGACGCGGTGGACCGGTTCGGTGATCCTGGTCTCGTCGGCGACGGCCGTACGGCCGATGTACGAAGCGGTGGTTCCCCCGAGGAGAACTGACAAAAAGTCTCTACGTGCCATGGTCATCGAGGGCGTCCTTGCTTCTGGTTCGGTTGGGCGGGCGGTCGCGGAGCGACGATTACCCCGACATGCCGGTCCGGAATGACGCGCGACCATCCCGGTCAGCCGCGGACGAAGAACGCGGTCCCGTCCGACGGTGGGCCTTGTAGGACAATCGAACGGTCCGCTTAAAGCCCAATTCCGTGGAACCGTTAGCGCGCCGTGAATCACGACGCTGGCTAACGTTCACCGCGAGGGCCGACGACCGGCGATCGGTACAAACCGACTTTCTAGGTTATCGGTCGTCAGCCGCCCTGCCGGCCAGCAAAAATCGATCCTCAGCTGCAACCCATGCTGTTGCCGCAGTTGTGACAGAGGTAACAGTTGCCGTTGCGAACCGTGATACTGCCACAATTATCGCAGCCCGGCGCGTCGCTCTGGAACCGCGCGAACTGGTCGGTCGGGCCGTTGAGTTGCACTCGGCCGCCGTATCCGCCGCCGCTCGGGTGCGCCCCACCGCCAGCCGCGGCGTTGTCGCCAGACGCGGAGTTACCGCTCGACGGGGCCGCACCGCTGGACGGGGCATCGCCAGCGTTGGCGGCGCCGTTGCCGTTTTCGGCAGGCACCGCATCGGCAATCAGGCCTGAGACCGGTGCCAGGCCGAGTAATCGCGAGGCCGCATCGGGGTCGATCACCGGCCCGTTACCGACCGAACCGTTACCCGTCGACTCACCTCCAGCAACCGTCGGTGCCGTGGTCGGTG
>SKZY01000139.1 GCA_007127095.1 Planctomycetaceae bacterium
CTCGCTGCGGTCAAAATCGGACTTGGTACTGCGAATAGAAAAAATCGGCGTCACCCGAGAATTGGACGCCGGGCGTGTCGTAGTAGTCGCCGGACTGAAAATGCGAATAACCGATCAGCAGACTCTGACGCGGGTTGATCGTGACCGTCAACAGCAAGTCGATCTCGTGGCCGAGGTCCTTGGATACCGCGGCATTCGCCGCGTTGTACGGCGTCATGACGACACTGTAGGGCGTCGTGGCTTGATCCAGAAAGAAGTAGTGATACCAAAGTAGGAAACTGATTCGCTCGCCCAGCGGCGCGACGAATTGGAAGTTCACGTCGTGTAAATTGCGACGTCCGAAGAGGTCCATGAATCCGTTGTACTTATGCGCCAACGGAAAATAGTGGTGGAAGGAACCGTCTCCAGGCGCGACAAATTGCGAATCGTCACCTGAAGCCCAGTCATACCATGCCCAAATCGTCGGCGACCACCCGCCAGAGGCTTTGTCCGGATTGATGACCTTACCGATACCGGCTGTCATGAACCCCGCGTGATGCCGGGTTCCATCGGTGTTGTAACCAAACTGCACGCCGCCTTCGAATTCATACAAAAACGAATCGGCATCGCCAGCAACCCGACCGCCCAAGGTATGAAACGAAAAGTTTTGGCCGTCGTTGTCATAACCGATGTAATAACCTTCGAGTGCCGATACTCCCCACTCGCTGCCCAACGACTGATTGGACAGATACGCCCCGAAAAGCGATTGCTCGCGATCGGAATGGTCCCAGCGGTTCGTTCCTCCGGTCGCGGGAATGCGATTCACCGGATGCGTGTAGAACAAGTCGGCGGTATTGTCAGCTCCGGTTAAGGTCGCGCGATAACCGTCAAAGGTGCGCCGAGTATTCGCCCAATCGAGCGGCGAAACGAGCCGCTCGGCACCGAATAGCAGTTCCTGCCGGCCCGCACGGCTGCTGACTTGCACATCGTCACAGTCGATCAGCATCGCGTCGACAAACAGATTCTGAAACTCGCCGCGGTTGACTTCGATCGGGCGAGACGCAAACTCCTCGCCGCCGGAATCGGCGTGCAGGTATTCTCCGTATACGCGGATGTTTTCGGTGACCCGATAGTTTGAAAACAACCGTACCCGTGACAACCAAAACTGGTCGTCATTGCCGGTCAGCCCCAGCCCACGCAGATTGTTCTCGTGATGGAAGCGTGACCGATACTCACCGCCCAAATCGAGTTTCCCGTCGAACAGTCCCTTGAACGCATCTCCGGCGAAGTAGGGACCGCTGTACGCCGGGTCCCGGAGATATGAAAAATCATTCGCGTAGAACACGCCGCGATAGGCGTTATTCATTGCCGCGGTGAGCTCGCCGGGCGTTGCGATTGCCGGTCCCGGCCCACATGAGTCACAACCAGGGGCCAACGGTTCAGTCAGTTCGGTCGACAGCGATCGACGGATTGGCGGGTGGCAGGCGCTGACTTCTTCAAAGTCAAGGATTGGCGATTCAAAAGCAGTCTGCTCTTGAGCGATGACGGTCAATGCAGAGAAAGCCAAAACGACGCACCCCGCTCCACGGATCACAGCAATGTCAGGACGTTCGAATCGCATTTTGCTTTGCTGATAAGTCCGTTCGTCATTGTCGGCCAGCAGCAGGCGATAGCCGGCCTGCTTGCCGATCATTCCCGTTCAACCGCTCTGCCAGAATTCACGGCAAGTTTGGCGGAAAAATCGACAAACCCCCACGATTCACTTCGGCGTTCGATAGATAGCTGGCCAGCGAAATCGTTGCACTTGGCATAAACTCGCTAACCGTCAAAGTCGGTTGCGGATGGTGGACGCAGTTCGGCATGCCGGAAACAGCCGACCAGATGATCGTTGACCATGCCGACCGCTTGCATGAAGGCGTAGCAGATCGTGCTGCCGACGAAGCGGAAGCCGCGTCGCTTCAGGTCCTTACTCAGCGCATCTGATTCGGGCGTGGTTGCCGGGACGTCGGCGATCGTCTGCCAATGGTTCTGCTTGGGCTGGTCACCGACAAATCTCCAAGCGAATGCGTCGAAGCTGCCGAACTCGTCCTGCACAGCAAGGAATGCTTTGGCATTACCGATAGCGGAGCCAATCTTCAATCGGTTGCGGACGATGCCGGCGTCACCGAGCAGAGATTCCGACTTCTTTTGGTCATATTTGGCAACGACAGCCGGGTCGAACCGGTCGAAAGCCACTCGGTAGTTGTCGCGTTTTTTGAGGATCGTCGCCCAACTCAACCCCGCCTGTGCCCCTTCCAGGACCAAGAACTCGAACAACAGGCGATCGTCATGGATCGGAACACCCCACTCGAAATCGTGGTATGCGACATACTGCTCCCCCTTGGCCCACGGGCAGCGAAACGGTTCGGTGGTCGACATGTCCGACTTCGCAAGTTCCGGTCTTTTCATAGAGTTAGCCGCAGGGCGTTAGCTTGGGCTGTCAAAAATTTGGGATTGACTAAAAAATATAGCGTCGGTGCGTTGACAATTTTTTGTCCCGAATCACAGAGGGGAAACATCACGACAACGGCAGGTAATGCAGCCAAAAAGGAATGGACCGTTCGGCAATTTTATATGCGGCGTTGGTTGCAGCCCGATGGGCGACATGGAATCTGCCGAATTAACCGCAACTCGCCCATCGCATCACGAATTTGCCTCCAGCCCTACAGGCAAAAATCCGTACACGCGGTTTCGCCGCAAGCCCAAAGTTTTGACAGCTTAGGGTTAGGGGATGTCGACGACTTCGTTGCCAGCCCGGGTCAGCAAAGCCTTAAAGAGCGTCGGGTCGATCTGATTCGTGATGAAACGTACCGAGCCATCGGCGAAGCCAACGTTGAAACCGCCGACTCGGTGCTTGGCCATGTTGGCGAGCGGATCGTCGGGATCGATCTCCGCATCCGCCGGCTTGGTCCAGGGGACAGCCGTATCCGCGTTCGCTTCGAATAACGCGA
>SKZY01000265.1 GCA_007127095.1 Planctomycetaceae bacterium
CTGGCCCTTTTTTCCCCGCTATCGTGGCTCCTCGATCTCCAACAACTGGCCGTTGGCCTCGACCGCGGTCAATTCGGTTGTCGCTCCGGTCGCTGGCCAAGTGATTTCGATCCGGTCGATCAGTTCCGCCTGACCGACTCCTAAATGAGCGATCAACGGGTTGGCACCGAAGCTTCCTCCGCTATTCACCCAGCGGTAAACGCTCCGCGATTCGCCTTGCTCGTGAAAGTCGAGTCGGATTTTGGCACCGATGGCGGAGCGATTGGAATGGGTCCCTTGCAGCCGGATCCGGATCGAACGATTGCCAAATCCGGGATTTAAAAAGTAGCCGTCGGTAAAGGCGTCTCCGGGATAGGCGCCGCCGAGCTCGATAAAGACGTCGGTCTCACCGACTCCGCGAAAGTCGGCGAAGGCGACACCGTGCCCTTTCTGCAGATGCCCGAATCCGCCCGCCATCGTGACATCGCGAAAACGCTCGCCGCCGACATTCTGATACATCACGTTGGGCATCAACGATTCGTAGGCGGGGTAGCCGGTGCCGAGGTAAAAATCGAGATAGCCGTCGAGGTCGAGGTCGCCAAAGTTGGCCCCCATCGGATCGCTGATAGTCGTCACCCCGAGCTCCACGGCGACGTCACGAAAACCGCCATCGGGCAAGCCTTGATAGAGCCGATCGCGTTGGCCGGCGACCGGACGGTCGAAGTATTGCGCGGCGACGTCCTCGATCGACATGTTGTAACTGCCGACGAACAGGTCGAGTAATCCGTCGTTATTGAAGTCCCAAAACCAAGCGGCGAAGCTGTTTTCCGGTCCCGTGACATCCAGCTCCGCGGCGACATCGGTGAACGTGCCGTTGCCGTTGTTGCGGTACAGCCGATTGGCGGCGCCGTAGTTGGAGACGTACAGATCGACGTGACCGTCCTGATCAAAGTCGCCCCAGGTGACCGCCTTGGCGTAGCGATCGTTCGTCACGCCCGCGGTCGCGGCGATGTCGTGAAACCGACCGTTCCCGTCGTTGAGGAACAGCTGCGACGGATAATCCTCGTTGCCGATGTACAGATCGAGATGGCCGTCGTTGTTGAAGTCGTACCAGGCGGCGGTCTGGGTCGGGTAACCGACATCGGCCAGCCCCACATCAAAGGTAACGTCGGTAAACCGTCCGCCGCCTTCGTTCCTCAGCAACGAATTGACCTGCTTACCGAGCGGGCCCTTCCAGGCTCCACGGAGCACCAACACATCGAGATGGCCATCGTTGTCATAGTCGGCTTGAACCAGGTTGAGTCCGCCAAAGATTCCGATCAACCCCGATTCCTCGGTCCGGTCGGTGAACTTTCCCAGACCGTCGTTAACGAAAAAACGGAGTTGTCCCGAGGTGTCCCAGTTGCTGACGACCAGGTCGATCGCCCCGTTTCCGGTGAAGTCGTCGGCGATTACGCCGCCGCTGAGCGACCGGGTGGCGAGGCTGAGTTCACTCGCGACGTTGTCAAAACGGGGAAACGGCGCTCCGGCGAACTTAGAGGGATCGATGCGATATTCCTCGGGAACTCCCTCGGGATATTCCCCCAGCGTCATCCGCGCGATGTTCAGCAGCCAGCGCGCGGCCAGATGGTCGGGGTTGCGGGCCAGTAATTCAGCCAAAACCGCAGCCGCTTCCGACGATCCCGTCTGGTGTCCGTGGATGCCTCCGCCACGGATCGGCAGCACGCAACTTTCGCCGGTTTGGCAATGGACACAATTTTCGGTCTCGGCCAACCGCAGATAGCCGACACCGATTTGAAACATCGCCTCCTCCCAACGCTGGGGAGGCATCCGGTCGACGATTTTCGGCAATGTCTGTCGGACCTCGGCCAAGTGCTCGATCGCCTGCTCGACCATCCCCAGTCTCAGCTCTTGCTCGGCCACCGCCAGCACAGCTTCCACGCGTTGGCGATGCGCCACCCCCGCGGGCAAACCCAACTCCGCCAGCCGTCGCTGTGCCAGTTCGAGTGGTCGTCGCCCCAAAAACGGGTCGGTGTCGGCGGTCGCGGTGCGATACTGCTCGAGCACAGCGAGCATACGATCATGAGCCGGGCGGGCGGTCGATTCGGCTCGTCCGGAATCGGAATCCACCGACCGAGCGGACCGATCGCGACCACAACCGCTGACCGCAAGCCCAACAATCACCAACGGTAATAGGGCCGGCAGCCCCCGGGCGACCCTTCGCCACGCTGTGGCGTCGTGAGCCGTCATTCGCCGCCGCGCCAGGAAACGGATCGAAAACATGAAGCCACAGCGCGAGACGATCTGAATTTCGGGACTGAACTTGATCGCCGCATTGTAAACGATGTGCCGGCGACGTTAAGACGCATCGTGGCTGCCATGCTAGACTCGGCGTTCACCGATTCCGGCTGCCGAACTCGTCAACGACGATGAACAACCTCTCGACACGACCGAACCGTTCGCGACAATCTGTGGTTCGTCCGCTGATCGCGGCGCAATTCTTGTGCCCGCAATTCTTGTACCCGCGGTGGTTCACCATCGCGTGGCTGTTGCTGATCGCGGCAGCCGGTTGTGGCCAGCGGGAAGCCGACGTCCCGCGTCAACCGGTTGCGGGTGCTAACGTTTCGGCTCGCGGGCCACTACCCGCGTCGCGGCCCGCAGGATTTGTCGGCAGCGAGGCTTGTCGAGAATGCCATGCCGCCATCTGTGACCTCTACGCGACTCACCCGATGGGCAGATCGCTGGGGGAGGTGACGCAGGTCGAGTCGATCGAACAATGCCCGTCGGGCGAGATCGACGCCGGCGGCTCACGTCGGTACCGAGTCGAATGCGAAGACGGCGAGGTCTGGCACCACGAATACTTGACCAACGATGCCGGCGAAGTCGTCTACGACCAAGCCGAGCAGGTCCAGTACGCTGTCGGTTCGGGACAACGCGGACGCGCTTATCTGCTCAAACGAAACGGTTTGCTTCATCAATCACCACTCGGCTGGTATTCGACGGGTGACCGTTGGGACCTTTCCCCCGGCTACTCGGCCGATGCCCATCAAAGGTTCCAACGCCGGATCGGTGACGGCTGCCTTTACTGCCATGCCGGCAAGGTCGACAGCATCGGACACGATCGGTATGCCGAATCGCCATTTGTCGAAGCCTCGATCGGTTGCGAACGCTGTCATGGGCCGGGGGCGGCTCACATCGATTTTCACCACGCCGCCTCGGTAACGAATCTTGATCCTTGGGTAGCGGAATCAACTGTCGCCGGCGATCCGATCGTGAACCCCGCCAAACTCGACATCGCCTCCCGTGAAAGTGTCTGCAACCAATGTCATCTGCAGGGCCGATACACGGTCCCACGGTATGGTCGCTCGTTCTTCGATTTCCGCCCGGGCGACCGGACCGAGGACATTTTTGTCTGCTTGGTCGACGCGTCAGGGCACGACGCGGCCAACGTCTCACGCGTCGTCAGCCAGGTGGAGCAAATGCGACAAAGCCGATGCTATGTCGAATCGCAGGCGACGCTCGGCTGCACGTCGTGCCACGACCCGCACGCGCCGGTCGCACCGGCTGACAGAGCCGACTTCTACCGTGAACGTTGCAACCGTTGCCACGATGACGGCGGTTGCTCACTACCGCCTGACCAGCAATCGGCTGCTCCGGCACTCGGCTCCTGCATTCATTGCCACATGCCGGCCAACGAGCAGACGAATGTCCCACATACCGCCCAGACCGATCACCGGATTCCGCGGTTAATCAATCAGCCTCCGTCGCGCGCCCCGGCCCGGCGTTCGGCAGTGCAAACGGAGCGGACGAGTCCTAGTGGCGGAAGTCCGCTAGCCGTGTTCGGCGATGCGGCGACTATTCCTCACTGGGAGCAACAGCGTGCGATCGGCATCGCCTTGATGTCCCAGGCTTGGTCGACGAAGGATCTTGCTCTCGCTCGCGAGGCGGTCGTCAAACTCGTGCCGCCACGAACGATTCAAGACGGAGTCGATGCGATGTTGGCCGCCTTGACCCCCGATATCCCGGCGCTTAACGAATTGGCCGCCTACTTTTGGTTGACCGGTCATCCGGACCACGCTGGCACCGTCTGGTCGCATGTTTTGGAGTTATCCGCTGAGGACGAAACCGCGCTGGGCGGCTTGGTCCTGGTTTCTGGACAGGGCGGTGACACGGCCGACGCCGTCGGATACCTCGACCGCCTGCTGGCGATCACTCCCAACGACCCGCAGTGGTTGACGCAAAAGGCCAAACTAGCCTGGCAACGAGGCGATCGCCAAAAGGCCTTTGAAGCCGCCGAGCATTTGCTCCGTGTCGATCCGACGTTGTCTGAATTTCGGCATTGGCTGGCCGAGGCCTACCGTTCCAGCGGGGCGGCCGAATCGGCAAAAAAACATCAATCAATTCTCGATCGGCTCCTCGAAACCGATTAGATCGGATTGCGCCATTTCGGGCTCGTATTTCTTGCCCGTTATCTCGATGCGGAGATGTTCAGCTATACGCGCAGGTAGATACCTTGTTTTTCGAAACTGCGGACGAACAGCCACGTGATCGCGAAGAACAAACACAACGATCCGTAGGCATACCAGGCGGGAGCGTCTTTGGGAACGAACGGATGGATCGCTTGACTGACCATTGAGTGCAACACGTAGGCCAACAAGGCATTGGTGCCGAACGTCTGAAAAAAACCGAGTCGGAAGCCCCACAAATCACACGCGATGAAGAAAAATACATACACGACCAACGACAGTCCGGCCGTAAACGTCAGATAAGACAGCGAGCCAGCCCGTTGACTCATCATCCAGTAATTCCATTGCCGTTCCGCGACCGGTGGCGGAGGTACAAACGGTGGTTCCGCCAGATACTTCGTAAAGCCACCTGCTTGGGCTCGCTTGGCATCGATCTGTGACCGCGACGGAACCACGGGATCGGCCGCCAGTTTTTCGCTGGACTGCACGCTGTCTTCGGACCCGATAACATCATAAAAACGAGTGCCGCATGACATGATGTAGCCCAACAACATGATCGCACATCCGACCGAAAATGTCTTCCAAAGCAGGGGAGATCCGAGTTGCAACTTGTCCCGAGATTGTGCAAACACGTCATAGGCTAATGTGCCGATGATAGCCGGAACCGACCATGTCAAAAACCCGAGTGGTCCGCCATCGATGCCATTCGGCGGGGAGTTCACCCAGTGAAAGTTAAACAGGTAGGAAAGCCAGACGTGGGCCAAGGCCGAAACGACCATCCAGCCGATTCGCACGGAGGCGCGCGCATGCACAACAGGCAATATCCACAATGATGTGACGGCGATGTGCATCAACGTTTGGAACCATTCACGTTTTAGTGGTCCCTGAATCGCACCCCAGAACCCGAGTTCTTGAAGCGATTCCCAGTTCTCAGCCCGCCTGCTGACGCCATAGATCACCAATGACACCAACATCAACCCGAGCAATCGTCGTACCATACGAGTATAAACACCGGCACTGCCAGCCTGGGCTAAGCGTTTGCCGAGACTCAATCGCATCGCAAATCCGACCGCAAAAAGAAAATGCGGCATGATCGTATCGGCGTAGCTGTTGTAATCATGGGTATGCCGAAGCACACGCGGGCAAACAGCAAATCCGCCGAAGTAGTTGACAAGGAACATCCCAACCACCGTGTAGCCACGGAACTGATCCAACGACGTTAGCCGGTGGCTTGATGAAGTGGTTGTCATGCACGTTACCTAGAAAATCCCGTCGGGATACAGACGCTGGTCGATCGGGACCAGTTCGCAAAGGCGATTAAACCGAAGGTCGCGTCAGGGGGGCTTATCAGGCACAATGCGTTCAATCAGCCGCACCGCGTTCGTCTAGCACCAATCGACGGTTGACCGCGACGCCTTCGAGTCGCTCGCTTTTCCCACTCGGCCACGTGACCTCCACGTCGCACCGCCGGTTGAGGTCACCACGTTCGGTGCCGTCACCGAGCCCGAAAAACAGCGTCGGCTGATGGGAAGAAGCGTAGCTGCCACCACCGACGAGTTGCTGGAAGAACGTTTGCGAACCGCAGGTGACACTTACACGTGCCCCGATGCCGCGGCGGTTGCCACCCGCACCGCGGAACTCGACCTGCAACCAATCGCCGTCGAGCGATTCGCCGCGGAGCAGCGCTGCTGGCGAATCTTGGTGGACCACGACGATATCGGGAACGCCTCGGCGACTCGAATCGACCATCGCGACGCCGCGCCCGACCAGACGTCGTTGAAAGAACTCACCGCCATCGTCGCTGCAGTCTTCCCATCGTGGACCGGTGTAGGTGAATAGTTGGGGACGCATCGCGTGGAGCGGATTTCCGGGGTAATTCTCGATATGTCCATTGGTGACGAACAGATCGATCGCCCCGTCGGCGTTCAGGTCTTGCATCACGGCACCGAAGCCGAGTCGTGGCAACGTCGGTTGGTGCAAGCCGACCAGAGCAGTGACATCACGGAATCCTTTGCCACCTCGATTTTGATAAAGCGTATTGGACTCGTCATAAAAGTGAGTCGAATAGATATCCAAAAAGCCGTCTTGATCATAATCCGCTACAGCCAATCCCATTCCGGCTTCGTACATCCCCTCTTGGTTGACGCCGCAACCGAAGGCGAGTGCCTGTTCGCGGAACATCCCCTGGCCCTGGTTGACGAACAGGAAATTGGCTGTTGTGTCGTTGGCCACATAGACATCGGGCAATCCGTTTCCCGTAAAGTCGGCGACCACCACCCCCAAACTCTTGCCGCCTGCCGCGTCGAGACCACGGTCCGCCGCTTCGGGCAGAAACGTGCCGTCACCTTGATTGAAATAACATTCGTTCGGAAACGCATCCATCTCGCGGGGATGGCAAATCCGGTATTCGCCATCGCGATCGCGACAGTCAAGTGGGTCCAGTGGGTCGTAGACGACGTAATTGCAAACGTAAAGATCGAGCAGGCCGTTCCCGTTCAGATCGGCGAATGCCGCCGAACTGCTCCATCGGGTATCGCCTACACCGGCGAGATCGGTAACGTCCTGAAACGTTCCGTCACCCATATTCCGGAGCAGTTGATTCTTGCCGACGTTGGTGATGTAGAGGTCGTCGAAACCGTCACCGTCGTAGTCACCGACAACGACACCTTGAGAGTAGCCCGAACTGGCGTCGATCGCGGACTCGCCGCAATCTTCGAACGAATCGCCAGCGAGGTTTCGCATCAGCGCGGGTGGTGGTTGCCGGGTCGGATCGGCAACCGTCGGGTCACCTCCCTGGCAGAGGAACAGGTCCCACCAGCCGTCGTTATCGAAGTCGAGTACACCGCAACCGCCACCCATCGTCTCGACCATCAACGACTCTCCCGTCGCCCCGGTGCGATAGACGAAATCGAGTCCCGACCGCTCCGCGACATCAACCAACCGCGGCCGAGTAGCTACCTTCGTCGTTACCGAGGGAACAGTCGCAGACCGATCGAGCGGGATCGTCTGGAACAGGCGTTCGCTGTTGGCCTCCGTTCCCGAATCGTCTGTGGAGATTTCGGATGCCGGGTCAGCATCGCTCGCGACCTGACCTGCCGGTTGGCAGCCACCGGCAAAGCAAGCGATCAGCACCAGACCCATTAACAATGAGCGGAGCTGGTGCGATTGCTGACGGTGGCGGAAACGGTCAAGCATGGCAGCAGTGCTCGAGTGACGAGAAACTCCGATGGACCCGGATATGAATCGCCTGGAAACGACTGACCGATCAAAAAAGCCGGGATGACGATGACGTCACCCCGGCCGTAATCCAACGAAGAAGTCTACCCGATTGCCAGGTCAGTCGAACGATATCGGCAGGCTGTCATTTCTAACACCAAGTCCATATCGGGTGACATGGTCGAGCGATTCCGTGAAGAACCGAACGCTGGCATCGGCCAAAACCGCTTGAGCACCGCCGGGGTGCTCACTGCTCCAACCGTGGCAGCGGCGATCGCCGGCACCCTGCAGCCAAGCCTTGTTGCGGTTGTTGATCGGATTGCGGATCGAGTTGACCGCAGCCAGGGGGCTCATCCACGACGCATCATCGGTCGGCAGTCTGTTATGCATCTGGGCCGGGTCGTTGCCTCCCCGCCAGTGCATGTCCTCGAAGACCATGATGGTATTCGAGGTGCCATCGCTAATCTGCGACATCTTGACGCCGCCGAAGTACCTGAAAACGCCGTTGGCATTGGCCTGCTCGTTCAGCATTTCCCCATTGACCCAAGGGGTGCCTGGGTTGGTTCCACGGACGAAGATATTCGAGCCACCGGGACCGGGGAAATCGGGCACGGCCCCGCAATCCTTCCAACCACCCCAGATGTGCCCAAGATTACCGACGTAATCGAGCCGGGCACCAATGGCACCACCACTGTGACGATATCCCTGAACCTGACCGTTGACCTCGGGCTCCTGGCCGTTAGACGGGCAGAGGACCGGGGCGAGTCGGGTCTGAGCGAGCAACAGGTTGGTCGGATGGCTCATCGACTCCGCCGTGTTGAAGTTGATTTGCTCATAGATCGCCTGCTGCTCAATAAATGGCAGGATGCTGACGACCCAAGAGAACTGCATCCAACGGTTGACCGGATGATTCATCCGCAAGTTGTTGGCGTGCCCGGCTTGGTCGCCGGAATCACTGTTCCACGCCATGGTGCCAAACGTGTCATGGTAATTGTGAATCGCCAAACCGAGTTGCTTCATATTATTACCACAACTCATCCGACGGGCGGCTTCTCGAGCGGCCTGGACCGCTGGCAACAGCAGCCCGACCATCACACCGATGATCGCGATGACCACCAACAATTCGACGAGCGTAAAACCACGCCTCGTCTGAGAACAACGATACGACATAATCGAACCTTCAGAGAAAGAGAAAAAAAGGAATCCAAACACTCAAACCTACATCCGAGTCCCACGGCGGAACCCGAACGTATTCTAACTCGATCACGACCACGTGCCGTGATTGAACAATTCCTAACCACCGCCCGGCAGGCGTCACTCAATCGTGATGTCGATCGAGTTGTCAGTCTCTTTGACTTCGACCGTCAACGGTGACGTGCTGCCGGCCAAATAATCTTTCGGGATCGGCCCCGCGCTCGGCACACCAGGTACTCCACTGGGCGGCCCCGACATATAGTCTTCACTCGACGCGTCGGGCGCCAAGAACACTTTATAGCTACCCGGCAACGCGCCCTCGCGGCCTTCGTTACCCGTGTAGAGCGTGTAATTCCCCGATGCATCGACCATTCCAGCCGCCGATTCACCGCCGTCGACAGGCTCAAAGTTGACGCGAGTCTTATCAGGCGCTGCGGAGCCCTTGATCGTAACCGACCCGCTAACCGGATAGAGTTTTGGCTTCGAGTCGCAGCCGACCGCGACGATCCACAGAGAGGCTAAAGCTAAACAAGACAACCGTGATGACATAACAAGGTTCCGATCAGTTTGGATGTAAACAACGAGAAATTTGAAAATTCAAAAAACAGCGGATACGACCGATGGCTTTTTCAACCTGTCCTCATGGTTCGGATCATATCGATCCGACGTTCGAGCGATTCGGCGACCGAGGAATCGCAGTGCCGGCAATAATCGAGCATTCGGTCGAGGACGGGCATCGGGATCGACTGAACATCGTCGAGTTTCATGATCGTTTCCCGTAATTCCTTACCGGCGATCGCTAGTTCGGCGAAGCGTTCGGCCTCCTCGTCTTGGTCGACCAAACGGAGGGCGACCGCCAATTTCAACTGGCTCCGCCAATCGAACGGGTTGAGTCGCAAGGCTTCGCGATAAGCCGCAATCGCCGCCTCGGTCTCGCCGAGAGCGTCGTGCAGCCAGCCGCGATAATGGAAAAACCGGTTGTCTGTGGCGGCCGCTGCCGGGACCTCCGCCAACAGTTCGGCGACTCGCTCGACCTCGCCCTCAGCGGCGCGGAGTCGCAACTGATAGGCGATCAATTCGGGGTTTTGTGGGAATCGCTGAAGGCCTTGGTCGATCGAAACCGAGGCCGCATCCGTGGCGGTTATCCCCAACACACTGGCGACACGCTTTCGCAAACCCGGGTCTTCAGCCAGATTGACCGCGACCGATTCAAGGCCTGCGGACCCCGCCGCGTGAACCAGATGACCGACGATAAAACGTTCGGGATCGTCGCCCGACTGTAACCATTTTCCGTTGTACTCGGCGGCGTTGGAGAGCGTAATCCAGTCGGCGCCGATCAGATAGATGTACGTTTCTGGGCTGTCGTTTCCGGTCTGAATCGCCTCCCGGGCGAACCGAACCAAGCGATCGCGTTGCAGAGTCATCGCGTAGAAGAACACGAGTCGGCGATAGGCTTCGTTGTTTTCTGCCGACAAGCGGAGACTTTTCAGGCAAGCCGCTTCACCGCGTGATGGCTGGTTCAGCGGGCCGAAGTAGGCGGTGGCAAGTTCGAGTAGCGCCGCCGGCGTCTCGGCCGCGTCCTCCGGCATTTGCTCCAAATAAGCCGCCATCCGTCCGGGGGAATCTTGATGTTGGGCAGCCTCGGCGGCGAGCAGCCAAGCCATGCTTGCCCGTGGATCCTTTTCTTGCCAGCGACGGGTCACGGTCTCGAGATGCTGCCACTGCCCCGCCTGCCTCGCTTCGGCCGCCCGAATCGCTAGCGAACGGAGTTCGCTGATCCGAATCCCTCGGGCGATCGTCCATGCGGCGAACGCCAACAACAATCCGGCCACGGCGTAACGTAACCATCGACGACGACGAATCGGTTCGTCGCCGCCAGCGCTGGCAGCGGGCGTTGTCGGCTCAGACGCTCGCTGCGATGCGTCAACCCGCTGACGCCGTGTTGAACGCCTGCGTCGACTCGCCGGCTGGGTGATGGAAGTTGCGGAGGTCATCTTGAAGGTGGCCGAGAAGATCGAAGAGACCTTTTTAAGGCATATCACCCACCTTAACTGAGTCGACGCTAGCTGGCAACGGAAGAACTTTGCGGCGCTCGGTTGCGAACGCGACTCGTGGCGTTGGTCAGAGGCGATCGACCAGGAAGGTCCCGTTGTCGGCGACGTCGAACATCGGCCGGGCGTAACGACCGCCACCCGACTTGCCGCCCGGACGGAAGACGATGCCCATCGACATGTTCCAACCCTCCTCGGCATAACCGAAAGCTTGACGGCTCTCCGCGGGGATCAGGTAGGTCGCGCCGATCTGGGCGGCGAAACGACCGCGGAATGCGGATGTCAGGGTCCCGCCGAGCAACCCGTCACCACGTTCGGTGCCGCCAGCAAA
>SKZY01000467.1 GCA_007127095.1 Planctomycetaceae bacterium
AGCTCGGCTCGCTGGAAATGGCGATCGACGCGTTGACCCTGATGGACGATCAGGTCGAAGTCCGCCGAGCAGCGTGACGCAGACGGCCTGACCGTGCGAACAGGCACGCCACGCCGTCCGCCAGGTCAGCGATCATTCGTCGCGCCGCATCTGCCCCCGATACCCGCTCAGCTTGGAGGCGACATGCCGCCTCCAGAGCGGCACGTTATATCCGTAGTCGACATCGCTCTCGATCTGCCGCAGCAGATCGAGCACCGGCGGGTTTTGGACATTGTCGACGAAGGTCTGCTCCTTGCCGCCGGTCGTCATCCCCGCCGATCCGGCGTTGCTGAAACCGACTTTCGTGCGGGTATCGGCCGGAATCACCGTCTTGTGCTTGGTCACCAAAGCGTCGATCAGCGGAACCACTAACTCAGGGTCGGGAAAGTAGCTGAGCGATTCGGCGGCTCGGCGGACCGTGGCGTTGTCGTTGTTTCTCAACAGAGGCAGATAAGCAGCGACGGCCGCATCAGGAGCCCGTTGGTGGAGCGTTTCGAGCGCCTTTTCACGCACCACCGAGTCGACTTCGGACAACCCGGCACGGATCAAAAACGGTAGTCCGTCGGGGCTGTCGAGTTGAGCGAGCTTATCGATCCAGAACAGCCGCAAGTCGCGTGGCTGTTGCGTCGATTCGACCAACTCCTTGCCGATCGCGGTCGCCGCGAACGGGTCGTCGATCGCCGCCAATGCGGCCCACGCTTCCGCTCCCCGGTCGCCGCCGCGGGCGACCAACCGCTTCAGCCGATTGAGTTCTTGGATCCAAGCTTTCGACTTCACCTCGACTTCTTTTTTCGACTCGGCGATCATCAGCTCTGCCGGCAACCGATACCTGCCGCCGACTCGTACCATCCCGCGATTCCGGTAAAGCTGTGCCTGGCGGATCCATCGACCGTCGTCTTTTTCGAATCCGAGCGCCGTGCGGGCTTTCGAATGGTCCGGATCGATCCGCACCGTTCGCTGAAGATGGTACCGGTATTGGGCATGCAGCGATTGCTGTTTGCACCAACGGGCCAACTCGTAGTGCGTTTCCGCATCGCCGCCGTCCGGCGCGGCCTTGGCGATCGCCGCTACTCGCGAACGGTACTCTGCCAGAGCCGACGCTTCGACGACGCGATCCACCCGGTTTTCCGGAATCGCTACCTTCAATCGCGGATCGACTTCAACGATCGAATAGGGCGATTTTTCGTTGGCCACCCGCTTGACCCGTCCGGCTACCTGCCCACCGCCACGGATCTGAACCGTATCGACACTCGCCAATCCAGCGACAATTTCGTCGCCAGCACCACCGTCGACACGGGCCGGTTCGACACCACGACCCGCGACCGGCGAGCCGAAGATGCCGACCACGACGAGCGCCATCGTCAGTGACGCCTGATACCATTTTGAGCGATAAAACGTCGGCAACGACGGCATGTTTGCGGCGCTCGAATACGGAAAAGGTCGATAACAGATGCTTTAGTCTACGCCGCCGACGTGGGTAGGCAAAACCGAAATCGGGCTGACTTTGCCGGTGCCGCGGTTTTTGCTCAGCTTTCGATACGGCTCTCTCGATAAATCAGCATACTTGACCAAATCGATCATCTAGGTAGACTTCGACCTGTTCGCAGTTCTCGCCGCTGGGGAAATCAATCGCCATGGGCTTTCAAAATCCGATCCGGCAATCGCCGCCACCACGACCGAGCATGAATTCGAGCCCCGACAGCCGAGAGAGCGTTTTGCAAGTGATCGACCCCGATACCGTCGCTGGTCGCGGGGCGCTGGCCGCTGATCCGCCGCTGGAGCCGACCGCAGAGTTCTTGGCGGAATTGGCTCGCGACAGCCAGTCGCTCGAGTCGGAATCGCCGCAGCAGATCCTCAGGTATGCGGTGGATCGCTTCGCCCCGCGATTCACGATGGCGACGGCTTTCGGCCCGGAAGGGATGACGCTGATCCACCTATTGGCGGAGATCGCGCCGGAAACGCCGATTTTCAATCTCGATACCGGTTATCAGTTCGACGAAACCTTGGAGCTGCGTGAACGGGTAAAGCAGCGGTACGGCATCGAGGTCGAATTGAAGCGGCCCGACACGACCGTGGAGCATTACGAGGCGATCAACGGCGGGCCGGTTTACAAGTCCGACCCGAATCGCTGCTGCTTCGACCGCAAATTGCGGGTCCTGCAGGATGCTGCGAAAGGGATGTATGCCTGGGCGAGTGCGATCCGCCGCGATCAGAGTGAAGACCGCAAGCGGGCCGCGATCGTCGGTTGGGATCAAAAGTTTCAACTGGTGAAAATCAGTCCGTTAGCGAATTGGACCAAGAACGACGTTTGGAAGCTGATCACGACCCAAAAAATCCCGTACAACCCGCTGCATGACAAAGGTTTCCCGAGCGTCGGTTGCTGGCCATGCACCCGTGCGATCGGACTCGGCGAGGACGAGCGGGCGGGGCGTTGGAGCGGTTTTGAGAAGAAAGAGTGCGGGCTGCACACGTCCTGAGGTGATTCCGACATGCAAATCCCCGCGCGCCTGCACTACGCGACCCTGGCGATGTACGAATTGGCCGCTGCCGAACAGCGGGTGGAACCGGTAGCGATCCGGGAGATCGTCGCCAAGCATGGGATCCCGCAACCCTTTTTGGTCCAGATCCTGCAACAATTGAAATCGGCCGGGTGGGTCACCAGCACTCGCGGCAGCGGTGGAGGGTACCGCTTGACCGCTGGCCGCAGCGATTTGACTCTGCTGGAGATCGCTGACGCGATTGGCTGTGGTGAAGGCGGCTGCAACGTCGCCGCGGCGCAAACCGAAGTGGCCGGCCAGCTGATGCGGGCTTGGGATCGAGCCGCCGCAGCTTATCGCGACGTGCTCGCCTCGATCACGCTGACCGATTTGGTCAACGAATCGGCCGATCTCGAATCGACCATGTTTTACATCTGACGATTGCGGAGAT
>SKZY01000280.1 GCA_007127095.1 Planctomycetaceae bacterium
AGGTCGCGGAGGAAAAAGCTGCGGCCGTAGAGGTACAGAGCGATCGTCGGAGTCAGATGAACCGGTTTGTCGGCGGAGTCTGAATCGCGTAGCGGTCGTGGCGGCGACTCGGGCTTTTCCGAGGTGGCGCGGCGATGCTGCTCAGCCATCCACGCATCCAACCGCGGCAGCGAGCGCACCGCTGCCGCGGTGTCGACCGCAACGCCGAGGTGCCGCAGGCGCCCGAATCCGGTGGTGATGTAGAGCGTGATGTAATCGTTCGCAGGCCCGCCGGGGAACCATGGCCAGCGGCCATCTTCGAGTTGTTGCCCGACCAGTTGCTGCAGCGCCCGAGAAGTCTCGTCGGCCAACCGGTTCTGGTCGAACAGGATTCCGACATTCCGCCGCGATTGGCTTTCCGATTCCGCCTGACGGTACCAAGGAGTCTCCTCGAGCATGACCGACTTCAGGTCCTCGTTCTTGCTGAGCGGGCTGTCGAGTGCCGGGGTGCCACGCCACTGGGCGAAGATTCGTTCGATCTTCGGATCGCTGGTGGCGATGTGGCGGGCGAGCGAATTGGCATACAGCCGATTGAAAACCTGTTCGCTGCACTGGTGCGGATACTCCATCAGGTAAGGCAACGCCATCACCGCATACCAAGACGGGTTGGACGCCATCTGGACGGTCAGCGACTGATGCCGAAGCGATTCGGAATCGCCCGAATCGGCGAGTCTGTCGAAGCGAAACTGCTTCGTCTGCGGCCCGCGGATCGGCAACGGCAGCGATTCGGTGACAAGGATTCGCCGCGACAAGACCGGCAAATACCCTTCTTCACCATCGGACAGCCGTCCGCTCGAACCGACGACCCGGTAGGTCATCAAATCGATCCCGTCGGGGACCCGGATCCGCCAAGCGATCGACGCGGACGCACCGGCCGCGATGTCAAATGCCTTCGGTTCAACGCTGTTCTCGAGGGCGGCGTCGAGCGAATCACCGGTCCGGGCGTCGTTGAACGAGAGTCGAGCCTGTCCTGTTTGTCGGGTCGGTGATTGATTGGTCACCTTGGCCGTGAACTCGATCAGATCGCCCTCACGAAGGAATCGTGGCGCGTTCGGTTGCACCATCAAGTCTTTACGGGTGATGGCGTGATCGCTCAAAAGTCCGCCGCGGAGTTTTCGATCGTGGGCAAAGCCGAGGAAGTTCCAACGGGTGAGCGCCTCGGGCATGGTGAATTCGAGCCGGATCGTACCGTCGTCACTGGCGGTCGCATGCGGAAAGAAGAAGGCGGTTTCGTTCAGGTTGGTGCGGGCTGAAACGCCGTCGAGGTCGACTGTCGGCCCGGCATCCGCCGCCCCACCATCGTTACCGGCCGCTGCCGCCTCAGCCCGATCGTCGCCCACCGCCGCTGGGGCTGCAGCCGATTTGGCCATTTCCATTCCGCCGCCCATCCCGGCCGCGTCCATCTCCATCGCTTCCGCGGCGATCGCGCCGCCGAACATCGCTTCGCCGCCGCCACGCCGCATCATCATCGGCATCATCCGTCCGCCGCCGAAGCTCGGCGGCCAATCGAGTCGCGGATAGTTCCACGACTCGTCACGCGATCGGATCGTCCAACCGTACCGCAACACCTGCAGCGATTTCGCGGCGTTCTCAAAGCCGCTTTGCAACGACGAACGGTCTTGTCGAAAGACGCCGAATCCCGACATCCAACGATGGGGCTGGAACAGGTCGAGCGAGCCGTCGTAAAGTGTCGCGACCATTTCAGCCGCGGCCCGTTCGGCGTCAGGACCCGAAATCACCGCGGTCCACGTTTCACGTTGCCCCGGTTCGAGCTTCGACACGAATCGTTCCCAGGCGATCGACAATCGCTTGTTTGACCAGGGAACATCGATCCGACGCGATTCCAGGTAGGCGCGGTTTTCACGAACCATCGTCGTGTGGACGGTGAAGCCACCCCGCATCGCTTCGGTCACCTCCAACTCCAGCACCCTCTGCGTCCGTCCCGCTTCGGTCCAGAACCGCTTGATGATTTCGCCCTTGTGTTCGAACTCGACCAACGCTCGGGCCGTCGGATAGCCGCTGGCCCAAACCGCACGGAACGTCTCACCGGGCTCGAGCGAGGCTTGCTCGACCCGGAAGCGGTGAGGCAGTTTGACTGCCCACCGACGTGATTTCGGGTCCAAGACTTCCAACGGGACCAGGGCGGTCACCTCCTTGCCAAAGCGGTCTCGCGTCGTCAACACGGCCCGGTAAATCCCGGCCGCTAGGTCAAACTCGAGCTTTTGGTGGCCGCCGCCGTCGGTACTGACAGCGGCTTCGGCGACGACATCGCCGAGCGGCCAACTGTTGGGGTTGCTCGGGTCGCTCGGCGGCTCGGGTTGGGGCGGGCCGCCGGGTGCCGGACGTGAACCGCTGAAGGACTGCGGCCTGCCGCGAAGTGGGCCCCCACGATGGCCTGACAATGCAGGACGCGATACCCGATCGGGTTGCTCGAGCGAATGGATGCGCAATTGGCCTGAGGCCGGTTGTCCCTCGCCGTCCAGCGACTTCGTACGGACCTGGATCGCGACCGGTTGGTCGACCGTCAACCAGTCGTCGACCGCTAGCTCCGCGGACAACGCGGTATAACCGACTCGCACCGACCGCTCGCCGGAACGGGTTTCGCCAGTCCCATCGGTGACGTCCGCCATGACACGATAGTGAAACGTCGGTTCGGCGTCAGCGCTGACCGACCGATCGGGCACGGCGACGAAACGGATATCGAATCTGCCGTCGGGGTCGGTGGCCGCCGTACCGCGAGCGATCTCTTGGCGGTCCGACGGCATCGGCGGCAGCCACCACATCCTCCAAAACCACCAGGGCGGATAGCGGACTTCGCGAACGACCCGCCACTGCACCTGAGCACCATCGATCTGGGCCCCGGTGTACGCGGTCGCGGTACCGACCAGGTGGACTTCATCATCGAGTTTGGCAGCCGTCTTGGGGGCGGCCAATTCGACCTCGAACTTCGGGCGTTTGTATTCCTCCACCCGTACACCGACTTGCCCCTGCGGCCCCGATTCGACTCGGATCGTCATCTGTCCGGTCAGTCGGTCGCGGGGGGCGGTGAAGCTGCCGCTGAAACTGCCGTAGTCGTTCGCCCGATGATCGAGCCGTTCGATCTCCTTGCCGTTGGCGTCGACGAAGACGACGGTCGCCCGTTGGCCGCCGAGCGTCTGATAGTCGTCGGTCCGCTGATCGAAGGAAAAGCAGATCGCTTTGTAATTGATCGTCTGACCCGGACGATAAATCGCTCGATCGGTGAAGAACTGCGTTTGCTTGTTGGGGCGATTGAGGCCCCGCCGTGACGCGACACTGAGAAAGTTCATCGACGACAACCGCTGCCCGGCATGCGAAGCGAGCAACAGCACGCGGTTGCGGCTTTCCGCCGGAAACCGGAATTGACCCTCGCGGTCGGTGCGAACCGCGGCGATCTCGGTCATCTCGCCACGACGGCCGGTTTGTTGCCAGCCGCGGACCGTCGCCCCGACCAGCGGCTCTCCCGACTCTGCGTCGACGACCAACCCGCCGAGAACTCCGTTTCCGTAATCACTCTTGGTCACGATCGCCAGTTTGCTGACCCAGACCTCGGCCACGCTCAGTCGGTTGTCTGCCTGGGAAAAATCCGGCGTGTGACTGGCGAGCAGGAAATAGCTGCCGGCCGCCAAGTCGGTCGGGACCGGCAACGATTCGGTACGGGTCTGGAAGTCGGTTGTCGGCGGCAGATCGGCTGACCACTCTTTGACCGTCGGCAAGGCGAGCAGCCGTCGCAGCCCATCCTCATCGAAGTTTTCCGGCTGCCCGCGTCCCGAGCTGACGAAGGCATCGAAGTCGAATTCGACCAGCCGCAGATGGACCCGCTCGACGTTGCGGTAGTGAACATCGATCGTCGGCCAAGGAGCGGTCCAGACCCGCTCGGTCACGATATCCGCCTCTCGGGCTTCGATCTGTTGAATCAGGTTGTAACAGCGGGCCGCACCGATACTGTCCGGAAACCGGGCCAAACCTTCGCCGGCAAGCCGATGAGCGTCGAGCAAATCACCCTCATCGAAACGGATCATCGCGAGCGAGTGAATCGCTCGCGTCGAGACCGGGCTGTCGGCGTGGGCGGCGGCAAATCGCTCCAATGCAGCCCGATAGCGAGCCGACTTTTCGGCCCCGACCGCATGATTGTTGGCGAACTCGAGGCGGGCCAAGTTGACATCGAGTCGAGCTCTCGGGTCGGGGTCATCGGCGTGAAACCGGAGCAAATCTTGGTAAAGTCGCGTCGCGACCCACAGCGGCGCCCGATCGTCGCTGACCGTCGGTTCCCAAGCGAGGAAATCGTCGACCGACGCGAAGACCGGACTGTCCGCGGTCAACACGAACGCGTCGATCGTCCGCGAACCGCCCTGTTCCCCGGCCGAGTAAAATTCCAAGGCGTGATGAACGACGACGTCATAGAGCGTCGGGCGGTACTCGGGCGGTACGTTTCCTGGCGACATCAAGTCGGCATAGGTTGCCACCGGAATCTCACGGAGCGTCTCGGCGTCCTCCAGCGATCGGGCGAACTGGGCATCGACGGCCGCCAGGATCCGCGGTAGGTCCCAACTCATCAGGTCATCATCAGGGCCTGGCACGGCAGCCATTCGCTGCGGCTGTCCCGCGTCGGACAGTTGGGGACGGGCCGTCTCGACCGCGGTCCGCTGGCCGAATCTCCAGCGGTTATTCTGAAAAAATTCCCACATCCAGCCGGCTTGGATCGCCTCCATGACCGGCCGCATCGGCTCCGGCGCGGCGTCGATCTCCGCCCGCATCCGTTTCAACTTCAGGTCGGGTTGATCCGCTTGTGGCAGCGTTTCCAGTTCGATCTTCAACGACCGGGCGCGGACCGCTTCGGGATGGTCGCTGGCCGCGTCGGCGCGACGGATGATCGGCTCAAGCCTCTCGATCGCCGTCCGCGGACGTCCCGCCTTCATCGCTTCCTCGACTTCCCCCCACAACGGGTCGTCGCCCGGATTGATCTCGACCGCGTAAATCGAATGCAGGTTCATGAGCGAAGCGGTCGTTAACAGCAGGATTGCGAAACGGAAGTTCACGAGGAAATCTCTGCGAGGGTTTGAGGAGCGATGAGCGTTGACATTATCACCGGTCGCCGGCAATTGTCATCGTGCCAGCGGGACGACCGAACCGCCGGCCACCGATGAGTGCAGTCCCCCCCCCGATACACGCCAATACAAAGCGGCGGATCGGGAAGAACGGTCGACAAGGCGTCCGCACAGGACCGGTCCGGTTGAGACAGCCGGACGGCAGGTTCGGTTCCCACGGATTCTGTCGGTTGTCGGGATCAAGCAGCTGTCGGGAACCAGCAGTGGTCAGGAACCATCGTTCGACGGATCGAGTCGTAATGCGGGCCACTCGTAGTCGGCCGCTCTCTGTTGCCAGCGGTCGGGGCCGTAGACGCCGGCCCGCGTCGGATCGAAGGGGACAAAGCCAAGCTTGATCGCGGGAGAGTCGGGGCGGAGACGAAAATCGTCATTCGCCGGGTCGACGAATCCGGGATCGACCACCTGCGACCCGACGTCGTGCCCTGACGCCTGCCATTGATCGATCGATTGACCGGCGAAACGGACCGGTTCTTCCGACGCATTCCAATACAGGTTGTTTCGCGTTTCGATACGAACTTGAGGCCAACGGTCGCTCAGCAATTTCCCTTGGTCCCAGTAGACGATATTTCGCTCGAAGGTGAACGACAGGTGATCCTCGACTCGCGTCGCCTGCAATTGTTGCTCCTTGGCAAACGCCAAGATGTTGTTGCGGATCACGTTTTCGCGTCCGTAATGCTGGTGAAAACCGCCGCTCTTGGTTCGGTAAACAAGGTTGTTTTCGAACAGGATCCCGCTGCTACCTTCATCGGTGTACAACCCCCAACCGCCGTACGTGTCCGAGTGAATGTCATGAAAGACGTTCTCCCGAACCACCGTCCCCGGGGACGGGCCGAGCGTGTAGATCCCGCCCAGATCGCTGAGTACTCCTTGACCGATGTGGTGGACCCGATTGAGTTCGATGAGGTTGTCCTTCGCCAGACTCTCGCCGTAGCCCCACCGCCAACCGACCGAAATTCCGGTGTAGAACAGATCGCCGATATCGTTGTGACGCACACGGTTGTCGCCGCTGTGACCGATCCAAACCCCGACCGCACAGGGGAAAATACGGCCACCGCCACGGATGATATTGTTTTCGACTCGGATCCGAGACGTCCTGGCCGCAGGGTTTTCGGCGATCGACGTTTCACCGATACGCACACCGCCGGCACCGACGTCCTCGACCAAACATCGCTCGATCAGGCAATCGCGACAACCGCGGCGAAACCAGACACCATAGCTGCCGATGTGCGAAAATTCGCAATCTCTCAGAGTCACTTGATGGGCGCCGTCGAGCATCACGGCCGCCGGAATCGGTGAAGCCGCTTGGGCCGGCTCGAAGCCTTCCTCGGGCGTCAACCACTGACCGTGGCGAAACGCCAAACCAGCGACCGTGACGTGCGCCACCGCAGATTCGGTCTCGGGTGAACCGAGCATCTCGATGAATCGCTCCACTCGCGGCGCGATCACCTCAGATGCGTCGTGTGATTCACCGGGGCGGGGGTGATAGAGCAATTTGCCGTCGCGGGCTAAGAACCATTCACCCGGGGCATCGAGCGCTGCACGATAGTTTTCGAGGACGAACTTGGTACCCGCTTGCAACGGGTTCCACGGCTTCATTCCCTGACCTCGGGTGATCAGTCGGTTTTCCGATAGGTCGATCGCGTCGAGCCGGCGACGTGTGTTGTCCCATTTGTGATACGCGACCAGATTGACATCGCGGAGTTCCTCGGACGTCAGCGCCGCCAACTCGGCCATCACTTTTTCGGCGACCCCGAGCGATAATTCGGCCTCTCGTGGCCGGCTCCGTTCCTGTCCGTCATCGGCGTCCAAGCTCCGCTCCTGGACGTCTTCGAACTGGTGATAGAACTGATTGGGCGAACGGGCTCGGATCGCCCGTTGGCCGTCGACCCACAATTGTTCGAAGTACCATTTTCCCGCGGCGACTTCCGGCACCGTCGTTTCCCACAAACCGTCGTCACGTACTTGCCAACCGGAAATCGGCTCGCCGCCACTGAACACCGGTTCGGCACCGGGAACCGCCGCGTAAATGACCGGCGCTGCGGCCGTGCCGCCGTCCTGCGGTTCGAGTACGAACGGCTTTTCGAGGCGATAGTCACCAGCCGCGACCCAGACCTGGACGCCGCTGGAGCGGTCGTCGCCGCGAGACTTTCGGGCAGCGTCACGCGCCCCGGTCAGCGTAGCCAGTGGACCATCGCTGCGGTCGGCGTTGGGGACCGCCAGCCGACCCGACCACGAATCGTCGCCGCCGGGGGCCACGTGCAATCGCAGCGACTCTCCAGCGGCCGCACCGGTTCCATCGGCTGGGCCGACGCCACTTGCCGGGTCGTGCGGGATGAGTGCAAAAACGAGGAAGCAGCCGACGAGCAGAGATGACGAAACGGCGAAAAGTCGACCGCGATCGGAGCGTATGACGAACATGATGGCTCAGCGATGAAAGGGAGAAACCCTCTCATTTTAGCAGCCCACTGCGACGCGGTGGATCAACGCATCCCGGGAAGTTGGCCCCTAAGTCGGCTGAGGTAGGCATCCGCCTTGTTCGTTTCGCGCAGCACCTTGCGGCTGATCTCTTGAATCTTGTTGTCCGCACTGACCAATAACTCGCTCGTTTTGACCTGCTCGGCCGTCAGCCATTGCTGCAATTCGGACAGCTGTCCGAGGTAGGCTTGGTCGATCTCGGCTTCGAGCTTTCGCTTCGTCGCGGCGAGTTGACCATGAGTCGCATCGCGGACGGCCGCGCTGAGTACACCGGTCAGGTTCGAGCGGACCGAAATGTCGGGACGCGACCAAGTACCGGTCAATTCGGCGTCGATCTCAACTCGATCGACCGCAGCGAGCCGATCCTGAAGCGTCCGAAACATCGGCGTTCGGGCGACCTTGTCGGTGGCATTGAACGCGACTCGAGTATCGATTCGGCGGGAGACCAAGCGGCCCTCGATCTGCTCATCACGGATATTCAACTGCACCCACAATTCGACCTGACCGTCACGGATGTCGAGTTCGAGTGTCTCATCCGAGCCGATACGGAAATCCGGTGCCTTCATCCCCGGCCAATGCAACGTCAACCGCTCGGCGGCGATCTCAGTCGAGTCGTCGCGGAGATAATCGAGCCGTACCGACTCGGCACCATCGAGTTTCAGCCTGGCTCGGAGTGGCTCGGCGCGCAGCTGTGGTTGAGGAGTCAGGTTTTCGAGAATTCCGGCGAGCCGGTAAGGCTGGCCGCCTGCCCGCAGCATCCCCGATACCTCGCAGCGGCGGACGAGTTGCGAGGGCGACCGACGACCGCCGTCCAGGTCGATCAGTTCACCCCGAAACCGCTCCGCCTTCGGTTTGGCGACCGTCCACCGCGAAACCTCGCGGCCGGTGTCGAGGTAGCCGCGAAGCCTCGCGATCTGCGTTTCGACGGTTCGTAGCAACAGCCCCGGAGCAAGGTTGTCGCCGGCGGTCAGATCGATCGGTGAAAGTTCATGGATTCGCTGCAGGTCGGCCTGCTTGGCGCGTTCTAGCGACGCCAAGTCGCTCTGAACTTGCGACGGCAACTCATCGAGTGTCCGCCGCAGGTCGATCAATTCCTCGCGGATCTGCTTGGCCTGGGTCAGCGTGGCGTCAACCCTAGCCCAATCACGGAGCGGGTTCTCGATCCCTTTGGCAGTCTCTTGAACCTCCTTGATCGCAGATTCCAATTCGCCAGCCCGATCGGCCAACAGTCGGTATTCGTTTTTCCAGCGACGTCGGATCTGGTCGCCCCGACGAATCGTTACGGAGCCGTCGGCGAGCGCATCGAGTTGATCTTGAGCCGCTCCGGACGCCGATCCGATCAAGCGGGTCAGCCAACGCATCGCCAACGACGGCTGGTCGGATGGCGGTGTCGGGTCGGGCTCGAAGTGGCCGCTGGTCAACCGCTCCGAATCGAACTCCAGTCCGCTGATTCGGGCATCCTGGACGACGAAGCGGCGACGCAGCAACGCCCCGGCGTCGATCACCAATTCGACCGTGTCGGCCGTGGCCAAGTTGCGCATCGCCTTGTCACGTCCGGGATTCGCCACTTGGATGTCGATGTACCGCAACCGTGGCGGAAACAGTCCGACATCGACACTGGCCAGATCGACCCGGGCCCCGGTCGCGGCCTGTAACGTCTTGACCGTGACCAGACGAACCACCGGAGGTACGCCGTAGGCGAACACCAGGAAACCGATCGTCAGGGCGATCAGGCGGGGAAATACGTATCGCCAGCGAATCATGCCGCCCTCCCTGGACGCGAATCACGCAATTGTCGGAGCAGGTAGTTGAGCGCCTCGCTCATCGGCGGATCGGGTTCATCCGTGCTCCGCGCCGCCGCCTCGAGCGCTGCGAAAGCCTCACCCGAAGTTCGCTCGGATGACTCACTCGCTGAGATTTCGGCAGGACCGTTGTCAGCGGTTCGCGGGACCCGACTCACCTCGATCCTGGCATCCGTGTGCGACAGGGACTCGGTGGTCACCGATTCGGCAGCAGCGACTGTGGTCGCCATGTCGGTCGAACCGACCTCGTTCGGTACCGCGTCGGTGTCGGTTGGGTCAGCCGTTTTGGCAACACCATCCGCGGCGAATTCGGGACCGGTTTCCGCCGGCGCCAGACGACTGAAGACGGGGTAACCGATCAGGTAGATCGGCAACAACGCCACCAAACCGGCTGCCAGGCTGCCAGTGACGATCGTGTTGTTGATGTCCATCCACGGCACCAGCGGCAATTGCCAGGCGGTGGAGAAATGGGGGCCGAGCGTCGGGTGGGTCAGCAGGAATCGGCCGAGTAAATGCGTCTGGCCGTCGAGCCGACTGGCGAAGAAGCTGATCAAGACCGCGGTGATCGCCACCATCCCGTGGTTGACCCGCAACGAAAGAATCACGATCAGGATCGCGGCAGCCATCAGGTTGCCGTGAGGCACGATGCCCAACAACACCCCCAAGGCCACGCCCCAAGCGAGCTGGTGTGGCTCACGACGACCGAGGATCGCCCGCTTGAGACTGAGAATTTGCTTGAGTAAGAAGACGATCATTTCCGCGGATGAACTCCGTTCACGAGACACAGCGGTGCAGAAATACACCTCACCCGTCATCATGAGATCGGAATTCGCGCGGCCTGATATTCAGCACAATCGGCAAAATTTACCGATTCGACGTCACCGCACCAATCGGCGGTACCGTGTCAGCGGTTGCCCCGAGCACCACCCCGAGCACCACCACCCGAACGGCCTCCGCCACCACTCCGGGCCGGGCCTCCCGCCCCGCGTCCACTCCGCCCCGACGAGATCGCCGGACCCGATGAGCGTCCACCGCGTCCTGACGAGATTGCCGGACCCGATGAGCGTCCACCGCGTCCTGACGAAATCGATGGAGCCGATGAGCGTCCGCCACGTCCCGACGAAATCGATGGAGCGGAACGTGTCCGGGTTGGCGATCGAATCGACGGGGCCGAGCGAGTCGATGGAGCGGAACGCATCGATGGGGCTGAGCGAGTCGATGGGGCCTGACGAGCCGACGGCGCCGACCGCGTCGGGCTAGATGACCGAATCGAAGGCGCAGACCGCGTCGGATTCGACGAACGAATCGAAGGGGCCGACCGCGTCGGGCTGGATGGCCGAGCCGACGGAGTCTGACGAGTCGGTTGAGTCGGTCGCGTCAATGGACTCTGCCGATTCGAAGGTGTCTGACGGGTCGACGGTGCCTGACGGGTCGACGGTGCCTGACGGGGCGATAAACTCGCTCGCGGTGTATCGCTGGGGCGACGCAGCCCCTGCGGCACTGCGTTGCCGCCGGGACGGGAAGCCGCACCCGGCCGCGCGTTACTGCCGGGGATCGCACTTCTTCCCGGTTGCACACCTGTTCCTGGCCGTGTGCCACCGCCGGGTCGAACATTGCTTCCCGGCTGCACGCCACCACCAGGTCGAACATTGCTTCCCGGCTGCACGCCACTACCAGGTCGTGCGTTGCTACCAGGCTGCACGCCACTACCAGGCCGTGCGCTACTGCCGGGTCGCAGCAGGCTTTCGGGGCGCGGAGAGTTGGTCGGTCGGTCGAACGAAGGG
>SKZY01000198.1 GCA_007127095.1 Planctomycetaceae bacterium
CCATGGTTTCAATGGCCTTTAGGCGGCCGGGGGTGCTGTGACGCCCATGTAATGTTTGCATGTGGTTAGGGACAATTGCGTTTCAATGGCCTTTAGGCGGCCGGGGGTGGTGTGACGAGGAGCCACCTGCACCGACGGCGGAGCCTTATCCGTTTCAATGGCCTTTAGGCGGCCGGGGGTGGTGTGACTGCCGGTTCGTTTCGACCCGCTTTTTGCCTTGTCAAACGAGCCGCTATGCAGAGACTCCCTGAAAAGTACCGGGTGACGCGGGGGTTGTCCAGCATTTTTGATCAAAAATATTTCTCTAAAGTGTTGTCGCTGAATCGTTTACGAATTCTGCAGAGCAAACGTCCGAAATCGCCGAACATCAGGGGGTCTGCAGATTTTCGGTAATGCGAAGGGCAAGCCTGGTGACGTCGCAGGGAGGCATCGGGTTGTCGTTCGTCGTCACTCGGATGGACTCCGCGTGAAAGGCTGCGACCAGGAATCGTCTGCCCGCCACAACATCACCTGCTCCGTGCCATGCTCGACATTCCTACCAGCCGTCCACTTGTGGTGGAGCGTGGTCAGCCAGTTGTGGGGCCGGATCACATGCTTCCACAGCGCGAGCTTTTGCAGGGTCGTGCCCCGATCGATATCAAAGACGATTTCCGACTCATCGAGGTCCGCGGTGAATTTCGCGATGGCGGATTGCAGGGAATGAACGAACTCCGTGGGGAAATTGGCCGCATCGATGTCGTCACGGAAAGCGGCCGGCGTAGGCTGGCAGCCGGGCAAGGTGGATTTGATCTGGTTGGCGAGTTCGTTGCATACTCCTTCCATGCCATCCCGCTCGGTATGGAGCAGCAGCACGCGAGTCGCTTGCGTGATTCCCAACAAAACTCGAATCGGTTCGGGGTTGGGAGTCACGATCGTGATCATCGCCGTCGGCCGCGCGGCTTCACCCCCGACACCTCGCCGGATCGACTCGCGGCAGCGGTGGGTGATCAGGCGAAACAGTTTCTGGTTATAGAACCTGACCGCCCGTTCTCGATCAGTCTGCCGGATAGCGGCATGATATCGTCGGCAACTCTCCCAATCGTCACTCTCGGGTTCGACCAACCCTTCGGAGAAGTAATCGGCGAGCGCTTCGGACGGAGCGTGGTGAGTGGTCTCCTTGAGCGCGACCAGGCGCGGTGAGGATTGCGAATTGGTCGGAACGAGATTCGCGGCAACATAGAACGTTTCGACGCCCCACCGTCTGGCCGCCTCGAGCTTTTGGTCCAGCAGATCGACCGCCACGAATTGGTTGCCGTCCCAACTGGCGGAAGCCCAGGTCCGCTTCGACGGTTTCACTCCGGTGATCGCGCTTCGCAAACCGAGGGCAAGCGAAGCAAAAGCGCTGTTGGCGGAGAAGTATGGCTTGCCAAATTGGCTCAAATCGGGCCAGCCGTGGTCTGGCGCGGGGTAATGCAAATGGAATTGAGCGGCTTCCTTCGATTGACCCGCCATTCGCACTTGATCGGCGCAGGCGATCAAATCGGGCGGCAGATGTCGATCGTGGGCGGCGGATTCTCGCCAACAGACGGGCAAGGGAAAGGCGGGAGACAAGAACCGAGTCCACTGGTCCTGGCGGACCGCGATGACCGGCCAGCAGGACCCTGGCTCTCCGGGTAGTTCAGGGCGGCGACCGCCGCAGCCCGATGGATTGGCAAGCGTCAGGGTAACGTCATTCAGCAAGAATCCGCGCAATCGGCCCAGGTCGCGTGCCAGGTCCGTCGCGGACTTGGTGGTTACTGGAAATTCCAACCGCTCTGGATCGAGCGGCGAAATCAGACGGTTTAACGCTTCCATGCCCATTCCTCGCCATCGACCTTCAACACCAGATCCCCGTCGCCATCAGCGATCACGGTTTCCCAGGCCAATTCGACAAAAACCTTCGTCTCATCCCCAGCCTGGGAAGCAATCGTCTCCGCACGGATCTCCGATGTGGCGTTTCCAAAGCTCACGGAATGGCCGACCATATCGATCGCCGGCAAGGCAAAGCCGTGTCCTTGTCCGAACAGGATTTCAAAGCGAGTGTCGCCGTTCGGTTGACGGTAGGTTGGGAATCCGCAGCTCGCCTCAAAAGTACCGGTCGGATCGATCCAGCGTTGGGTTGGTCCCTCGAGTGTGGAAGCCTCCTTTGTCGCCGCCGCGGTCGCGGAGAGTATGTCGACATCCCAAACTTCGCGCAGGCTCGGTCGGGTCGATAACGTCACAACCGGCGAGTCTTCAAAGGGAGGTGGCGGATCGATCGATTTCTGGAGCTCGCCATGCCTGAGGAGACGATCCAACGACGGGGTTGCCGACGCATCGCGCCAAAACCAATCGACTTCATCTAGCAGTTCGGCGTACTTCCATCCGGAGAGGCTCAGCCAACCGTTGTGGTCTTCGCGGGGCGGATCGGCAAGCGTCTTGCCGACAGCCCGAATGTATCCTTCGGCGGCCGAAAACAGGAGCAGCGGTCGATAACGCTTCCCGTTGCCCTTCAGCCACTGCTGGATCGATTTCCAGCCCTCGACCAATGCTTGCAAGTCGGTGTGGGAATCGGGCTCCTCGAGGTGATCGTGGGCGATCCAGATCAGCGCCTCGGCCGCATCCAGATCTGTTAGCAGTTGTTCGGTCAACTCCTCGTTGTCGTCCGAGTCGTCTTCCGCCTCCCAGGCTTCCGCCGCCTGTTGTTGCCAGCCGTCCAGATCGGGAAAGCTTAAAGCGGCTTCGGCGAAGGTGACCGCGTCGGTTCCGGACAGGATTCCTTGCAATTGAGTCAACACCGCGGCGACATCGTCGCGCTGTCGAATTCCTTCACGACACCGGGTCAACCGTGCCAAGCTTTCGATTCCCTCGAACGCCTCGCGAGGCGTCAGCTCTTCGATGCCCGCGTAGGCCAACAACCAATCTTCCGCCTCCATCACCCAGGCATCGACCAGTCCCTCCGAGTCGATCACCAACCCATCCGGAACCGGACGGTCATAGAGGGAAGACGGCGGCTGATGCGGATCGGCCGGGTCCGTTTGTTGTGGTTCAATCACTTCATTTCCTCCTCGTGGCACTCCTGCCGAATGTTTGACGACGCCTTCTGTTCCGAAAGCATCTTCAACCTCTTCCATGAGTCAAATTTCAATTCACTTTGCTTTGGCAACAGCGACTTGATCGCACCGACCGCCAACTTATGGATCTCGCGACGTACCGCGCCTCTCGGTTCACCTTCGGATTTTCGTGGCTTGCGTCGCGCAAGCTTCCAGATCGTCGAATAATCCATCGGCTGGTAACGCCGAATCACTTGCACCGAGGGTCGAAAGACGAGGTGATACAATTTTTGGTCGTCATCCCAGGCGGTTGCCCAGCGATGATCCAACCTTTGCCAGATATCCTGGTTCTCATTCGCCTGGCTCTTTCTGGGCTGACCGCTGTCCTGCCAATGCGGCCGTTTCGTTTCCGCCGCTGATCCGCTTGAGGTCGCGCCGCGTGCCCGCATTCCTGAACGGACCCGCCCGTGGACATTCTCGGGATCGAGCTGTGATCGAGCGATCTGTTCGCGAGCCCCAAACCCAGGCAGGTAAGCGGTCTTCACGTAGCCCCGCCCCTCCTTCCAACGCATGACCAAGGCGATTCCGTAGGGGTCAAAGTGGACGGAAACCCCCGCGCGCTCAGTCATCCAGCCCAGCCGTTGCGAACGCTGGTGCGATTTGCTGGTCTCCGCTTCGTAGGCGGCGCTCAGCTTCCGGTACAACTCAGCATCTGGATTCGGCTTGATTTCCGAATCAATCTCATCGTTCGGCACGGGACGCCCCGGAGGCTCCTGTCCCAGCTTCCGCAACCGATAGCAGTGATCGATCGCGGTCGGATCGTCCGCCAGGCACGGGAAACGGCCGCGCCAAACCAATCCCCAGCCGAGCGACTCGGGGGGGCTGAGCACATGATTGATCAAGTGCTGCTGGAGCTTCTTAGCTGTCTTGAAGGTTGACATCGTGAAAACAAAAAAATGAAACTGTTGCTTAACAGGGACGGGAACCGGCGGGGCGATTGAGGAACGAGTTTTCGCGTCGATCAGTCGCTGAATAGGAACAAGGCTTCGTCATCGGGATGAATCTGGTCGAGCAATTGAGCCCGATAGCGGCAAACTTTCTTACGCCAGGCCGAAGGTGTCATGGTTCGCTGCAGGTCGCAGATGGCATCGGTAACGATTTTGTGTTCGATCGGATCGTCTGTTTCAGAAATGCGTGTAGCCAGTGACTTCCAGAGTTGTTCCGCTGTCAAGTCTGGTTTCAATTTCCGCGTCGGATCGGCAACCGACCAGAGTTCCAATTGTTCGGTTACCGCCGGGCAGTGGGCACGTGTCTTCGTCAGTCCCGTGGACTCGATCCGGGCAGCCATGCGGCGTCGTTGGTCGATCAGCAAACAGGCTAGATAGCCTTCGCCTAGTGTCACACGATCGAGGATCTTACGCTTGAGTTGTGCCAAATCGTGAAGTTTTTTGCGGGCCTTTTGTTTCTCTTCGCCGGTCTCGGTCGGGTCGCGTTCCGACGACGCTTCGCGTTCAGGTAGATCTTCGGGCGGGCACGAGCCGGAGTCCATGCGTCGCATCCGCTCCCGAATTCTCCAAACAAGGGCTTGTCGAAGGTACTTGCGAAAGGCGCTATCGGCTCGATTGGGGTCAAACTCTTGCAGACACTTCGCGAGCACGGCGTTGGCGATCTCGTAGCAGTCGTCCACCAGACGGCCGTGACAGCCGATCCGAACCTGTGCCACGAGCGCACTGCATTCCCGATCGATTTCATTGAACCGAGCCGAAATCGTGAACTCTATCTGGTGAAACTCCTCCTTTGCCCGTGCGATTTCCGTGTTCATCGCGTCGCGATGCGAAAGTCGGTCGACCGGTTTCCGCTCGAGGTCCTCCAGTTGAATCAGCAACTCGGCGCGGCGAAACATGGCCGCTTGATATTCGCGAATGCAGGCATTGAGTTGGTCGTTGTCCATGTTGTTGACCTGTCGTAGGTCGCTGTCCTTGGTCGAAACTTTGGCTCGGTTCAACGGAATCCCGAATCATTTGTCGAGAGTCCAACACGAATGACGAAAGACTCGAGGGCATCGCTTGGCGTGGTCGGTCCTGGTCGTGCGAGGCCCAATGTAACGTATCGCCCGCCCCCCGTGGTCGTGACCAAGGCGAACCGTGGCGCACGACTTGCGCCTGTGGGAAATCGACCGGGTGCCCTTGATGACAGGCAGGCACCTCTGCCCCACCCACAACCCCATGAATCCTGCTCCCGTGCCGTCGGCGAGAATGTCGTTTAGCATCCAGACGGGCTTCTCGGCTCATGGTCTACGCTGCCGTGGCGGTCGCCGTGGCTATCCAAGCTTGGGCCAGCGCCAGATGCGCCAGATAGCTGCGCGTGTACGCTATCCGCAGCTCTCGCAAGCTGAGTTCTTGAGCAAAGGCGTATTGCTCCTTGATGGCCGCCAACCTCGCGGCGGCAACCTCTGGAGTCGCGGCGCAGCCGACTCGCGAGTTCGGGAGTCCGGCCGCGTAGGGGGGCGTAGCCGTGTTCCAATCCAAAGGGTCGATCGCCGAGCTGCCCAGCGGAGTCGTCAGGACGAGCGGAACCTGCCCCACTCCGACACTTTCCAGCCAGTTCACGATCGCCAGCGCGAGCCCACCGGGCAGCGCCCCGTCCCACGCCGGCACCATCACGGGCTCGCCCGCCAAATCGCTGAGACAATGGCGCAGCGCGGCGTGATAAACCCGTTGGCTGGCAGGTTCCGTCAGCCGATACCTGGCCGGACTCAACGACTTCAACTTGCGTAAACAGGCTTCCCAACGCGCCGTCCGTTGGCGATGTTGTCGTTCCACACAGGGGTTCGACGCCAGCCAAAAAAACCGGCAGGTCGATCGGGCCAGACACGCATGAGTCAATTCGGGCAGGCGAATCGCCAGCCCCTCACTACCGAACTTGGCTCGAGCTTGCGAACGAAGCTTTGCCAATTCCGAGTGGAGCCGCACCGCGTAGCTCGCAGCGACCCAGCATCGGTTCACCTCGTGTCGGGCGCGCAACCAACGCAGTTCGATTCGATCCCGTAAGGTCATTGCCCCACCTCTGAGCGAGCGGAACCCATGTTCAAGATCTCGTGGCTAGCCAGGTCGCCCAATTCGTCGACGACCAAGCGGATCTGATCGACAGTCTCGGTCAACCGTGTCCCCGCTTGATTGAGCTGAGCCAACTCCTCACGGAACTCGACTAAGCCCTCCGAAGCTTGCCTTACATCATTGGCGAACTGCGTACCTGAAGTGGCGACCTCCGCGATCGTCGCTTGCCACTGCTTGGCTGCGGCCGCCGACGAACCGATTTCTTCCCCCGCTTGGCGGGTCGATTCGGCCAGACCCTGGTAGGCGGTGGTCAGGTCGGCCACCTGTTGGCCCATCTGGTGCAAGAATAATTTTACCGCCTCGGGGGCGTCGGAAGCCTCCAACCAATCGGCCAAGCGACCGAAGTCCACCGGCTGCGACATGGTCACCGCGGGCTCCGGCAGCTGCGAAATGGTGAAGCCCGATTCACTCGATTCAAATACCGAGCAGACGGTGTAGATGGCGATCCCGTTGATGATCGGCAACAGAAAATGGATCGCGGTGTCGCGCATCAGGCCGAGCACCAAACCGGTGCTAGCCGCCAGGTCGATCGTGGCCGCGTCGCCCTCGCTCAACATCCCAAGGCTAAGGCTGTCGATGGCGGCCATGGCGACATACCCGACACCACAGAGCCCGCCGAGGCAGGACAAAACGTAACTCCGGCGCCCCGCCGAAGCCACTTCCGTCCGCGCGAACAGGGTTGCCGCGAATACGTAAAGCAGCGGGATCATCAACGCGTAGACCAGCGGCCCCGAGTCGGTATCTCCGGTGTCCCGTACGGCCGCGCGATAGTGGATCCCGATCAGCGACAGGACGCCAAGCAGGACAAAAATGAGATCCGATCCGCGACTTGGGGAAGCGGGGGCAGCAGGTTGGTTCATGGAATTCCGGGGGTTGAAGCGATCCGAGGTCGGGATGGAGTTCCAACGGCTGGGTCAGCCGTAAGGCGTTGGTGTGAGGCGTTGACGTAAGAGATCGGCTGGGAGCTCACGGTCGAAGAACGGCGTGTCGCGGCGAACCTCGCCTGGTCGTGCCGCCCCGCCGTGGCGATTCTGTCGCCTAACCCGGGTGACGGTTCAGTTGCTGCAGGTCATCGACGGCCTTGTTGGCGATCTCGCGGAGGGCGACGATTCCCAGCATCCCCAGGCTTTCATCCCCGTTCTTCCTCGCGGCCGACTCGAGCAATCGCTTCTTGTCGACAAACAGCGCCGTGCAGGCCTCGTTTAAGTCGTGTTCACCGGTCTGACCGAGAGCGTGCATCGCGTGTCGCTGTTGGATGAGTTGCAGATCCATTTGGCGTTGGGTTCGGATCTCCTGTTCGAGACGAATGTTGTCCGTGTCGTGGGCGAGCTTGTTCTTGAGCATCGCTTCGGCTTGGAGGGTCATCTTTTCCGCAACGACCCGTCGCGCCTTCCGTTCCTCGGCCGATTGCAGGACGGTGCAGGCGACCTTGCTGAGCATCCCTTGGGGGCGTTGCAGCTCCTTCGAACGGGCGCAGATCCTGGCGTCGTGAGCTTGCACGGCGACGGGTGCGGGGACGACGGCGGAGGGACGGGACGACTGGGCGTTGGGCTGGTGATAATGGTTCATGGCGAACGGACTCGTCGGAGGAACGGGAAAGGGACTGCGGTCGATTGAGATGACTCTGCCTGGAATACGGCGACGCACGCCGCGGCGTGACACGCCCCGCGGGGGCGGATCAGCGGCGCGATTAAGCGCCCGCCCGATCGCGGGCCGCTTCAATCATCCTCGTGGTGGGTCGGCTCCTCGTCGGTCGGGGCCTCCGCTGGCTCGGCCTTGCCGAAGTGAACCCCGTGCTCGGCTGCGATGTCGAGGATCTGCTGCTGGCTGCGACTTGCGTTCAGCTGCTCCAGGTACTCCCGGTCCTCGGGCAGCAGATCCGCTTGCCGGATGTGGGCCGCCCGCTGGGCGTTGCCGTCCCGTAGCGCGTCGATCTCCAGGGCGGCCAAGTTCAACTGCTCCCGCTTCAACTGGCCCAAGCTCTTGTTCTCGGCGGTAACGAGTTCCTTGCGGCGCCGCGCGGCCAGCAGCGAAATCTGCTGCATCTGGACCTCGGCGACCTTTTCGATTTCGGTCACCGCGACCTCGGTGACGTGGTCGATCTCCACCTGACGAATGCGGGCCTGTGCCAGCCGCAGTTCCCTGGGGGTGTACAGATCGGTCAGCCCGCCGCCACGGGTCAGCCTGGAGGCGATCTCGTTCAGGCGAGCGGCGGAGTCGTCACCCACGGTTGGGGTGCTGTCAGCGGGGCTGGCTAGGTCGCGGGCGCGGAGGTCGTGGTTGTGATTGTGATTGTGATTGTGATTGTGATTTTGGGTCATGGCGATGGTTTCGTAGGGTTGGGGGCGAAAAAATTACTTCTCCAGGGTGAAAACGCGGTTGGACGCCGGCGTGTGACAAACTCTCCGCCGAAACTTTGTCGAGATCCCGAGTCATTGCGGTAAGCGTTCTATCTAGCCATGTTGATGGGGTCGGTACGCTGGCGGGTTTCTTTCCTTGCCCAGGAGAAACCGGTGCCCAAAGTTCCCGATCCGCAACTTGCCCAACAATGGCGTGACCGACTTCGTCGATTTAATCACTATCCGCGTAAAGTTGCTTTTCTGGGTGTCCACCAGGCCTCGGTCTGCCGCTGATGGCTGGTTCACGCAGCTACGCTCGTCCGAGCGTGGTGGTAAGTGGATGGCATGAACGACGTCGAACACAAAGGAAACAAATGTCCAGAAACATGTACGAATCGAAGCTACCTTCGTCTTTGTGTTCCTTGTGGCTTTGTGCTCTTGTGACGATCGCTGCCACCAGGCAAGCGGCCGTCGCTGATGACCAGCCGAACATCCTGTTCATCTATCTCGACGATTTCGGCTGGCGCGACGCGTCCTACATGGGCAGCGACTTCTATGAAACGCCGCACATCGACAAGCTCGCCTCTCAGGGCATGGTGTTCTCCGACGCGTACTCGGCCGCGTCGAACTGTGCGCCCGCGCGGGCGTGCCTGCTGTCGGGACAATACTCACCGCGACACGAAGTGTACAACGTGGGCACCGCCCCGCGCGGCAACGCGAAACACCGCCGACTGGAGCATGTTCCCGGCACCGATACTCTCGCCCCCAAGACCCGCACCTGGGCCCACCAGCTCAAGCGTGCGGGCTACACCACCGCCACGTTCGGTAAGTGGCACCTCTCCAGTGATCCGCTGCCTTACGGCTTCGACGTCAATATTGGCGGCACGCACTCCGGTGGACCTCCGCAGGGCTACTACCCGCCGCACGGCAAGGCTCCGGGTCTGCAGGACACACCCCAGGACGAGTACCTCACCGATACGATCAATGAAGCCGCGATCAAGTTCATCCGTGACAACCGCGATAAGCCGTGGACGGTCTACCTGACACACTTCGCCGTCCACACGCCGCTGCAGGCGAAGCAGGAGCTCGTCGAGAAGTACACGAACAAACAGCCGGGCAAGCTGCACAATCATGTAGCGATGGCGACGATGATTCAGGCCGTGGACGACGGTATCGGCCGCATCGTCGCGGCGCTCGACGAGCTGAGGCTGCGAGACGAGACCGTCATCATCTTTTTCTCCGACAACGGCGGCTACGGCCCGGCGACGGACATGCATCCGCTGAAGGGCTACAAAGGCACGTACTACGAAGGCGGCATCCGCGTGCCGTTCTTCGTCACCTGGCCAGGCGTTGTGCAGCCCGGCACGAAGTCGGCCGAACCGATCATCGGCGTCGACCTCTACCCCACGCTTTGCGAGATCGGCGGGGCAAAGCTGCCCGATAACCAACCCGTTGACGGCGTCTCGCTCGTACCACTTTTCAACGGCGAGAAGACGACGCTCGGCGATCGACCGCTATTCTGGCACTTCCCCGCATACCTTCAGTCGTACGGTGTGTTCGACGAGCAGCGTGACCCGCTGTTCCGCTCGCGACCCGTCAGCGTAATCCGACTGGGCGACTTCAAGCTTATCCAGAATTTCGAGGATGACGTGGTGGAACTGTACAACCTTCGCGAGGACATCGGCGAGACCACCGACCTGTCGGCGCCAAACCCCGCCAAGACACGTGAACTGCTCTCGCGACTGCGGCAATGGCAGAAACAGACCAACGCGCCGATCCCCACGACACCCAACCCCCAATTCGATGCCGACGCCGAGCGCGCGGCGATCGAGCAGGCACTGTCGACGAAAAAGGCACGGTCAAAGTAAAACGAAGCAGCCAATAACAAGCGATAGGCGGCCGCAGCGAAGCAGCCGAACAACAGCATGGCGAGCCTTCCACTTCTCTCGGAAACGGTCCCAGTCGATCGCCGTGAGCCTATCGCGATTGACGAACAAGATCGGCATCATGCGAACCCGGCAGTTGGCGGGAATCGGCCTTTCAATATTCCCACTCCTCGTGCCGCACCGGTAGTCGATTGAGTGCTTGGCGATGGTGATGCCACTGCGGCATGTGGCGGTCCATCAAGGCGACGAAGCGGGCGTTATGCGTCGGCTCCAACAAATGCGTCATTTCGTGGACGACGATGTACTCGAGGCATTGTCGCGGTTTTTTGGCCAAGTCGGTGTTCAGTCGGATGCTGGCTGACTTCGGATTACAGCTCCCCCAGCGCGTCCGCATTCGCTGGATCGAGAACCTATTCACTGTCACGCCGAGCGTTGGTGCCCATCGCTCGATCAACTCGGGGACGGCTTGCCGCACCTGATTCCGATACCAGTGCTCGGTGATCTCGTGCCGCTTGGCGACACCGGTTCCCGGTCGGACACTCAGGATCATCTTGCTGTGGCTGAGCGAGATCTTCGGCGGCTCGTCCCGCTCGACCACCGACAGCAGGTATCGCTTGCCCCAAAGATAGTGGCTCTCGCGATCGACGTATTCACGTCGGGTTTCCCGCTGCTGTTCCGCCAGTTGTTTTTGCTGCTGCTGGATCCAGGCAAGCTTGGAGATCGCGAACACGCGAATCGTGTCGAGATTCATCCTGGTCGGGGCGGCGATGCGGACACGCCCTGCCGGCGGATGGACGCTCAAATGGAC
>SKZY01000011.1 GCA_007127095.1 Planctomycetaceae bacterium
ATGTTCTCACCCGAACACGCCCAAGCCGCCCGCGAGGACGAACTGCGGATCATCGAATCGGGCGTCCCGATCGTCAATCGTGTCGAACGCGAAACCTGGCCGGACCGCGACGATACCTGGTGTACCAGTACCAAACTGCCGCTGCGTGATGCCGACGGCCAGATCATCGGCACTTTCGGGATCTCACGCGACATCACCGAAATCAAAAAGGCGCAGGACGACGTGGCGGCCGCCCGCGACGCTGCCGATCAAGCCAACCGCGCAAAAAGCGATTTCCTGGCCAACATGAGCCACGAAATCCGGACGCCGATGAACGCCATCATCGGCATGTCCGAGCTGCTGTCGCAAACCCAGCTCAGCCGTGAACAACGCGATTTTCTCGATCTGGTACGAGGCGCCGCCGATTCACTTCTCCGACTGCTCAACGATATCCTCGATTTTTCCAAGATCGAAGCGAGCAAATTGGAACTCGAACGAATCCCGTTCGCCTTCCGAGACCTGGTCGGCAAGACCGGACAAATGCTCTCACTGCGTGCCGCCGAACGCGGGATCGAACTCGCCTGCCGAATCTCTCCCGATATCCCCGACCGGATGCTCGGCGACCCCGGCCGGCTCCGCCAAATCCTGATCAACCTGATCGGCAACGCGATCAAGTTCACCGAAGTCGGTGAAGTCGTCGTCGACGTTCGCAGGGCCCCCACCACCGACAATTCCGACGATTCCGAACCGAGCCAACCACCGCCGCCGGCCCGCTCGGGGTCTCCGATCAAACTGCAGTGCAGTGTCCGCGATACCGGTATCGGCATCCCTCCCGAAAAACAGGCCCTCGTGTTGGAAGCCTTTGCCCAAGCCGACAGCAGCACGACTCGGCGGTACGGCGGTACCGGTCTGGGCGTAACGATCTCGTCTCAACTCGCCAAATTGATGGGCGGAGACCTCTGGCTGGAAAGCGAAGTCGGCGTCGGCAGCACCTTTTACTTTACCTGTGAACTCGAGGTCGCCTCACACCAGGCCGGCGAACAGACCGAGGTCCTCGAAACGCTGAACGAACTTCCGATCCTGGTCGTCGACGATAACGCGACCAATCGCCGGATCTTGGAGGAAGTCTTTACCGCCTGGCGGTTCCGACCGACACTCGCCCCCGGTGGTGCCGAAGCATTGGCCGAACTCGACCGCGCCGCGGATGCCGGAGCGCCCTACCGCCTCGCCGTGCTCGATTGCATGATGCCGTTGATGGACGGATTCGAACTGGCACGCCGGATCCGCGGCCGCTTCAACGACGACGAATTGCGGCTGATCATTCTCTCCTCCGCCGCCCGACTCGGCGACGCCGAAGAATGCCGCCGCGCGGGCGTCTCTCGCTACCTGACCAAGCCGGTTATCCAATCCGAGTTGCTCGACGCCGTCTTGCAAGTCATGCGAGTCGCTCCGGTCGAACTCTCCACGGTGTCTGATCTGCCAAAATCGCTGCAGCCGATGAAGGTACTGCTGGCCGAAGATGGCAAAGCGAACCAGATCGTCGCTACGGGACTGCTCCGCGCCGCCGGTCACGACGTCGTACTCGCCGAGGACGGCCGCGAAGCGGTCAAATTGTGGGCCGAAACCGCCCCCGACGTCGTGCTGATGGACATGCACATGCCCGAACTCGACGGCCTCGAAGCGACCCGTGAAATCCGCCAACTCGAAGCCGCCCAAGCTCGCCCGCGGACTCCGATTATCGCCGTCACCGCCGCCGCAATGGATGAAGACACCCAACTTTGCATCGAATCGGGCATGGACGCTTTCCTGGCCAAACCGCTGCAAGCCGAACAACTCCACGAAGTCCTGGCCCGTTTCGCTCCGCAATCCGCCGATGAGCCGAAACCCGCGGACGCGACGGAATCCGACACCGCAGAGTCGGCGACGGACGCGACGATCGACTTCGACCTGGCGATGAAACAGCTTCCCGGCGGCCCGCCGGCGATGCGGCAACTGGTCGAAGTCTTCCGCGAAGAATGCCGTTCGCTGATGGCCCGACTCGATGCCGCGGTCGACGAACAAGACCTAGCAACCGTCCATCGCCTCGCCCACACCCTTAAGGGTTCCGCGAAGCTGTTCTACGCCACCCCACTAGCCGACTCCGCCGCCCGCTTAGAATCAGCCGCCGAAGCAAAAGAACTACCGCAGCTATCCGACCTACTCGACGATCTCCACCGAGAAGAAGCACTCGTCGAAGTCGAACTCAAGGCCTACCTCAGCCAACAACTCTAAGCCCACCACCGGGCCCCCTCACACTCACCCCCGTACCATCTTCACCGCCCCTACCCCTGAGCCGCACGGCGCTAGCCGCCGGCCCTAAACATCACCGCCCCTACCCGTGAGCGGTACGGCGCCAGCCGCCGGCCCTACATCTACAACGCAACGGCGAAGCCGTGTGGCCTCATTGTCCCCGGGTATTGGTTGATACAGCGGCGATCCAACCTCCCCACCCCTCGATTATGCTCACCCCAACCCAACCACCGAGGGATAGCAAAAACCAACCATACGTCGCATCAAATGGAGCTCCCTCACTCCCTCTCTCGCAACTCGCAACTCGCAACTCGCAACTAGCAACTAGCGTCAGTCGAGCCACACGGCTCGCGCCGTTGCGTTGTTACCCCCATACCGCAAGCCATGCGGCCCTACCTCCGATCGCAACGCCACCCGAACGGCCCACCTCCCAAGTCGGCGACTAACGCCGATCCGCTCACTCCCTCACTCCCTCACAACTCGCAACTCCCTCACTCGCAACTCTCTCCCTCCCCGCCCCTCACAACTCCCAACCTCCGTAAGGTAAGATCATCTCGCTTAACGATCTGTTTCCGGTCTCGAAACGGTAATTCGACCATGTCGCTCGCTCGCCGCCTGCCTCACCCTCTCGCCCGCCCCTGGCTCCTGGCACTCTCGCTGCTCGCGGTGCTGCCCTTTTCACCCGCC
>SKZY01000169.1 GCA_007127095.1 Planctomycetaceae bacterium
CAGAAAAGGGGTCAGGACTCTTTTGTGCGCAGCACCCGCAGGGCGAGTTCCTCGCAAAAGAGTCCTGACCCCTTTTCTGCTGCCCTGACCGTTTTCAATTGCGACCGATCTCGACGGTCACCCGCAATCGGTCGTCACCGCGGCGGATGCGACAGAGCAGGCGTTCCCCGGGCATGGTGTCGGCGACGGCATCGCGCAGCGACTGGAAATCGGTGATCTTGGTGTCGCCAAACCGCTCGACGATGTCGCCCGGCAACAACCCCGCGGCCTCGGCGGGTGAGCCCGGTCTGACCTCGGTGATCTCGGCGACCTCGGCGTCGGTTTTGCCCGTCACCCCCAAGATCGGACGAAAGCCGGGCAAGAAGCCCCAAGCTTCGCTGTTGGCAAGCCGATCCCAGGTCAAGTCATAATGATCGATCGGCACGTGCAGGTTGTCGGCCACGTCGTTACCGATCCGGCTGTGTACGGCGATCAATCGTCCGGCGATGTCGAACAACGGCCCGCCGCTGTCACCCCCGATCAAAGCACAATCGGTTACCAAAGCATCCTTTCGCACCGCCAAAATGCGACCGATCCGAGTGACCACGCCACGCTTCCGGTCGTAACCGCCGGGGTGACCGGTGGCGATGCACCACATCCCGGCACGAAGATCGTCGCTGGTGCCGATCGATGCGGTCGGCCAAGGCAGCCCATCGGACTGGCCATCATCGATCTTGATCAACCCGGCGTCGACCGGACGATTGAGCCCCAAAGTGGTGCCCGATACCGTACGACCATCCTTAAAAGTGACGATCGCACGTTTCCCCGGGCGCGTGGCGACGTGTGCGGCGGTCAAAACGTATCCGTCTTCGGTGACGATCACCCCACACCCCTGAGCCGGCCCGATCGAAACGTTGACGGTGCAACTGGCGACCCGTTCGGCCACCCGGCGATGCTGACTCTCCAGCTCGATCATCTGCTCCAGCGAATGTGGCGTACCCCCGTGCTGAAAGATGTCTTGCAACGCTTCGGGGACGTCGATCTTCGTCCCCAACGAAGTCTCTTGGCGCAGCGGGGACACCGCCGCCGATTCGACCGCGGACACGGTCGCGGCCGGCACCAAGGTGAGCATGATCACCCACAGCCAAATGCCGGTCAGCGAAAAGAAACGCGGGCGAATCGCCTCGGATAACGGATAATCGGTGCCGCAACGCATTGTGAGATCGTCCGCCGTAGGAACAATGAACGGGTCAACTTGATTTCGAGCTAGTATTGTAACCGAGCGAGTCAACCGGGAGAAAATCGATGGGGCGTGGAGGGACCGATGACGGGACGCTGATCTTTGGCTGCGGCTACGTCGGTCAGCGAGTCGCCGAGCGTTTGCGAAATGCCGACCCGTCGGAAGCGGTCTACACCGTGACCCGATCTCAGCAGAAAGCCGATCGACTGGCCCGACTCGGTTGCGAACCGATCATCGCCGACTGGACCGATCGCCGCTCGTTGGCCGGGCTGCCGAATGTTGCTCGTGTCCTGGTTGCCGTCAGTTACGACCGCCGCTCGCGATTATCGCGTGACGATTCGCAGGTCGGCGGTCTCGGCAATCTGCTCGATTTCGTCGCCGCCGACTGCGACCTGATCTACCTCAGTTCGACCGGCGTGTTTCATCAAACCGACGGACGCTGGGTCGACGAGGCGACGCCGGCGAGGCCTCGTGCCGCTGGTGGCCAGGCCCATTTGCGAGGCGAAGAACTATTGTGGCGCCGGCGGCCGACCGCAGCCTGGGTCGTCCTTCGCCTGGCAGGGATTTACGGTCCAGGTCGAATTCCGCGGATTAACGACGTCGTCGCCGAAAGGCCGATCGACGGGCCAAACGGTGGTTTTCTTAACCTGATTCACCTCGAAGATGCCGCCGCAGCGATTTTGGCGGCGTGGCGCCAGCCCCAGCGGTCGCGGTTATACCTGGTCAGCGACGATCGACCGGTGATCCGGCGTGACTTTTATCGCGCCATCGCGAGCTTGGTCGGTGCGCCGTCGCCACAATTCGTAAGCCAAAATCGTGACTCGTTGTCGTCCCGGTCGGCGAGCAATAAACGGGTTTGGAACCGACGGTTGCGCCACCAATTGCTGCCGCAAATGACGTTTCCGGATTACTTCCGGGGGCTGACGGCGATCCTAAAATGATTATCGTGTGACGGCTTTCGGCTCCTGATGACGCCCCGCCACTTCGCCCCCGCTCACCGCCGACGCTGAATATGCTGACCCGCAAGACGCTGTTTCCCGGAATCATCGAACTCAATTTTCAGGTCGGAGAAGTCCTCGGCTGCAACGTTTATCTCGTTTTCGATGCCGACGAATGGGTACTGATCGATATCGGTTATGAAGAAACCGTCGACGATTTCGTGGAGATCATCCGCCAACTCGACTTTCCCCTGTCGCGCTGCAAAACGCTCGTCGCCACGCATGCCGACGTCGATCACATCCAAGGCTTGGCGAAGCTGAAACAGTTGCTCAAGACGAGCGTCACGGCCCATCCCCAAGCCGTCGGGCCGCTCTCCAGCGGAGATCCGCTGTTGACCCTGGCGGTGATCGAGGCGCAAGGACTGCGTCTGGCAATGCCGCCGGTCGAGGTCGAGCACGAGGTTAACGACGGCGACGTGATCACCGTCGGTTCGCGAGAATTGGAGGTCTGGCATACGCCCGGCCACACCAACAGCCAACTCGCTTTTCGCTGCGGTGACGTATTGCTCAGCGGCGACAACATCTACCGCGACGGTTGTGTGGGCGCGATCGACGCCCACCACGGCAGCGACATCAAGGCCTTCATCAAGTCGCTGGAAAGGATCCGCGACAGCGATGTCCGTTGGTTGGCGCCCAGCCACGGACCGATTTTCGCCAAGGACGAAGCGATGCTGCAAAAAACGATCGATCGCTTGCGGAGCTACCTGCAAATGGCCGATTTCGGGAC
>SKZY01000445.1 GCA_007127095.1 Planctomycetaceae bacterium
AGCGGAAGTCGCAGAGACTTTCGATCCTTGCCCCGTAATGGAAGTCGCAGAGACTTTCGATCCTCACTGGAAGGTGCAAGCTTCTTACTGTGAAGTACACGCTCTTTACTGGCAGGCACGCCCCGAACCACGGGTGGCACGCCCTGAGGAACGAAGGGCGTGAGCATCACCGCGACTGCCAGCCCCCTCGCCCACACTCGAAAACACCAACCGCCCCACAGCGGCCCCAATCACAGCGCCGACCCTCACGCCCATCGCCTCCGGCTCTGAGCGTGCCACCCCGATAGCAAACCCCGTAGCGGAAGTCGCAGAGACTTTCGATCCTTACTAACCAGCATCGCGAACGACCGTCGGCCGCAACAAATGCTCCAGCCGCAGCGGCTTGGTCAACACCGCCGTCACCCCGCCAGCGGTCGCCGCGGCGATCTCGGCCGGCGTCGGCTGAGTCGCTAACCAAAAGTGCCGGCGACACCGGCCCCCGGTCGAATCGGCAGCCGCACCGCGGCGTCGATCGCGTAGTCCGCTCGGCCACGCCGGCCGCGACATCGCCAATCGCTGCCGCCAACCATCCGCCGACGATTCTCGGACGACCGAATCATCCCACAAGATCGTCTCAAAACCGCTGTGGGTCGCCGGCAGGTAAGCACGATGCCACTGCACCAGAGGACCCGGAATCTGGCAACCGTCGCCAGTCGCGTTGCCAGCCAACCGGGTCAATTCCAGATACGGTTCCGCGGTCTCGAATCGATCGCAGATCACCAACATCGTCGCCCCGATCGCTACGCGCTGCGGCCGCACACCGCACGGCGCCAACCAATCCGGCAGCACTTCGGCCCAGCGACTGAACCGGACTCGCCGACCGCCCGGCCACGGCTCGCCAGTCCGTCCCTCGCCATCACACAAACCGCCCCCGATCGCGAGCACTTCGGCGGTCGGATAGAGACCGATCAACCGCTGCCAAGCCGGACGGCTCGGCGTCTGACGCGTCAGGCGGGCCAGAATGATCCGGCCGACATGCCCGGCCGGACGACGGATCGCCTCGGTGATCGAGCGGCGTACCGCCAACTGCGCCGCCTGACGGCGACAAAATCGAAAGCATTCGCTGAACTCGTGGCCACCCGTCGGCCCGATCCACAGCAGAGTCGCCGCCTGGCTGGATACGGAATGTTCGGGGGCCGCTTGCCGACTCACCGTGCCACCGACGGATTCCGCCACAACAGCGACTCCGATTGACCGACACGCACCGTCGGCCCCTCGACCGGGTCAGTCGAGGGAAATTGCCCACGATCACTCGCTTGACCCGCAACCGGCTCCAAAGCGGCTCCCGCCGCCGGCTCCGCATGACCGCGATACTGCGTCATCGCCACCTGGCTCCTCGGCTCCTGGCTGCTCACCACCTGGCTGGCCGGCATCTGGCTGTGCGGCGCCGGCTGGTTCCAAGCCGGTTGCTGAGAACCTTGTCCGCCATCCCAATCGCCTTGCCCCGTCGCATTGCCCTGGAAGCCACCTTGGCCGTGGAGCGGCACCATCGTCGTCACCGCGGCAGCGTCCAGCGGCCGCAGTCGGCCCGCCAGATCGCCCTGGGGCACCGAAATGCTCTCGGGCGTCTGCCAACCCGCCATCGCGACCCCGCCGGCCGGCTGCTGGGGCTGAGCGAACGAGCCGCCGGGCGTCGCCGCACTCGCCACAACCGGCTGCGATGACATCCCCGCACCCGGTTGCTGCATCGTCCCCACCTGAATCGGACCTGTCTGCATCGGCCCCGCCTGCTGCTGCTGCGACGCGTTGGCTGGCGGGCGGCGATCGGCCAATCCGGCGGTCAGGTCGATCACGGGCATTCCCCCCATCGAGGTTCGTGCCGGCGATCCGTTGGATTGATTGGTGATCGATTGACCCGCGAACGAGTCGTGCGGTGCCGCGGTGGAGGCGACGAAACCGCTGCCGATCGGCGACGCCATCGCCGTCGTCGGCCCCTGGTAGCCGAGTGACGCCTGCGAGCTGCCCGTGGCCGGAGGCGGCACGCGGGTAGCGCCTTGGAGCGGCCCGAACGGGATCAGCGGCTGACTTCCCGCCGGTGCCATCGCCCCGTTCGCGCCGTAGGGCGCGACGGCCGGGTTCATCGACCGGTGGCACCCGCCCGCGGAGGAAGCCCAGAAAATCAGCAGAAGTGTCGGGAGAAGTGGTAGGCGAATCATCGCTGCCCCTGGTCAATCGGCGAAAAACGCACGGAAACGGAAACGAAAGTCGGCTTTAATCTTTTTTCGCATTTCGTCGAAAGAGCAATCGAAACCGCCCGTCGGACGTTGGTCGGGCGTCGGTGCCCGGCGGCATCCCAGTGGTCAAAAAACGCGCCAACAGCGGTTGCGACCCACCGCCACGTCGATTACGATTCCCGGCACTGACGAGGTCGTCTCCGGGCGTCCCCCGTCACTCGAAGTCGAGCCCCCAAAGAAAAATCCCCTGTAGCTCAGTTGGTAGAGCAGGCGGCTGTTAACCGCCTTGTCGCAGGTTCGAGTCCTGCCGGGGGAGCTGATATTCAAAAAGCGAAAACTCTCGCGAACCAGTCAACGCCTGCGGCCTGAATCAGGCTAGCAGGCGTTTTTGGTTTCGGCCCGGTTTTTTGCGGTGTTTTTGAAGTTATAAGCACCCCCGAAGGAGTCTTTGGGCGTAGCGCTCCTCTGGGCACGACCTGATCGCTGGGGCGTTTACTCGCAAAGATTTAAGCAGGGGGCTTGGCTGTGTGATGGATTGCCACGAGCACCTCGAGATCGGGATCGACTCGACGCCGACTATTCCGAAGGGATACAAGCCATTAGCCGGGGGTTGGAGCGCAGCGACCACCCCCGGAGGAGAATCGCCCGACAGATAACCGACCCCGAAGGGGTCGCAGCGCGATTCCTTGCTGTCACCCCTTCGGGGTGAGCT
>SKZY01000307.1 GCA_007127095.1 Planctomycetaceae bacterium
AGCCGAAATCGTTGTTCGGCCGCCGATTCGTCGGCCGCCGGCTCGCTGGCGAGATCGCTGGGCAGCGTGACCCAGGCGTTGGTCCGTCGATCTGAGCTGACCCTGCGGAGTTCGACCGGAACATTCTTTGGCCAAGCGAAGCCTTGCAGCGATTCGAGTTCGACGCCGGCCTGCAGGTCGCTGATCAGGACGATTCGGGTCTCGATCGCTGCGGGCGTAGTGATCTGCTGGTCGTCATCGGCCAGCGGGTCAGCGGCAGCTTTGCCGGTCGGGGAGGCGGAATCGACGGTCGCCAGGTCGGCGGCGAAACGCAAGGCGGCGGCCAGGTCGGTATGATGCCAACTCGGTCCCTCGTCGATAAACAACAAATCGGCAAGCCTTTGCCGCGTTTCTCCCGGCAGGGCGTCGGTGTCGAAGCCGATTTGGAGACGCGGCCGCGCATCGAAGCTAACCACCGCTAACGAATCGTTGGGTGCCAGCCCGTCGGCCAATTGCCGCAGTTCGGTGACGGCTTGCTGCCAAAGGTCGTCGCGACGCATGCTGGCGCTGGTATCGATCAAGGCGACGATACGGCGGCGGACGCCGTCACCCGATTCGCTCGTCGCGGTCCGCAGAAACGGTCGCGAAAAGGCGATCGCCAAGATCAACAGCGCCAACCCGCGGAGAATCAGCAGCGGCAGGTTTTCCAGCCGGCTGCGACGACTCAGCCGCGGCTCGGAGGTCGGCAAGAACATCACCGAACTGACCGGGGTGCGGTTTTTGACTTGGCGGCGAATCAGGTGGAAGATCACCGGCAAGGCCACCGCCAGGGCGCCGAGCGCGTAGAGCGGGGCGAGGAGACTCATCGCTGTGCCCCCCGCCCGGTCGCGTTGTCAGCGGCTGTGCCGGACGACCCGGCTGGGCCAGACGATCCGCCGGCGGCGAGCATCCCACGGCGGGCGCCTCGACCGCCACGTTGCTTTTGCGTCGACACGACGTGCAACAGGGCATCGGCCAGCGGTCGATCGGTCGCCATTTCGTACAAGTCGACTCCCAATGAGTCACACACCTCACGGATTTGGCTGCTGTGGGCGTCAAAGTTTCGCGAATAAGCCTCACCGGCCGTGGCGGGGTCGACGTACAGCTCGCGGCCGGTTTCCATGTCGATCACGGTCGTCACTTCGGTGATCGACAGTTTGAGTTCACCGGGGTCGAGAATACGGAGCAAGATCACCTCATGGCCACGACTGCGGAGTAAGCCGAGGTTCGTTCGCAGCGTATCGATCGGGGCGAGCAGGTCGGAGATCAGGATCACCAAGCCGCGTTTGGAAATCAGTTGGGCGAGCTGTTGCAACGGGGCGTCGAGATCGGTGTCGGAACCGGCGAGGGGGCGCGAGAGGGCGACCATCAATTGGCGGAAGTGACCGGGGCGTTGGCGGGCCGGTACGAAATCGCCGATCGATTCGTCGAAGGTCAGCAGGCCGACGCTGTCGCGTTGCAACGCCATGTAATAGGCGAGTGTTGCCGCCAACGTTTCGGCGTAAGCGTCCTTGCCATAATCGAGCGTGCCGAAGCCCATCGAACGACTGCGGTCGAGCACGATGTAGACGTGCCGGTTCGTCTCATCCTCGAACCGTTTGATGAAAAAACGATCGCTGCGGGCGTAGAGTTTCCAATCCAAGCCGCGGGGATCGTCGCCGGGTACGTACGGACGGTATTCGCTGAATTCGACCGAAAACCCATGAAAGGGACTGCGGTGCAGACCGGTATAAAACCCTTCGACGACCGCTCGGGCTCGCAGTTGCAGGTTTTTGATCCGCATCAGCGCCTGCGGGTCGTGTCCCTTGACCATCACGATTTCCGGGAATCGAGGACGTGTCCGATCAGCCGATCGATGCAATCATCGACGCTGATTCCCTCGGCTTCGGCCTTGTAGCTGAGCAAGATCCGGTGGCGGAGCGCGGGTCGGGCGAGGGCGCGGATGTCGTCGAACGTGACGTGGGCGCGACCGGCCAACAGCGCTCGGGCTTTACCACCGAGCACCATCGTTTGGGCGGCGCGAAGTCCGGCGCCCCAGGAAACCCATTGATTGACGAAATCGGGGGTACCTTCGCGATGAGGACGACTCGCCGCGGCCAGAGCGACAGCTGCCATCGCGACTTCCTCGGCGATCGGTACGTGGCGGACGGCCGCGTGAAATCGCAGCACGTCCTCGCCGGTGAAGAGCGGCTGGATCGGTTCGGGACGGTCGGCAGTGGTCCGCATCACGACCGCCAACTCATCCTTCGCCGGCAGGTAGTCGATCAGGACGTTGAACATAAACCGGTCGAGCTGGGCTTCGGGCAGCGGGTAGGTCCCTTCCATCTCGATCGGGTTTTGCGTCGCCAGGACGAAGAACGGTTCTTCGAGTTCGAACCGGTGCCCGCCGGCGGTCACCTGGTGTTCTTGCATCGCTTCCAGCAACGCCGCCTGGGTCTTCGGTGGCGTGCGGTTGATTTCGTCGGCCAAGATCACATTGGCGAAGATCGGCCCTTTGACGAATTGCATCTGGCGATGGCCGTCGGCCGTTTCCTCCAAGATTTCTGTCCCGGTGATGTCCGACGGCATCAAATCGGGAGTGAACTGGATCCGTTGAAACTTGAGGTGAAAGATTTGGGCGACGCTGCTGACCAACAGCGTCTTGGCCAACCCTGGGGCTCCGGTGATCAAACAGTGCCCGCCGGCGACCAGACAGATCAACAATTGTTCGATCACATCGTGCTGGCCGACGATCACCTTGGCCAATTCGGCCTCGATCGCTTGGCGACCTTCCCGAATCTGTTCGACCACACGGGCTTCTGCTTCGATCGACACCGTATCACTGCTCATCGTCTGTTCTTTCGAGCGGGCGGGCGGGGTGGTTCGCGGGGGCACACCGAGGTCGAGTACCATCGTACAGCATTCCCGGTGGCGATACCGTCGCGGGGCCGGCCGACACCGATTCGATACCGCCGCCGATTCGATTTGGCGGCCGGTTTGGATTACCCTGCCGCCTGGGATGACTCTGCCAGACGCCAGCCGACCGACGGAAATCATGGTCGCCGGCAGGCGCGGCGGTTCGAGTGTGGCAAGGCATCGGACATTCAAAGCAACGGACAACAGGGAGACGGCTGTGACTGCAATCGGGTTGACGAACAGGACGGACAAACGGCCGTCGTCATGGTGGTGGGTAGCGCCGCCGATCTGGGTTTGCCTCTGCTTGATCACGATCACTCCGACGTCGCTGCGGGCCGAGGTGACCGCGATCGAAATCGCTGGGCGGGAGCCGTTCGCCGCCGGGCACCGGTTCGGTCGAACCGGTGCCTACGAACGGATTCACGGCCGGATGACGATCGCGGTCGACCCCGGGGCGGCGGCCAATTCGCGGATCGCCGACCTGCAGAACGCGCGTCGCAACGCCGCCGGTCGAGTCGAATGCAGCTGCGACTTCTTTTTGCTGGCGCCGGTCGATCCGACACGTGGTAACGGCGTGATCCTGTACGACGTCAACAACCGTGGCAACAAATTGGCGATCGACAACTTTAACGGGGCCCGCAGCAACGACCCGCGAACGCTGGCCGATGCTGGCAACGGGTTTCTGATGCATCATGGCTATTCGGTTCTCTGGTGTGGCTGGAACGGTGAAGTCGTCGATGACGGGACCGATCGGTTGCTGATCGATTTACCGATCGCGGTCGATGCCGACGGCCAACCGCTGACGGGGCCCGCTCATGTGGAAATCTGTACGACCGAACCGGTCGATGTACGGCCATTTTCATGGAGTCCGTGGGGGATTTCCGATCCGTTCCCAGCGATCACGACGGAGAATGACCACGCCACGTTGACGATGCGGCCGCGTCGCGACGCCGAGGCGACCGAGATCCCGCGGTCGCAGTGGGCCTTCGCCCGTCGCGACGGAGATCGGTTGGTCGCCGATCCGAAACACCTGCACGTCCGTGACGGGTTCCGCCCGGGCTGGCTTTACGATTTGGTCTACACCGCCGAATCGCCTCGGGTCACCGGTTTGGGGCTAGCCGCGATCCGCGACTGCGTTTCGTTTTTTCGTCACGCCGAGGGCGACGCGTTTCGTCCTGCCGAGCGTGATACGAACGTCGCCAATCGGGCTAATGGCAGCTTGGCAAACCCGCTGGCGACGGCGATCGACCACGCTTACATCTTCGGCATTTCGCAATCGGGCCGCGTGATCCATCACTTCATCCACGAGGGATTCAACACCGACGAGGCGGGTCGACAGGTTTTCGACGCGGCGCTGATCCACGTCGCTGGAGCGGGTAAGGGGATGTTCAACCATCGGTTTCGGATGACCACTGAGTACGGAACCGAGCACGAAGGGTATTTGTCGGGATCGGAGTACTTTCCGTTCACGCCGATCCCGCAGACCGACCCGGTGACCGGCCAGAGCGGAGACACCGGCGCGCGGGCTCGCGAGCATGACCACCTGCCGAAGATGATTTTCACGCAATCGTCGACCGAATACTGGAGCCGTGCTGCGTCGTTGTTGCACACCGATGTGGCCGGAAAGGTCGACTTAACGATCCCCGATTCGATGCGGATTTACCTCATCTCGAGTTCCCAGCATCTCGGCGGCGGGCCGGCCACCAAGGGGATTTGTCAACAACCGCGAAACACACTGCAGGACCGAGCACCGATCTTGAGGGCGATGCTGGTGAATCTCGATCGCTGGGTCCGCGGCGAGGGAGAACCGCCGCCGAGCCGTTATCCGCGGATCGACGACGGGACGCTGGTCGACCTGGAGACGTTTCGTCAATCCTTCCCAACGATCCCAGGCGTGTCGTTGCCGGAGGCACATTATCGCCCCTATCGGCTCGATTTTGGACCGCGCTTCGAATCGGAGGGCGTGGCTGATCAGATCCCGCCGCGGATGGGAGAACGTTTTACGACGTTGGTACCGGCGGTCGATCATGACGGCAATGACATCGCCGGGATCCGCTTGCCCGATATCGAAGCGCCGCTTGGGACTCACACCGGGTGGAACTTGCGAGCCGAACCGTATGGCGCCGCTGGCGTGTTATCGCGGCTTGACGGGATGTTTGTGGCGTTTGCCGACACCGCCGACGAACGGCAGCGATCGGGCGACCCGCGGGAATCGTTGGAAGAGCGATACGGCAGCCGCGACGTTTATCTGGGCCGCATCGCCGAGGCGGCGATCGGCTTGCACCGCGACGGCTTCCTGCTCAGCGAAGACGTCGTCGAGATCATCGATCGGGCAGCCACACGGGAATTGACTTGGTAGCCCTGAATCGTTGGCCTGGTATTTCGCGAAAGTCTCGGCGAGTTCCGCTACGGCACGATCGGGTAGCGGAACTCGCAGAGAGTTTCGGGGTTTTCACGAAAGTCTTGGCGACTTCCGCTACATGAGAGTTTCGGCTATTTCACGAAAGTCTTGGCGACTTCCGCTACGGCACGATCGGGTAGCGGAACTCGCAGAGAGTTTCGGGGTTTTCACGAAAGTCTTGGCGACTTCCGCTACGTGAGAGTTTCGGCTATTTCGCGAAAGTCTTGGCGACTTCCGCTACGTGATCGCCCAGACGCTCTGGGAAAGGTTTTCGGATAAAGCATGGCCTTGCGTTAGATCCGACCACTAGAATCGATGGTTGACCAGGCCGTTTGCGGGCAGGCGCTTGCGACGTTGTCTGTTCAGGATTCGGTTCGAGTGACAGGCTTCAGCAGGACCAGCGGTGAAGATGATGAATCGTTCGAGCTTAGGCGACGTGCTGCCGCACTGCGGTTCACCGCAGCACCTGTCGCGGCGCGGCTTGTTGCGTGCCGCCGGCGGGGCTGCCCTGTTGGGCCCCTTATCGCAAGCCTTGGCGGCTGCTGCCGAGCTTCCGGGTAGTGACCCGGTGCGGCCGAAGTCGGTGATTTTGCTGTGGCTCGATGGCGGGCCGAGCCAATTGGAAACGTTCGACCCGCATCCCGGTGGTCGCTACGGCGGCGACGTGAAGTCGATCGGGACGTCGTTGGCTGGCGTCGAGTTTGCGGACACGCTGCCGCGTCTCGCCGAACAGATGCATCAGATGGCGTTGATCCGCAGCGTCGTCGGCAAGGAGGGTGATCACGAGCGGGCGGTCTATCACATCAAGACCGGGTACCGACCCGATCCGACGCTGACGCATCCGGCGGTCGGGGCGATTTTGTGTCATCAGAGCGACCGAGGAGCCGACATCCCGCGGCATGTATCGATTTTGCCGGGGGCACGCGCCGGTCGAGGCGGCTATTTGGGAGCCCGTTTCGACGCTTTCAAAGTCTATGACCCCGCCGGACCGGTACCCGATGTATCGCGACAAGTCGAATCGGCCCGTTACGACCGCCGCGTGGCCGACTTGTTGGAAGTCGTCGAACCTCGCTTTGGCCGCCGACGGTTGGCTGATCTGGAACGCCAGCGGACACTGCACGCGGCGATGACCGATGCGGCGCTGACGATGATGACCAGCGACCAATTGGCGGCCTTCGACGTCACCCAAGAGCCGCAGGCGGTACGCGATGAGTTCGGCGACACCCCGTTCGGCCGCGGTTGCTTGGCGGCGGCTCGCCTGGTCGAAGTCGGAGTCCGCTGTGTCGAAGTGACGCTCGGCGGCTGGGATTCGCACATCAACAACCACTCATTGCAAACGGCGGCCTGTACGACGCTTGACCCGGCAGCAGCCGCGCTGATCAACGATCTGCAACGCCGTGACCTGTTGGCGACCACGTTGGTCGTGATCGCCGGCGAGTTCGGCCGAACGCCGCAGATCAACCCTGCCGAAGGCCGTGACCATTGGGTGCATGGTTTCTCGGTGGCGATGGCCGGTTGCGGGATCCGTCGCGGCGTCGTCCATGGAGCGACCGACCCCAACCCGGACCTCTCGGGCGATGACCCGGCCGCCGGTGTCAGCGATCCGGTCACGATCCCCGAGATCCACGCGACGATGCTGAAGACGCTCGGCCTGGACCCGGGATTACAGGTACAAACGCCGATCGGCAGGCCGATGTTTTTGACCGAAGCCGAACCGCTGGGTCGGTTGATCGGCGAGACCTGATGGTCGGCGACAGCAACGCGTGTTACCGTGTCGACGCCCTCTGCCAGGGAAATCCCACGGTCGCCCCGAGATGCGATCCCCACGCTGAATGTCGCCGATGCCGCTCGACGCCCGTTTGAAGTCCGAATTCGCGTCGTTGTGGAGAGATGCGGCCGAATTGTGGGATCGCCATGAGGCGGATGCCGCATTCGAAGGCTATGTCGGTTCCGATTTCACGGCGGCGCTGGCGGTTTTGGAATCGTATCAAGACCGTGCCGCGACTTTTTTGGAATGGGGTTCGGGGCTCGGCGTGGTGACGATCATGGCTGCCCGGATGGGGTTTGAGGCGTGTGGGATCGAGGTCGAACCCGAATTGGTCGAATGGTCCGAATGGTTGGCGGATAAGTATCAAGCCGACGCCCGATTCGCCTGCGGATCGTTCATCCCTGACGATTTCACTCCCGACCCCCGGGTCGGCGACGAGTTCTTTCGGACCGCCACCGATAGCCCCGCCGGCTATGACCAGCTCGACCGCGAATTGGCCGATTTCGACCTCGTCTATGCCTATCCCTGGCCCGACGAACACCGGTTATTCGGCAGCATCATGCGTCGCCGCGGTGGCCGCCGATCGGTCCTGATCCGCTACGACAACCGCGAAGGGATCACGGTGCGACGGTGTGGGATGGCAAAGCGTCGCCAGCGGTAGCGGCTTGAGAATCGGATCGTGGACGGCGCGACACCGAGGCCAGCGATCGTTTCCACAACGCCACCAATTCGCTTGTCAGGCTCGGGGCGATCGTGAATCGGTACGGCGAATCGGCCGGCAAACCGGCTACTAAGCGGCGGTGAGCCCGGCCGAGGTTGTGATACGGCAGTGAAGGAAACAGGTGATGCAGCGCGTGGTAGCGGGTACCGACCGGCCCCCACAATTCGCTCAGCCAAGGCGCGTGAGGATAGTTGACCGAATCGAGCAGCTGTTCTTCGAACGACATCGGTTGGCCGGTTCCGGTCCAGCGGTGAGCCCCCAACGTTCGGATCTCGTTCAGCATCACCAAAGCGACGCCGACGCAGTAGGCGATCAACCAAAACGGGTCGATCCATTCGCCCCGCATGATCCCGCCACGGACCAGGAACCAAATGATCCAGGCGAAGCAGAGTGCTTCTTGCAACAGGATGATCCGCCGGACGCGGGGCGTCAGGTCGGTCCGCCGATACGACGGATCGACGACCATCGTCGAGGCGTGACGATGAAAAAATTCGCGAGCCCCAGGAACGACCCAGCAGATCGGACTGACGATCAGGAAGCGAGCGACACCCAACAGCGGAATCACCAAGGCTTGCAAAATAAAGCCGACGATTACCCAAGGGCCGTAATGGCTCAGGCTGAGGTATTCACCATCGTGCTCGGTCCCATAATGCTTGCGACGATGGTGATCGACGTGGGGGTAATAGAGGAACGAGGGGGCCAAAAAGAAGATGCCACACATCATGTTCCAGACGAAGCGAAACGCCCGAAAACCGTCTTTCGGCAGATGCACCAATTCGTGGATGAACATCACCGAACGCATGTACAAGACGACGCAAGCGATGAACGCCAACGTCATCGCCGGCCACAGCAGTGGCGAATCGGGGATCCACTTGGGCAGGAAATAGAGCGCATGAAAGGCGAGGTGCCCGGTGATGATCGAAGTCAGGAAATCGGCCCAATAGATACGCGGATCGGGTTTTTGCAGATCGCCTACCAGGGTCCGGGCGTCTGCGAATGAGAACTTTCCGCGTTGCTGTGTGATATCGGGACTACCCATCTACAAACCTCGAAAAAAGACCGACCCTGTCGTATCGTCCGGGGTTGCACGTGCCCAGCTTCGAACCGATCATCGATCGATCCGCGCATCCCTCCTAGTCTGATTTATCGGCAGGGGGTGTCAACGAAATCAGCTTGATTTGCCAGCTAAAAATATTGGAGTGAGATGAAGATCGCGGTGATCGGGGCGGGGGCGGCGGGGTTGATGGCGGCGGCCGAGGCGGCGCGGTCGGTCGCCACGGCAGAGACACCGGCGGAGGTGGTGGTTTGGGAAAAAAACAACAAAGCGGGCGTGAAGATCCTGATGAGCGGCGGGACCCGCTGCAATTTGACTCACGACTGCGGCCCCGAGGGGATCATGGAAGCCTTCGGCCGCGGCGGTCGATTTTTACGGCAAGCGTTGACGGCGCTGCCGCCCAGCGATGTCGTCGCGTTGTTCCGTTCGCTCGGCGTCGCAACCCAGGTCGAATCGACCGGCAAGGTGTTCCCGACCAGCAACCGCGCGGTCGATGTCCGCGATGCGTTGTTGGGATACGCGCGGCGGTCGGGGGCCGAAGTTCGGCTCGGGGCCGCCGTAGCGGGGGTCCGCCCCAATCCCCAAGGCGCCGGTTTTCTGGTCCGTGTCGACGGGAGTGAAGTGGCGTTCGATCTGGTCGTGATCACCGTCGGTGGCAAGAGCTGGCCGGGGTGTGGAACGATCGGTGAGGGGTATCGCTGGCTGGCCGAACTCGGGCATACAATCGTCCCACCGCGACCGGCCTTGGTGCCGTTGGTCGGCGGCGATCGATGGATGCACGCGATCAGCGGATTGACGCTGGACGATGCCGCCGCGAGCGTTTGGACGGTGGCCGATGAGGGGAAGAAATCGCCGAAGAAGCCGCTGCTGACCCGGCGAGGCGGTTTTCTTTTCACCCATTTCGGCTTTTCGGGGCCGACGGCGATGGATGTCAGCGGTCTGATCACCGCCGCCGATTTCGCGAAGACTCGACTGACACTCGACCTCGCACCGCAGTTGCCCGCCGATCGACTCGCCGGCTGGTGGGACGACCAACGTCGTCTCGGCGGCCACCGTTCAGCGACAGCGGCGATCGCCGAGTTGATGCCGAAGCGTCTGGCCGAAGCGGTGGTCGATCAAATCGGCGTTGTCGGGGCTCCGTTGGCAGAGTTACCCAGGGCACGTTCGGAACGGTTGCTCACGGCGATCAAGCGACTTGCCTTGCCGGTCGTTGCGACACGGGGGTTCGACAAAGCCGAAGTCACCGCCGGCGGCGTCAGTTTGAAGGAGGTCGATCCGCGGACGATGGAGAGCCGAATCGTGCCGGGGTTGTTCATCGCTGGCGAAATCTTGGACCTTGACGGCTGGATCGGTGGCTATAACTTTCAATCGGCTTTCAGTACCGGTTACGTGGCCGGTACCCACGCCGCCCGCCGACTCGCGGAGCTGACATGCCCGACCTGATCGCTCAGGGCCCCCAACCGCGGCAGCGTTGGCGACGGCAGTTGCCACCGGTGGGACGCTCTGCCGCAAATGCTCCGGCAGCGGGCGAGGACCGTGAACCGGATGGGGAAGCGGATCGTGAACCGGGTGGCGAATCGGATGGCGGCAGCCGCGGTGACCAAGCAGTTGATCAGTCGATGCGGGACGCGGAGGCGTCGGGAGCGGCGATCACGATCGGTCGTGGTCAGGCGGCTTGGCAGGTGCCGTGGGACGATCGGATTTCTCGTCAACATGTGGTGTTGACGCCGCAGCGAGACGGCAGCCTGTGGGTGAGCAAGCTCGCCGCGGCCCGCAATCCGGTTTTCTTTCGCGGTTTGAAGCAGGACTCGTTTCGGCTGCAGCCCGGCGAGCATTTCGTCATCGGACACACCTCGTTCACGTTGTCGGTCCGGCCGGAGGTCAGTGACGCGCGCCGCGCCGCCGATGTCACCGAGCATTTATTCAACGTCACCGAATTACGGGGCCGGCACTTTCGCGACGCCGCCTCGCGGATCGAAGCACTCGGCAGGCTTCCCGACATCATCGGAGGCAGTACCAGCGACGACGAGTTGTTGGTTCGCGTCGTCAGTTTGTTGATGCAATCGATCCCGTCGGCATCAGCGGTGGCTGTGATCGATGCCGGAGACCAATCGGAATCGCCGCGAATGCTGCACTACGATCATCGGATCGCCGACTCACAGGGGCCTCAACCGAGTTCGCAGCTCGCCCGCCAGGCGGTCGCAACCCGCCAGAGTGTGCTGCATTTGTGGGG
>SKZY01000134.1 GCA_007127095.1 Planctomycetaceae bacterium
CGTTCGCCGCATTTCGTGAAGACCCGTCCTGGATCGCCGCCCGAGCCGCCTCGGAGCAGAAAGCCGGCGGATCGTTGACCATCGACGGCGGAGTCGAGTCCGTCTTCATGAACGCCACCGACTACTCCCCAATCCGCTGATCCGCGGGCGGTTCGCACGGTGCGTTCGGCCCTTCGCCACAATTCGCCGAAATGCGGCCCCTGGTGCTGTTTCAACACCGACGGTTCAAGCCTCCCCGGCCGGACCGCTGGCATACTTATCGCCGGAATCGAGGACGAGCGAAAAACGCTTGGTGCTCGCTTCGATTCCATCAAGCTTTCCGACCAATCGCAGGCGTTGCGGCAGCTTTCTTTCCGACTGCATTCATCGCGCCAAAATGCTCGACCGCAGCCCGAAGCTGCTCGGTCACCCAGGCATTCAGGCTCTTTCCCGATACGGTTGCTGCGACACTGACCTGGCGGTGAAGTTCCGGAGGGATACGGGTAACGAACTGGCCGGAGAACGGCTTATCAGGAGCTTCGCCACGCTCCTTGCAATAGGCCAGGTAATCATCGACCGAATCGTGGAATGCCTGCGTCAGTTCGCATGTTCGGTGTTGATGAGGGGTAGTCGCTATCGACAGCATCACAGTCGCGGTTTCTGTCGAATTGTCGCTGTAGGGATCTTGCGACTTTGGAGGAGGCTTTGCACATCGGTAATCAATTGAGTACCCTAAAAATTGCCGTAACAAAACGGAGTCAGGCTCTGCGGGGACGCAACCTGACAAGCGATATCTCGGTCGACGAGCGCCAGCGGTGCGGTTGGCTGCTGCGGAACCTTGCTTGCCAGTGACTCTTTTACAGCAAACCGAATCGACCATGCTTCGCAAATGGATCACCCTGACAATCGTGGTTGGCCTCCCTGCGGCATTTCAATTTCCTGACGACAGGAACGCGTGGTCGCAACCGCCCGAGGCCGTTCTATCGCAGCCTTCATCACCAACAGCGACCGATGACACCGAGTCGCAATGGGTTTTCCCGCTCGACGCGAATCACAACCATGCACCGGGAATCGTCGAATTCGCGAACGGCGATTTGTTGGTGTCTTGGTACCGTGGGTCAGGCGAACGAACGGCCGACGATGTCGCCGTGATGGGGGCGTGGAAGCGAGCGGGAGAGAAAGCTTGGTCCGAACCATTTGTGATGGCTGATGAACCGGGCTTTCCCGACTGCAATACATGCATGCACGTGGACGATTCCGATCGTCTGTGGCTGTTCTGGCCCACGGTGATTGCCAACAGTTGGGAATCTTGCTTGACCCGATATCAAGTTTCCGATCGAGCCACCGCGCCAGAAGGTCTGCATTGGGACCGCCAGGGACTGGTGTTGCTCAAGCCTGACGATTTTGCTGACGAAGCGAAACGGGTATTTGATGAGTTGGTTTCCCAGCAACTACCCACTCCGTTGCCACCCAACGTCGCGGCAGCGATCGATAGGGCGAAAGCGCGATTGCATGACAAGCTGTTCCAGAGGCTCGGATGGCAACCACGTTGCAAACCGACCGTACTGCCCAGCGGACGCATCCTCCTGCCACTGTATACCGACACATTCTCCATATCGATCATGGCCATCAGCGACGACAGTGGTAAATCGTGGTATGCCAGCAAACCGATTTTTGGTTTCGGGAATATTCAACCGGCAGTCTTGCGCCGGAACGATGGCACCCTTGTCGCCTTGATGAGAAACAACGGACCCGGCGGAAAGATTTTAGTCTCCCAGTCGAGCGATGACGGAATCACTTGGAGCGTCGCGACGCCGACTGATGTTCCCAACCCAGGATCGGGACTCGACGCGGTGCGGCTACGAAGTGGTCGCTGGGTATTGATTTGCAACGATACCACCAGCGGCCGATCAAAGCTGACCATGTTGCTGTCGGACGATGAAGGAAAATCTTGGAAGTGGTCGAGATCGTTAGAAGATCACGACAGCGGCCAGTATCACTATCCGGTTATCATCCAAGGTCGCGACGAAAAGTTGCATGTCGTCTACAGCTATTTTGTCGAAGCGGGCAAAACGATGAAGTATGTCCGCTTGGATGAAAACTGGATCACGCAAGCCAATTGAAGCAAAGTGATCATCCGTCGCCGGACGATTCGTGGCGGCCGGTGAGCCATTCCCGGTGAGCGAGACAACCCGGCGATTGAAGCACCCCCTGAGGTAATTTCCTTCGCGACCCGGTCCTGACCGACCGGCCGGTGATCAGTGTCTGTATCCCGACGGGATTTTAGCCATTAGCCGGTGGTCGAGCGGAGCGAATACCACCGGAACACTAATCACAATTTTTGATTCCGAAAGCCGCGAAGTCGGCGACAGGCAGTAGCCCCGGGTGGAGCGACGACGAGCTCGGCGAGTCGAGCGCAACCCGGGGGTTACGAGTACACCAGCGCAGGCGACGAGCGATCGATTCTCAAACCCAACCGAACCCACCGAGTCGCAATCCAACGGATGCGGGCTACCAGTCGCCGGTCGCGCCAGCAGCGTTATCAGTTTTACCGGTTGCGACTCGGTTGAATCGAGCGATGTGGTGAATCGTTTGCTCGTCGCGGATCGCCATGGTTCTGTCACCCCGGGTTACGCTTGACTCGCAAAGCGAGCCTGCGCTCACCCGGGGCTACTGCATGTCGCCAGCTTCGCGGCTCGGAGAAGGAGGGAACCGAGTCGTGTTTGGTCGAGGCTGCGGTTTTGACCCGTGGCGTTCGATTTTGGTGACACGGCGTTCGATTTCGGTTCCAATCATCGATCGTTTCCGCAATGAGCGCTCTGGCCGAGATTTTTGTTTCTAGATGCCGCGAAGCGGCCATCGGTAGTAGCCCCGGGTGGAGCTCTGACGAGCTTGGCGAGTCGAGCGCAACCCGGGGGTTGCGAGTACACCAGCGCAGGCGAC
>SKZY01000196.1 GCA_007127095.1 Planctomycetaceae bacterium
CAATGATGACGGCATTGACGACGTCTTCTACCGCTGGGATGCGCTCGGCCGCCGCGTAGGCCGCGACGACGGCACAGACCACACGATCTACTTCCAGGACGGCCAACAGACCCTAGCGGACATCGATTTTGGTGCCACCCGTCGATGATTTCTATCGAGAACGTCGAGGCCAAGATTTCCGTTCCACATGCCGCGAAGCGGCCATCGGTAGTAGCCCCGGGTGGAGCGATGACGAGCTCAGCGAGTCGAGCGGTACCCCGGGTTTACGATTACAACAGCGTTGGCGACGAGCGATCGATTCTCAAACCCAACCGATCCCGCCGAGTCGCAATCCGACGGAGGCGAGTTCCCAGTCACCAGTCGCGCCAGCAGCGTCGGCGGCTTTGCCGGTTGCGACTCGGTTGAATCGAGCGATGTGGTGAATCGTTTGCTCGTCGCCGAGCGTCATGGTTCTTAGACCCCGGGTTACGCTTGGCTCGCAAAGCGAGCCTGCGCTCACCCGGGGCTACTGCCTGTCGCCAGCTTCGCGGCTCGGAGAAGGTGGGAACCGAGTCGATTTTACTCAACGCCTGGATTGGGTTTCCGTCGAGCGATTTGGGCGCTACCTATCGATCAATCAGGCCCCATCCGTCGATCGATTCCGTTTTGCACGTCGAGACCAAGATTTTCGTTGCCACATGCCGCAAAGCGGCCATCGGCAGTAGCCCCGGGTGGAGCGATGACGAGCTCAGCGAGTCGAGCGGTACTTACCTGGCAACGACGGCAAAATCATCTGTTCGCTGAGCGTTTGGGGGCTGGCAGTAACTCAGCGACCCATTCGGCCCAGGCGGCGACTTCTTCGTCGTCGAGCGTCGGCTGGGGGCGCGGCGGTAGCCGCTGAATGCTGCCGGTCCGAGGGTCGCGGCGACGGAGGATCAGTTGGCCATCCATGTCGACTTCAAACATCAGCTCGAGTTTCGCTTCAGGCGATTCACTCTCGATCCGATGGGCGCCGAGCGAACGCCAAGATGTCTCTTGCCAAGTCGACGATTCGACCAGCATCAGGCTCTGTTTGCTGAGCTGACCCGAGGCGATCCGGCGACTCGTTCGGGCCGGGATCATCGTGCCCCGCGGGATCATGGCCCGAATCCTGCGACGCCCCTTGCCGTCGACGACCAGCAACCCGAGGTCGTGACAGGTCATCGCTTGGGGCGGCAACGGGATGTCGCCGCGTCCGGGCAGCTCCGCCGCGACACAGGCCGCCGCCCCGCGGGCGATATCGGTCCGATCGATCGTGACCCACGAGACCTCCGACGGCAATAATTCACCGATCCGCTGACGATTCGCGGCGATCCGCAGCGGCAACCCGAACAGCAGACAATGTCTGACTCGAGCGGGAATGATATCGGCAAACTCGAACGCCGCCGAAATCATTTCCGAAAGCTCCAACAGCAACGGCTCGCAGGCTTCCAACCACTCGTCGCGACTCAGCGAAAGCTCGACTTTTCGTCCGCCGAACTCCAATCCGATCCGCACCGAATTGCCGAGCAAGAAGCGGGGCAGGGCCCGTTCGCAGGCGAGTTGCAACGAGGAGGCGAACGGCAACGAGCTCAGCGGGTCGATACCGAAATCCTCACGACAACGATTGGCCGCCAGATCGACCAATTTTTGCTGCCACTGCAAAATCCCTTGATGCCACTGACCAACCGTCGCCAATTGTTGGGCGCGAGGACCTCGACAGCGGACGATCACCACTTCGGTAGCGCTGCCAGAAACCGATATGATCAATTGTGGGCGGGTCAAATCGTCGCTGGAAAGCGTCATCCCATGGCGATCGACCCGCGGCCGCGACGCCGCTCCACTGGCTGGCGTCCCACTGGCCGGCGGTGCAGCCGGGTCGGCGGCAGGTCGATCCGCGACCACCGGACGGGCGAGATCGAGCCGCCACGATTGGAACGCGGCCAACGAGCGATCGACCAGGCGGACCGATGGCAATCCCGCGATCTCCGCCGCCTGCAGGATCGCTTGACGATGGAGTTGGTCGTAACAGGAGGGGACGGTGATCGCCACGGCATGCGGCTTCGCTCGGTACGGCCACGCGACATGCATCAAATGTCGCAATTGCAACGCGATCAACACCTCGGCCGGACAATGCCGACCGGCGATCACGTGCTCCATCCGGGTCTGGCCGATGTACAGCGGCAAGCAATGCAAGACGCTGCCCGGATGCGACTCACGACGGACCGCCGCGGCATCGCCCAACACCAGTGGGTCACCGTCGGCGATGGCGATCCGTGACGGCCCCTTTCCGTCGTCTCCGGTCGGCAACAGGTCGACCTTGCCCGACGGGCTGGCGATCGCCGCGGTGGCAAAGCACATTCCGAAATCGAGCGCGAGCACTTCGGGGATCTCGCCGCGCGTGGATAAACTGTACAGCGTTGACGAATCGCCCGGCTTCGGCTTGGTCGTGATGCCGGTGATCCAGGCCGGCACGGTGTCGTTCGGATCATGGATCGCGAGGTCGGCGATCACTTCCAGCAACGACGCGTAACGGTCCTGCCGCCGCTTCGCCATCATCCGGTGCAGCACATGTTCGAGCCGCAGATCGGCATCGGGCCGCAGCGAGAACAGCTCGGGTAAGGGGTCGTGACGATGTCCGCGAACCTGATCCAAGAAGTCACCTTCATAGGGAGGCCGGCCGGTCAACAAAAAGTAGAACGTCGCCCCGAGCGAATAGATGTCGCTGCGAGCGTCGACCGCGTCGGGATCTTCCAACTGTTCCGGCGACATGAAGGCGATCGTGCCGACCAACTGACCTGAATCGGACCCTTTGCCTGCGGGTCTCGGTGACACGGTGTCGATCCCGACGGCGGCCAAGCCCAAATCGACAACCTTCACCGTCCCGTCTGCCGCCCGCATCAGGTTGCTCGGTTTGACGTCGCGATGGACGATGCCCGCGGAGTGAGCGTGGGCGAGCCCTCGGGCCGCGTCGCGAATCGCGGCGACGGCATCGGCGACACTCAGCGGACCGTGCTCCGACACCAGTGCCGAAAGGGTCGGACCATCGACGTATTCCATTGCCAGGTAGTGGACGCCGTCAGCGTCGCCGGCATCGAATGCGGTGACGATATTCGGGTGCAACAACCGAGCCGCGGCGCGAACCTCGCCATAAAAGCGGTCGACAGCTGAGGCTTGCCGCATCCGCTCGCTCGGCAAGGTCTTGAGTGCCACGGGACGCCGCATCGTGCCATGCTCGGCAAGGTAAACTCGCCCCATCCCGCCGCTGCCGATCAGGCGGTCGATGCGGTAATCGCCAACTCGCGAGGGGATCTCGGCGGTGGAGTCGTCATCGCGCCGCTGGCTGCTTTCGATCGCTTCACAGAAAAAGTCGTCCGAACTCGAACCGACTCGGTCGACATCGATCGACTCGAAGCCGCGGGTTTCGTCGGCCCTCGCCCGCTGATCGTCGGAGGAATCGGATGGGGGAGGATCGGTCACGGGAGTCCACGAAAAGAGGGCTCGGATCGGGTCGTGGGGACCCGCGATAGGCTGCAACCGTCACGCATCCCGACTTGTCGGCCAACAGAAATCGGCCCTGGCCAAGATCATCCGACCGCTTCATTCTAGTCTGCCGAGACAGCCAAGCGGAGCCGACCTAGGCCGCCCCCGCGACGAATCGCGGTTGGGATCAGGCGATTGGGGTCAGACGTCGAAAAACGATTCAGCGATAGAATCTCGCCAAACGTGCCGGCGAAATGCCGAGGGCGTGCCCACACTGCAACAGCGTATTGAGCACGGTTTGGCGGGCCACCCCGACGCGACGCCAGCGGCGATCGCTGACGATCACAGGCCCCTCCACCAACAACGGCCAAGCCCGTCGTCGCAACCGCAGCGACAGCCGCAGATCTTCCATCAAGGGCAGCGGTTCGAAGCCGCCGGCCCGCCGATACCAATCGGCTTTGACAAACATCGCTTGGTCACCGAACGGCAGCCCTCGAAACTGAACCCGCGCCGCGTTTCCCATCTCCAGCAACCGAAACCGAAATCCCGCCGCATCGATCCGCTGTCGCAGCGCCCCCCAACCGCGAGTGGGAGCCCGCTCGAAGGTTTTGCAAATCTCATCCAAGGCCGACGGGGCGAGCTGACAATCGGCGTGCAAAAACAGCCATACCGGCCGTTCGCAGCATTCGGCACCCGACGCCAATTGGACTCCTCGACCGGGCGCACTGGTAACCACGGTGACCCCCGCGAACGTCTCTGCGATTGAACAGGTCGCATCGCGACTGCCACCGTCAACGACGATCACCTGACCCGCATCACGGACCGACTCGATCGCCGCCGCGATCGTAGCGGCTTCATCGAGTGTCGGGATCACGACCGAGATATCAGCCGGCGTCACTGTTGCTGAGCATCCCAATAGCGAACGACCGCCAACGGACCGAGGAGCACCAACGGCGCCCAGGCGGCCATCGCCGAGGTGATCAAGTAGCCGTTGTTCGCCATCGCCCCGGCGACCGTCTTGATCCCGAAAAACATCAACACGATACCGATCGCCTGACCGACCACCTGAAACAAACGGCTATCGCCGCGGTTGATCACCAACGGCAACCCGAGCAACACCAGGCAGAGGTCCAACGGCGCCCGCAACATCCGCTCATGCAACAGTGTGTGTAAATCGCGACTGCTGTGTACCGAACCGTTACGGATCCGCCGGATCAACTCCGGTATCCCCGCCATCCGTGTCGATCGCGGATTGTCACTGAGCACTTCCAAGTCGAGTGTGGTGGCGACGAAACATTGGCCCGGCTGGAGCCATTCGGCGTCGCGTCGTGTCAGTAACACCAGGCGTCCGTTGATCTCGCCGCCCGACAAATCGTCGATCCCCGCCGGACGGGCGACGTCCTCGACGATGTACCCCGACGGGGCTCGTGAATCGGCGGGTCGCCAGACGGCAGACCGGCCTTCGATCAAGTCGCCGAATCCCGGGAACGACGTGTAGAGCCGAAAACTCGGCTCCTCCACCCGTGACTCATTCCACTGAATCCCTTCGCCCTCGATCAGAATCCCGCTCGACTTGTCGTACGACGGCAGCATCGCTTGAACCCGATCGGGCCGCAACTCATTCGGCTTGGTCGTCAACACCTCGCGATAGTTCGGCAGAACACATTCGCGGCTGATCCACTGGGCGACGATCACCCCGACGACGATCACAAGCATCGGCCGCAGGATCCGGCCGTGGCGAACCCCGGCGGCGAGCAGCGACGTCAATTCACCACTCCGCCGCAACCAACTGACCGTAAACAACATCGCCATCAGCGAAATGATCGCGGCCGTCCAGTCGAACAACAACAACAGGTACGGACCGTAATAGCTAGCCAATGCCAGCGGAGCCGATCCCGCCTCATCGACCAGACGTGTCAGCGCGTCGAGGTTATTGAACGCATGAAAGACGACAAACACGCCACCGATGCTGAAAAAACAGATCAGCATCGTCCGCAGAAACAAAATCGTGATGTAGCGGTCGATCTTTGTCATCGCGAGCCAATGTCGTCACGGCAGAGCAAACCACAGCGGTTCCGGATGACACCATCGCCTACCAGCCGCCGGTAGGGCAAGAGCGATCGCGGCGATGTGCGAAGTCTCGACCGCTTAGCGGCATCGGTACCAGGCCGCAGCTACTGGCGGGCCAGCCTCCCGAAAACCGGCGCTAACACCCTGCGGCTGATAGCCCAGGCGATTTTCAAAGGCGTTCGGCCGCAAATTCGGCCAGATAGTTCGGTAATTCGGCGATACTCGGTAAGCAATGATCCGCCCCAGCACCACGAAACTCGGCCTCGGCTGCCGCCAGTCGGCGGTCGAGTTCGGATGCCGGCAACGCATCGACCTCGGCCTGCGACAAGCCCAACGCATTCCCCGAGCGAGTGACCGCCACCGTCCACATGCCGGCGTTGCGTCCCGCTTCGATCCCCGCGATCGTGTCATCGACCACCATCACCTCGGCGACCGGATAAACGCCCAGCGACTCTGCGGCACGGAAGTTCGACCACGGGGCCGGACGACCGGCTGAGACTTCATCGGAACAGACGACGACCTCGGGACGATACCCCTGCTCGGCGGCGATCGGCTCGACGACGTCCATCAGTTGCCGAGTGTACCCCGTCGTCGACCCGACCTTGATCCCGCGTTCGCGGCAGGCCGCCACCATCTCCAGACAGCCCGGTATCAGGTCGCAATGACGAGCCAACGTCGCCAGTTGCAACGGCAGAAATTGTTGATAGAGGCGATCGACGTCCGCGTCGGTCGGCGCCGTCGCGAATGCCTCCGTCCAAGCCGCGGCGATCCGCGGCAGACGCAGCAGCGTGGCGATGTGTTCCCGCTTGGCCATTCCCATCGGCCCACGGGCCTCGGCCGCGGTGATCTCGATCCCGCTGGAACGAAAAATTTCCTTGAACACACTCGTCGGGGCACGGCTGCCGTAGTCGATCGTGGTACCAGCCCAATCGAGCAGGACGGCACGGATTCTTTTCGGTCGTTCAGTCATCTGTCACTCAAATCATGGATCGCGAAGCGGGCAGAAAATCGCCCCATCATCAGCCGAAACGCTCGTCCCAATCGTCCCAATCGGACTCGGCCAATCCGAACGACAGCGTCATCCCCGCGCCACCGGTTCCGGTGCGGACGTGGACTTCGGGCAACGGCTCCGCCTTCAAGATCGGTCGTGATGGCAATTTGGCATAGACCCCATGCCAGCGTTGGTCGATCGACCAACTCGGCAAGGCGATCAACTTTCGCAACTCGCGGAGGATCAGTCGATCGATTTCGGCTTTGTCAAACGGGTCAATCGCTTCGTCGTACTCGTGTGAATCGCCCAGGATCACCCGCCCGTCATCGGTCTGCGAGGCCATCACATGGATGCCGAAGTGATCGAGCTCGGGCGTCTCGGTCGCGATCCGCTGCCGGAGGCCGACCAGACTGGGACAGGTTTCGAAGCTGGCATAATGCCGCAGCGTCAGCCCCCCGGCGAGATGAGGCCCCAAACGCCACCCCCCAGGCTGCGGATCGGTCGCCAGCATCTGCAACTTACAGAGTCGGATCCCCGACCGGCGGACGACCTCGGGGAACAGATTTTCGACCTCGGCCCCACCGCAAACGATGACCCGATCAAATCTGCTCGGTGGACCGTCGGCCAAATGTACCTGCTCGGAGTGAATCGCCGAAACGGCGGTACCGAAACGGAACACAACGCCCCACCGCCGCTGCAACCAAGCGGCGATCTGAGCGCTCGCGTCACGCGGATTGACGCACAACTCCGATTCGCTCAGTAGCCCGCCGAGCAGCCCCTTGGGGTTGGCCGCCGTCGAGCGACGTCGGGTTTCGTCGGCGGAGATCAAGCGACAGTCGATACCGTGGTCGGGAGCGGCTTGGGCAAACTCGCGAAGCACGGCGAGTTCGTCATCGCGGTAGGCCAGATGGATCGAGCCACAGCGATTGACCCATACGCCGGCCTGTTGTCCGAGTTCGAGCCAGGCCTGCCGCGATCGCATTGCGACTGAAAAGGCAGCGCCCCGCGGTTGACCGATCGGCCAGACCATCCCGAAATTACGGATCGACGCCCCACTGGCCCGCGGCGACTTTTCAAACACTTCAACCCGGTGCCCGCGTCGAGCAGCCGACCAAGCATGCGCCAGCCCGACGATACCGGCCCCGACGATACCGACCCGCAAAGATTTCAAACGCCAGCCCTCCGACCGAGCCTGAAAACGGCTAACCTAATCGGCCTGAAGGGGCGATTGAACCTGAGGTCGGGAAAAAAAGGGGCGAGGTCGACCCAAGCGTTTCCCAAGTTGGTCACTTCCCACTGGAAACCGCTCATGCCAGCCGGGCTTACGACTCGACCGCCCAAGGGGCCTACCGCCAGCGATCCGACTCTTTCTGAGCCACTGGGGACCAGCGTCTCTCGCGGGGCGATGTTGGCGACCGTCGCCGCCGCATTCGGCACTTACTTTTGTGTCTATGGGTTCCGCAAGCCGTTTACGGCGGGCAGTTTCAGCGACAGTTTATGGCTGAGGATCGAGTTCAAGGATTGGCTCGTCATCTCGCAGGTCCTCGGCTACATGACGTCGAAGTTCATCGGCATCAAGGTGATCGCCGAGATGCCGCCACGGGGCCGGGCCCGGGGGATCGTGACGTTGGTGCTCGGTGCTCAATTGGCGTTACTGGCGTTCGCTTGGCTGCCGCGGCCGATGAATGTGATCTGTCTATTCGCCAACGGGCTGGCGTTGGGGATGATCTTCGGGCTCGTCCTCGGCTTTCTCGAAGGGCGTCGTTGTACCGAGGCTTTGGCGGCCGGGCTCTGTACCAGTTTTATCGTCGCCGACGGGGTCACCAAGTCGGTCGGAGCTTGGCTGCTTGACATCGGGATCAGTGAAGCCTGGATGCCCGCCGCCGCGGGCGGGCTGTTCCTGCCGCCATTGTTGCTCAGCGTATGGGCCTTGTCACTTTCTCCACCACCGGACCAGGGCGATCTGGTCGCCCGATCGGTACGCAATCCGCTCAACCGCCAGGAACGTTGGAGCCTCTACGGCCGCTATGCATTCGGCTTGACGGTCCTGGTCGCTGTCTACCTGATGGTCACGGTGCTGCGGAGTTTGCGAGCCGACTTCGCCCCGCAACTCTGGAGCGGTTTGGCGGTCGACGTGTCACCGGGTGCCTACACGCGGTCGGAGTTGTGGGTCGCCTTGGGCGTGATCGCTTTGAACGGTGGAGCGATTTTCATCCTCAACAATCGTCGCGCCTTTTTCGTTTCTCTGTTCACCTGCATGACCGGATTTGTACTGATGGCGGCCACGCTACTGTCTTGGCGTACCGGCTTGATCGGCGGGTTCACCTTCATGGTGCTGATCGGGCTCGGGTTGTACCTTCCTTACGTCGCGATCCACACCACCGTTTTCGAACGCCTGCTGGCGATGACCCGCGAACGTGGCAACCTCGGCTTTTTGATGTATGTCGCCGACGCCTTCGGCTACCTCGGCTACGTCGGTGTGATGATCAGTCGCAACCTGTTCGGCCCTGTCACGAATGCGGCGGGTGGCGGCGAGCCTTTGACGCGGGACGAAAGCCTGTTGGCATTTTTCCTGACGGCCTGTTGGCTCGCGGTAGGGATCTGCGGCGTCGGCTTGATCGCCGCGACGATCTACTTCGCCGGCAAACGTCCGCGCCCCGCGGTCGCCATGGCCACAACGGTCGCGGCGTCCGACGCCGGTCGAGAGGCGATCAAGCGGTCGCCTTGAGTTGTTCGATCAGTTCATCGGCAGTCACCCGTAAGTCGCTGTCTTGGCCGATGAGGGTTTCGGTTTTGCGACAAGCGTGCAATACGGTGGTGTGATCGCGTCCACCGAAATACTTGCCGATCTGATGATAGCTCGAACCGGTCAATTGCCGGCTGAGGAACATCGCCAGCGATCGAGCGCGGACCACTTCCTGCCGCCGCGTGCCGCTTTTGAGGTCGGATAACTTGAGCTTGTAGCGGCGCGAAATCAGTTTGGCGACCTTTTCGGTCGAAAGGTTGACGGCCGGTTCGACCGCCGCCAGCGCCGCGCGGACCGCATGCACATCGGGAGTGCAACCTTTCATCCGACAATAGAGATCGATACCGGCGATCGCCGCATCGAGCTGACGTACGGGCAAATCGCGATCGAGCCCCGCTTCGAGCAAGTGAAGTTCATCGCTACCGAGCGTCATGTCGCGTCGCCGGGCGAACTCGGTGAGCAGGTATCGGCGCGCCGCGGTGCCGGGCGGACGGAGCGGAACGGTCAATCCCGGCAGCATGCGACTGACCAGCAGTGGCCGTAAGCCGGCCACCTGGGGTGGCAACCGCCGGGCGGTCAAGATCGTCGGCCGACCCGCGGCGGTACGGCTTTCGATCCGCGCCGCCAACTCCTCCTGCGAAGCCGGCTTGCCGACCATCAAGTGGACATCGTCGATCACCAGCACCGCAGCGTGATCGACATCACGGCGGAACCGGGTAACCTCGTCGGCATCGACCGCGCGAGCGTAGAACCTGGCAAAGTCGATTCCCGGCATCACCAATGCGTCGGCGTCCCGCGGCTTCGCGCCGGTGGCGACGCGGCCCGCCGGCGATCCATCGAGCAGCTTGGTCGCCAAGTGGATCGCGATCACGCTCTTGCCCGTGCCGGGAGGGCCGACCAATAACAGCGGAGAAAACTCACCCAAGCCGCCACCGAATCCCGCATCACCGTCACCCCCGCCGCTGACGTCACCGTCACCATTCACGCTCGGTTGAGAAACTTCGTCAGCGAACGCTTCGGACGACAGATTGGCGACGAAAGCAGCGAAGCGATTTTCTTCACCGGCGACAAAAACCGGCAATAGCGGCATCGGCGGCGGCACGGCACGCCCCCGATGACCGCGCACCGCCTGCGGCGCCCGCAGCACGATCGTGGACAATGCGGGCGTGGTCGTCAGTGAACTTGGTGAATCACGATCTACCATGCAATCAGCTTAGCCAGCTGTTCGGGAAAAGTCAGCAATTCAGCCCCGTTTTTCCACCACCTGATGATCACGCAAGCGTTGGTAAGAGCGGGAGATAGCGTCTACGGCCTGGTCGACTTCCGCGAACGTGGAGAAACGACTGAATCCGAACCGCAATGCGGTAGCGATCTGGGCCCCGCCGACCCCCATCGCCGACAACACATGGCTCGGCCGACTGCTGCCACTGGCGCACGCCGAACCGCTGCTGCAGGCGATTCCGGCCAGATCGAGTGCCATCAACATCGCCTGACGATCGGCTGCGGGGAATGAGATACAACTGGTACCGGGCAACCGGGCGACTGTATGGCCATGGATCGTCAGTTCGGGAAACACGGCCATCAGAGCCGACTCGAAACGGTCCCGACAACGGCTCATCAAGCCGGCGTGCTGGTCGATCGAACACTCGGCGAGCCTGAGCGCCTCCGCCATCCCGGCGGCTAGCGCGACCGGCTCAGTACCGGCACGGTGGGCCAGTTGTTGTTCACCACCGACCATTTGGGGACGCAGATCGACCCCGGCTCGCACCATCAACAGGCCGATCCCCGCCGGCCCATG
>SKZY01000002.1 GCA_007127095.1 Planctomycetaceae bacterium
CAGCACCCGCACTCGATAGGTTTCGCTGTCGCCGATATAGACATTTCCTTTCGCATCGACGCAGACTCCGTGCGGGCGAGCCAACCGGCACTTCAGCGGGTCGCCGTCGGGACCGTCGCCGCGCGTGCCGTCACCGACCGCCGTTTCGATGATCCCGCTGGCCGCCCGGACGACCCGGACAGTGTGGCTTTCCGTGTCGGCGAAGTAGACGTCGCCATTGGGGGCGATCGCGACTCCTTTGGGTCCCGAAAGGGCGGCTAGTTTGGCGTCGCCGCCATCGCCCAAGTAACCCTTTTGGCCGGTCCCGCCGAGGTGGTGCAATGTGCCGCCGGCCAAGTCGATCCGGTACAACGCGTTGCCTTCGCGGAGCGCCAGCACGAGCCCTTGCCGGCCGTCGAAATCGAGTGCGCGGGGGCCATTGAGCGGCGTACCGGCGAGTTCCGCTCCGTCGGGCGTCGGCTCGCGGGCGCCGGTTCCGGCGAAGGTCGTGATCACGCCGGTCTCGCTGTCGACCCGGCGGATGCGGTGGTTGCCGATGTCGCAGATGTAGAGGTTGCCGGCGGCGTCCAAGGCGATCGAATGCGGCTGCTTTAACTGCGCCTCCGTCGCTGGCCCTCCGTCGCCGGAAAACCCGACTTCGCCAGTCCCGGCGATCGTGCGGATGATGCCGGTTTGGGCGTCGACGCGGCGGACGACGGCATTCTTCATTTCGACGAACAGGAGGTTACCGGCGCGGTCGAATCGGATCTCGTACGGTTCATTCAGCCGCGCCGCGCGGGCGTCGCCACCGTCGCCCGCATATCCCTGCACGCCGCTTCCGGCGACGGTTGAAATCTGGCCGCTGACCAGGTCGATTCGGCGGACGACATGGCTGGCAATCTCGCAGACATAAAGCGCGCCATCGGGACCGATCTCGACGCCATAGGGCTCACCGACCGCGGCTTCGACGGCCGGCCCACCGTCGCCGCTACTAGCCTTTTCGCCCGTCCCGGCGATCGTCACGACCTCCGCCGACTCCGCCGCCAAACTGCCTGCCAGAACGATTCCCAAAACCGCGGCTACGATCGCGAAGCGTGTCATCTCAAGTCCTCTCAGTAAAACCGCCGAACGACGCGAACAAGACGCCGCCGACGAAACGGAACGGATCGGTCGGGCGACCAGACTCACCCGGGCTGCCCAATTTACCACCACCGGCCAACCGATCACCACGGGGAAGCCTACCAACACCGAGAGGTGAGCGGTTGAGGCTGGCCGGACACGGAGCAACTGTTAAGCTCAAGACTGCTCGGACCGCCGCCGGAGTCCGACGACGTTTTTGCCCCCCGCCGGGATGGAGACCCTTTTGATGACGACGCGTCCCTTCGTTCACCTGCATTGCCACAGCCACTACAGCCTGCTCGACGGTGCCGGCGACATCGGCAAGTTGATCGGGCGGTGCAAAGAGCACGGGATGAACGCTTTGGCGTTGACCGATCACGGCAACCTGCACGGGGCGTTGGAGTTTTATCGCAAGGCGAAGGACGCTGGGATCAATCCGATCATCGGCTACGAGGCCTACATCGCCCCCGGCAGCCGATACGACCGCGGCGGCGCCACCGGCAGCAAGGACGCTAGCTATCACCTGACCTTGCTGGCGCAAAACCGGACCGGCTTCAAGAACCTGGTCAAATTGGCCAGCGCCGCCAGCCTCGAAGGCTTTTATTACAAGCCGCGGATCGACAAGGAGATCCTCAAGAACCACAGCGAGGGGATCATCTGCCTGTCGGGGTGTGTCAGCAGCGAGTTCAGTCGTGCCGTCCTCAAGGGGATCGACACCGCCGAGGCGGAAAAGGAGGCCCGTGACGTCGTCGGCTGGTTCCACAACGTCTTCGGCGATCGCTACTACATCGAAGTGATGAACAACGGCGTCGACATCCAGCGCATGCAACTCGAAGGCGCCGTCGACATCGCCAAGCGGATGGGGTTACCCGTCGTCACGACCAGCGACACGCATTACGTCGACCCGGAGGATGCCGAGGCCCAGGACATCATGCTGTGCATCAACACCGGGCGTTTCCGGACCGATACGTCGCGGATGAAGATGGACGGGAACCAGTATTTCCTCCGCAGCCCCGAGCAGATGTACGAGAAGTTCCCGGGTCTTGAGGATGCCGTCGCCCGCAGCCAGGAAATCGCCGATTCGGTCGATATCGATCTCGAACTCGGCAAGCACTACTTCCCCAAGTTCGAGTGTCCCGACGAGAAAAAGCCGATCGATTACCTGCGGGAACTCTGTATTCAGGGATTGCTCGAACGTTATGAAGGGAACGCCAAGCGGCTCGTCGATGGACGGTTGAATGACGAGGTCATGGCGCGGCTCGAGCGTGAACTTGGCGTGATCGAAAAGCTCGGCTACCCGACCTATTTCTTGATCGTCTGGGACTTCGTCAATCACGCCCGCGACAACGGGATCTGGGCCACGGCGAGGGGCAGCGGTGTCGGCGCGATCGTCTGTTACGCGCTCTACATGTCGCACGTTTGCCCTCTCGAATACGACCTGTTGTTCGAACGATTTCTCGACGAAAGCCGGATCGAACCGCCCGATATCGATATCGACTTTGACAAGGATCGCCGTACGGAGGTGATCGATTACGTCAAGGAAAAGTACGGCCACGACAACGTCTGTCAGATCGGCACCTTCGGCACCTTAGCGGCGCGGGCCGCGATCAAGGATACCGGACGAGCGCTCGGGGTTCCCTTGGCCCGGGTCAACCAGATCACCGAGATGGTCCCGGATGAGCTGAAGATCACGCTGCCCAAGGCGATCCAACAGAGCGAAGAGCTGCGGCAGACCTACGAGGGCGACCCCGAGATCCGCGAATTACTCGACCTGGCGATGAAGATCGAGGGGTTGGCGCGGAACGTCGGTACCCACGCCGCTGCCGTCGTGATCGCCGATAAACCGCTCAGTGAATACGTTCCGCTGTGCCGTGTGTCGGGCAAGCAGGACGTGATCACCCAGTGGTCGATGAATGATGTCGAGGCCTCGGGGCTGCTCAAGATGGACTTCTTGGGGCTCCGCAACCTGACGATCCTGAGCAAGGCGGTCGCACTGATCGAGCAGACGACCGGCCGCCAGGTCGACCCGCTCAAGTTCCCGCTCGACGACAAGAAGACCTACGCGCTGTTGCAACGCGGCGAGACCAAAGGCGTTTTTCAACTCGAATCGGGCGGCATCCGCGATCTGCTGCAGCGGATGAAGCCCGACCAGTTCACGGACATCATCGCCACCAACGCCCTGTACCGGCCGGGGCCGCTCGAGGGCGGCATGGTCGACGACTTTGTCAACATCAAACACGGCCGCCAACAGCCCGAATACAAACACCCGGTGCTGAAGGAAATCCTCGGCGAGACCAACTCGATCATGGTCTACCAGGAACAGGTGATGCGGATCCTGAACCGGCTCGGCAACATCCCGCTGGCGGCCGCCTACACGGTGATTAAGGCGATCAGCAAAAAGAAAGAATCGCTGATCAACCTGAACCACGAGAAATTCTTGGAAGGTTCGGTCGCCAACGGTTTGAAGAAGGAAGACGCCGACGAGATCTGGAGCCTGATTCAAAAGTTCGCCGGTTACGGGTTCAACAAGTCGCACTCGACCGCCTACGCGTTGGTCGCTTATCAAACCGCCTACCTCAAAGCGCATTACCCGGTCGAGTTCATGGCGGCGTTGTTGTCCAGCGACATCACCGGGCGGAACTTCAAACGCAAGGACGCGTTGGTCGAACACATGGAGGATTGTGCCCGGATGGGGATCGAGGTCGTCGCCCCGAGTGTCAATCTGAGTGACAGCGACTTCGCGGTCAAAGACGGCAAGATCATCTTCGCGCTGTCGGCGATCAAAGGTTGTGGCGGTTCGGCCGCCGAAGCGGTCGTCGCCGCTCGCAGCAAGGGTGGTCCCTTCACCGACCTGTTCGAGTTTTGTGAGCGGGTCGATATCCAGGCTTGCAACCGTTCGGCGATCGAGACGCTGGTCAAAGCCGGCGCGATGGATTGCTTCGGCGCCGAGCGGAGCCGGATGGCCGCGGCGGTCGAAAAGGCGTTGCAGATCGGTGCCGCCGCCATGGCCGATCGGAAAAGCGGCCAAGCCAGCCTTTTTGGGGGGCTGGACGATGAGCCCGATCAACCGGCCGAAAAGAATGTCGCGCTGCCCGATGTCCCGCCCTGGCCCGAGAAGGAACAGTTGCTCGCCGAAAAGGAAGTGCTCGGGTTCTACTTGACCAGCCATCCGATGGCCGAGCACGAGCCGAAACTGGCCGCCTTCCGGACACACAATACCGACCAACTGTCCGATGTCCCGCCGCGGACCGAGGTGCTCGTCGGCGGCATGATCGGGTCGGTCAAGTTCGCCCACACCAAGAACGGCAAGCCCGGGGCCCCGAGCAAATATGCCAATTTCGATCTCGAGGACATGCAGGGCGTTGTCCGCTGCATCATCTGGCCACGCAATTTCGTCGATCAGGGTGAAGCGGTCGTTCCCGATGCCGTCGTGATCGCCCGCGGCGTCGTCGATCGCCGTGGCGGCGGCGATGAGGTCAACTTGGTGATCCACGAATTGCTGCCGCTCAATTCGCTCGACAGCAAGTACACCCACGGAATTCGCGTTTCGTTAAACCAGAGCCAACACGGTTCCGAGACGCTCGGGAAACTGCGCGAGATCATTCGCGGCTACCCCGGCCACCAAGATTTTTTGCTCACCTTGCGGCTCGAAGGAGGTGAAACCGTGGTTGTCAAAAGCGGCAAATACAAGGTGCAGGTGACGACCGAAATGCGCTCGCGGCTCGAAGATTTGCTCGGCCCGGCCAGTTATCGGCTGCAGATGACCAAGCCACAGGTCTCCGCCGGTGGCCCGAGGAGGGGCTGATTATGACGGCGGCTGCCGAAGTTACGGCGGTTTGACCGTCACATATTTGTTGAATTGCCCCGTTTGCCAGACTATTCTCAAAGAGGTCGCGGAAGTGTTCGCGGCCATCCGACGCTCTCTTCTTAAATGACGCTTCAGCTCCGCTGGGTATTCGAGCAATGAAATTGCACCAGGCTAAACTATTTTGTGTCGTGTTCGCCTCGTTGTTGGCGCTGAGCGGTCCGGCGTTTGGACAGGACAACGGCGGTGGTGGAAATGGTGGTGGCGGTGGAGATGGCGATCTCAACATCAACTTCGCCCAGCCGATCGCCGGCGTCGAAATCGATGCCACTGGCGTGCTCCACACCCGGCGGCTCGATCACCGTGTCGCCAACGAGCGGTTGATGGCTGCCCGACAGCTGAAAAATGTCGAGGCGATGGAGCCGTCGGAACTGCGAAAAGTCTCGCTGAACCGGCTCGAACGGGCCGTTGCAGCCGCGGTCGATGCCGGCCAAGATCCCAGCGACGAAATGCTTTCCATGGCCGGTTTGGTCGGGATTCAATACGTTTTCTTCTTCCCCGAAACGAACGATGTCGTGATCGCTGGACCGGCCGAAGGGGCCTTCCGTGATCCGATGGGGCGGTTCCTCGGTACCGCCACCGGACGCCCGGTGATGCAGCTGGAAGATATGGTCACGGCGCTACGGGCCTTCGCCCCGGGCGTCCAACCGACCCGTACGATCAGCGTTTCGATCGACCCGTCTCCCGATGGGCTCAAACGGATGCAGCGATTCCTCAACTCGCTCGGTGGCCGCGCTCAACCGGGCCAAGAAGGCGTGATCGCCGCGTCATTGAAACAGAACCTCGGCATGCAAACGGTTACGCTCAAAGGCGTCCCGTTCACGACCAACTTCGCCCGCGTACTGGTCGAGGCCGATTACCGGATGAAGTTGATCGGGATCGGGTTGGAACGGCTGCCGATCCCGCTGGCCAGCTACACCGACCGCAGTTCGCCGGCACAAGGTGCGGCAAATGCGCTGCAACGCTGGTTTTTTATCCCCAACTACGACGGCGTCTCGGTCAGCGAAGACGGCTTGGCTCTGAAACTGAACGACCGTGGTGTCCGATTGGTCGGCGAAAGCGAATTGGTCGATCGGGCCGGTAACCGATCCGCCGGCGGTCGAATCAACCGAGCCAGCGAAGGGTTCTGCAACGACTTTACGAAGCTCTATCCGCAGATCGCCCAACTGGTTCCCGTCTACGCCGAACTGCGAAATCTGATCGACGCTTCGATCGCGGCGGCCTACATCCAGCAGCAAGACTTTTATGGCCAAGCCGAGTGGTCGCTGACCACCTTCGGCGACGAGTCGCGGTTCGCGGTTGAGAATCACGTGGCCCCGCAACAGGTTGAGACCGCCGTCAACGCGGTTTGGAAAGGCACTTCATTGCTGACCCCGATCGGTGGCGGTATCCATCTTCAGCCTCGCCAAGCTTTGACCAGCGAGCGGATGGTCAACGAAGCCGACGGTGCCTCCGATGCCGTCAAACAACTCTCGGCTCCGACCGGGTTGCGAGACGACCAGTGGTGGTGGGACTGAGTTCTGATCGACGCTCGGACATCGATCGGCCTATATTGGATCGCTCCTCAGTCGCCCGTCGACCCGGTCGCCAACGTCGGTGACCGATGGGCTGGCTTGTTCGCGATCGAGCGATACCAGTGAGCGATCAGAATTCCGGCGAGAGTAGCGATCCGACTCGCTCACAGCGATTCGTTTGGATGGTTGGCCGATCGCTGCGGGGCGTGTTCGACACGCTCTCGTTGGTTACCGTGCTGGCCTTGATGACGGCATTGCCGATCGTTCAACTGATCTCGTTCGGCTTCCTGTTGGACGTCGCCGGCCGGCTCGCCCGCGGCGCGACTCTGCGGCAATCGCTCGATTGGCTGCGGCCGGCCGGACAACTCGGCTTGGCCCTGATCGCAGTCATCGTCTGCGGCCTGCCGATCAGTCTTTTGTCGCATTGGGCGCGAGCAGCCGACCTCGTCGCCCCCGGGACGGTGCAGAGCGAGTCGCTGCGGTTGGTCGCGGGTCTGTTGGTGGTCTTGGCCGTCGTCTACCTTGGTTGGGCCTGGGCCCGAGGTGGTCGACTGACCGATTACCTGTGGCCTGCTCCTGGCAAATTCTTTCGGTCCGTCTGGCGCCCGACGACTTGGATCACGGCGATCGACCGGTTCGCCGGGTGGTTATCGGCGTGGCGATTGGGAACCCGTTTTTGGCTTGGGCTCCGCGGTGCCGTGGCGACGTTGGTATGGCTGTTACCGGCAACGGTGATCATCATCGCCAATCGCCAGGGGGAAACGGGATTAGCCGGACTCGTCGCTGCCGCCGCCTTCTTAGCACTCGGTCTGGCGCTGCTCTACCTGCCGCTGTTGCAGGCCCACTTCGCCGCCGAGAATCGTTTCTCTGCGATGTTTGAACCGCGGAGGATCCGGGCCGACTTTCGCCGTGCCCCTTGGGCTTGGTTGTTGGCGATGGTCCTGTCGTTGGTCGTCCTACCGATTCCGCTTTACTTGTTAAAGATCGAACCGCCACCGCCGGAACTCGTTTGGCTACCGACCTGGTTTTTCATCGCCCTGATGCTGCCGGCGCGAATCGCTTGCGGTCTGGCCTTGCGACGAGCGCGGCGGCGTCCCGAACCGCTTGGCCGCTGGGCGGTCGCCTCACCGTGGATCGTCCGTCTGTTGCTGCCGCCGGTCGTCGCCACCTACCTGCTGTTCGTCTACCTTTCTCAATACGTCAGCTGGGACGGCCTGCAGACCTGGGTCCATCAACATGCCGTCCTTGTCCCCGCTCCGTTCCTGGGTAACTGAGCCACCCCCAACGCAACGGCGCAGCCGTGTGGCATAATCCCACTACAACGGCGCAGCCGTGTGGCCCGCATCGCCCGCATTTTCGAGCTTTCACTTGGATGACCAAGACCGCATTCGTGTCTCGACGCTGATCCTACCGACGTCTTCGGGATGCGTCGTCGTGTTGATGTCGGCGGCAATTTCTTGCCTGTTGTTGTTCCTCAATGGCGGTTTGGTAATGGCGTTTCTCAACGCCCTCGCCGACCGGGAGTGGCAACCGGCAAAGGACCCGCAGATCACTCAGTTCGTCGTCCTGCTCATCCCGGTCCTTCTGCTCGTCATTCAGTGGTGGATGATCGATTACCTGCGAGCGGTATTTCATCGCCGGGCCGCCGCAGCGGATCCTCCGCCACGACCGACCGGTCTCTGATATTCCCCCACAATCACCTCGGCCACTCATCGGGGTGACCCTGCCGATACGGCGTTCGAAAGGGTATCAGCGGGAGAGTGTCAGCGGGCGGGGACCGATTGGCTTTCTTGGTTCAATGTGTCCCAGGTTCGTTGCTCGGTGTAGCGGTAATACGCTCCATCCTCGATGGCGACCAGTTGTATCCAGGCGTTGGCAACCAGATTGGCGACGCCGTTATGTTTCGCGAGAACCGCCTCAATCGCCTCTCGCGGTGCAGCGATCAAGGTCAGCAGTCGCAGTGCGTGATGCTGATAGCCGCGGCCATCGTGAACCGATTGCCACGGCAGCCCGGTCATCAGGTCGCCGCCGTTACCGGATAAAATGCCGAACCGCCCAACCACGTTGTGAACCGTTTTGTTGCCGCTGCCGAAGTGAGTCGGGTCGACTGTCGAGGCGTAGTATTGCATGTTGATCCAGTTCGCGACGACCAAGGGCGCAGTCATGATCTGCTCCAAGACGGCGAGCCCGCGATCCCGGCGATAGTCATAACTGTGTAGAAACGACCGTCCCTCGAGTGAGATGCCTTTGGTCAGGTCTCGCGGCGCGGCGATGAACGCGGCGTTACCAGCCAGCCCCCATTCGGGGCGAACTTCCGACCAGTCTCGGCTGCGACGGAGCAAATCCTCTGGTTTCGGTCCAGGCAGTCGCGCCAGCCTTTCTTCCCGAGTTCGATGCGAGGCGGATTGAACCACCGACTGCAGTTCGTCCCAGTCGTCGTGGTGAGAGGCGGGAAGGTTATGCCTATCGAAAAACACGATTTCGTCGGTGGTGGTGTTGTGCAATGCCGCGGCGAAGTGCGTTGTTGGCGGAATCTCGATACCGCGTTCCGCAAGCCCCAAGCGAACGTGCTGTTGATTCAAAAGCCGTGCCGCTAGCCGTGCATTCGGTTCGCCCGAATGTCCCCCGCACGCGCCGCAATCGAATCCGGCTTGCAACGGATTGTTCTCGGTTTGGCTGCCATGCCCGCAGAAGACGACCAGCCTAGCGAAGTTGTCCACGATACCGATCCCACGCAGTACCGACTCGGCTAAGTCGACTTGCCGAGCCGTACTCAGGCCTTGCTCGTGCAACCCACGTAGAGTCGGGGCGAGCCGTTGCCGATCGGCTTTCGCGATGCCGTCGAAACGGCTTGGCCTGGCTGTCCCCCGGCAGATCGATCGGGCGATCAGCTTAAATCCGTAAAACAGGCCAGTCGTTTCGATGAAGGTAAAGCAACCGACTGCCGAGGTTTGGAAGTGCTTCCATGCCTGGTGTAGGAAACGCAGCCGCGACCGCCGTTCGATCGCTGATTGAGTGTGGCTGTCATCGTCGTCGATCGCTTCATGAACTTTGAATTGCGGTGAAATCAGCACAGGCACCTGAGGTCGGCCAACGGTTTCTCCCAACGGCACGATTTCGACCGGCAGGCCAAAAAATCCTGCAAAACCAAAGGTTTCGATTTCATCTGAAGCCTCTTCTAACTGTCGCCGCATTCGCTCCGACCGCACATCAATGCAAAATACCATTTGCGCCAAGCGGCACTTCTCTACACGGGGGCCCGCCGATGGTGCATTCGGCTCGGTGGCCGAGCTCCTCCGGCAAGGGTTGTGATCCTGGCTTGCCATACTGGCGAGCAGTCTTTTACGAAAGGAAATTTCACTCGCCTTGAGTAGGGCGTAGCGGAGAAGGTCTTCATCGGTCGGTAATCCTGCTTGTGAACTCCGCGCGTGATGGCGCCGTGCCACCGAGTCCCAATCGACCTGAAAATCGAATCGAAGTGACAATGCGACTTCGTAAGTCAGTCGCATCGCCAGCAAACTGGCAAAATCGGTGTTTTCCTCACCGCGGCGTTCGGCTTCCACCTGTTGATAGCTCGTCCAGGCACTCCATCCAGGCACGGTCAACGCTTCACAGATGAGAAAGTCTTCCCACAAATGAGCCGGAACGCCCAAGCGATCGAGCAGAACCACCAACGCCGCTTGTGGGTCGTGCGGCAAGCTTGACGCCAGGGAGCGTAGGCCGCGAACACCGAGTAAATCAAAGTTTCGATCATGCCGAATCGCAGACCGCCAGGCGAGATAAAGCGGCAAATCACGCCAGGGACTCGGCCAAAAGGATTGCCCCTCGTCGTAGTGGCTGGCGCAGTGTTTGGAGATTTCTTCAACGATCAGTCGTGACCACTCGGACCGCGTATGGTGATCCAAAATTTCAACAAACGTTCGCAAGTCGCGATCGGGATTGCTCGATTTCGTGAACAGGGTGTCGGCGGTCGGGCTAGAACCACCGGGTTGACGAAGCAACGTGACCACTTGATTCACATCGATTCGCTCCGCGCCCGGAACACCGTCGGCAACCAGTTCGTCGACAGCCGCATCTATATCCTCCAGGCCCAGTGATCCTGCGGCAAATTGCTCACGGTAGTAGGTCACCGGCATCAACGTTTCCAGGTCGGATACCCGCCGCAACGATGTCCTTGCGGTGAGGAACTCCTGGTCGCTAAAGCCTGCGTACGGATTGACGGCCACATAATCTTTCAACGGCCAGACCGGCGAAATCTTGCCTCGGACTTTGGCTATGATTTCCGCGATGTCGGTAGACGCTTCGCGGTGAGTGTCAAATCGATTGTTGTCAGCACCTAGAGGTGCCTTTAAGCCAGTGGCGAGTCGGCTCGAAAACTTCGTGGAAGGCATTTCGTTGAGCTCCGATTCTACGGATGTGAGGTGGATGCGGTGATACTTAAGATCGAGCGGAAAAAAGTGTCGGACACTTCTTTACACATGGCTAATTTCCGGCGGCTGATTTGATTGAAAGACTTGTGCCGGCCTGCTTGCAGGATGGCGCGTCCAAGTCTTGTCACGACTTTGTGACGGTTGCGATAATCCGGTGAAAAGAAGCATCGATGTA
>SKZY01000238.1 GCA_007127095.1 Planctomycetaceae bacterium
GAAAACATCGGTTTCAATGCCTACACCGGCGAGTATGTCGACATGCTCAAGGCGGGCATCATCGACCCGGTGAAGGTCGTCCGGACGGCGTTGGCGAACGCCGGCAGTATCGCCGGTCTGCTGTTGACGACCGAGGCGATGGTCACCACCTTCGACAAGGACGACAAGGCGAAGCGAGCCGTCGAAGGGGTGGTCGCCTAAAACCCTTCCCCGGCCATGGCCGTTGGAAAGCCGCCCCGATCGCAGGTGGCGAGTTAATCCGGCCTCGAGGTTTTTCCCCATCGAGGCCAATCATTTGAGGCCGTCGGGTTCGATCCCGGCGGCCGATTCGTTAGCCGTTCCGCTCCAGATCACGCACCGTTTATGGCTGATAAGCGAGATTATTACGAAGTTTTGCAGGTCAGTCGGACGGCCACCAAGGTTGAAATCGACCGCGCCTATCGCAAGATGGCGATCAAGCACCACCCCGACAGCAACCGCAACGATCCCGAAGCGGCGGATAAGTTCAAGGAGTGCGGTGAGGCCTATGAGGTACTCAGCGACGCCGACAAGCGGGCCCGCTATGACCAATTCGGCCACGCCGGGCTTCACAGCGGCGGAGGGGCTTCGCCGTTCGGTGACTTCGATTCTTTCGGTGACGTCTTCGGCGATGTGCTGAACGACTTCTTCGGGGGTGGCGGTCGTGCTCGCCGTGGCGGCGGACGTCGCCGGTCGCGCGGTGCTGACATTCGCTGCGACTGCACGTTGACACTCGAGGAAGCCGCTCGCGGCGTTTCCAAGGAAGTCTCGTTTCGACGTCGTACCGGCTGCCAGACCTGTGACGGGTCGGGCGCAGCCGCCGGCAGTCAACCGACCGTCTGCGCGACCTGCGGTGGCCGTGGTCAAGTGATCCAGTCGGCGGGAATCCTCCGCGTACAGACGAATTGTCCGACCTGTCGTGGTTCCGGCAAGACGATCAGCCAACCGTGCGGCGAATGTCGTGGTTCCGGATTGGTAAACGAAAAAGCGACCCTGACGGTCGATATCCCGGCGGGTGTCGATGACGGGATGCGGGTTCGCTTGCAAGGCGAGGGTGAGGCGAGTCCGGACGGCGGACCTCGGGGCGATTGCTACTGCTTCATCACCGTCAAGCCACACGAACTGTTCCAACGTGACGGCACCAACCTGGTGCTCAAGTTCCCGATCTCTTACAGCCAAGCCGCCTTGGGCGCCGAGATCGAGATACCGACGCTCGACGGTCGGACCGAGTTGCGGATCGAGCCGGGAACCCAGAGCGGAACCGTTTTCCGCATCCCCGGCTGCGGCGTCGTCCAACCCGGCGGCTCACGTCCCGGCGATCTGCTGGTACAGACCGTGATCGAGGTGCCGAAAAAATTGTCGGAAGGTCAAGCCAAACTGTTGCGGGAATTGGCCGAACTCGACCACGAATCGGTCCTCCCGGAACACAAATCGTTTTTTGAAAAGCTCAGGAACTTCTTCGATCCGGAACCGCACGCGTCGTAGTGATCCGTTCCGCGATCCTAACCCAAACCACCTGATATGAACGCCGAATCCGAAAGACCGCTCGACCCGCTACCACCCTCGGATGACCGCCCCGACAGCTCCGGCGAGGAAGAATCGTCGCCCCAGGCTGACGACGGATCGCCGCAGGGTTATCACGCCATCGATGCGGCGCTTGATGCCGCCGATGAATCGCCAGTCGAGAGCCGTGATGAAGAACTCGAGCGGCTGCGAAATGAAGTCGAACAGGCTCGCCAACGGGTGCTGATGGCCCAGGCCGAAATGGAAAATTTTCGTAAACGAACCCGCAAAGATTTTGAAGCTCAACTCCGTTTCGCCGCCCTACCGTTGGTCGAAGACCTGTTGCAGGTTCGAGACAACTTGGTGCGTGCCAGTGAGGCGTCGAACTCCTCCACCGCGACCGTCGAAGGGTTGCGGTCTGGGGTCGAGATGGTGACCAAACAACTTAACGACGTGATGTCCAAGCATGGCATCAATCCGATCGCCGCGGTCGGCGAGACATTCGACCCGAACTTCCATCAAGCGATCTCACAGGCGCCGAGTGAACAGCACGACCACGGCGTCGTTGCGATCGAAGCGACTACGGGATTCGAGATGCACGGTCGCGTGATCCGGCCGAGTCAAGTCGTGGTCAGTTCGGGTAAGCCGCCATCCTGATCTCGATGATGAAAAAAATATCGCGTTGACGCCTCCGCGTCGCATCCGACCGTCCCGTAAATATTGCCGTCCCGTCACCAATACCGATTGCCGGTGCCCACACCATGCCGACCTACGATTACGAGTGCGACGCCTGCCAGCACAGCTTCGAATTGTTCCAGGGGATCAATGACCCGGTCAAAAAGAAGTGTCCTGTTTGCAAGAAGAATAAGCTGCGACGACTGTTCGGATCGGGTGCCGCGATCGTCTTCAAAGGTAGCGGCTTCTACCAGACCGACTATCGCAGCGAAGGCTACAAGAAGGCTGCCAAGGCCGATCAGTCGAGTGGCGATACGAAGTCGGGAGCGAAGTCCGACGGTGCCGCTAAACCGGCAGCTTCGGGATCAGGAGGCGATTCGAAGACCCCTTCCACCACGGCGAAAAAGTCGGATTAAACGCTCGCTGTGGTGGCGTTGGTCCACGGCAGCCGCGATCGGCCTATACTGCGGTGATCCCTCAGACCGGATTACCGCCCATGCAACGTCGTCAATTTCTTCAATCGGGTTTCGCCGGTATCGCGCTGGCCGATCTGTTGGCGCGCGAATCGGCGCGAGACTCAGCCCGGGCCAATGAGCTTGGGGTGATCGCCGAGCCGCACCATCGCCCACGGGCAAAACGGGTGGTGCAATTGTTCATGGCCGGGGCGGCCAGCCATGTCGATATGTTCGACCACAAGCCGTTGCTGACGCGGCATGCCGGTGA
>SKZY01000029.1 GCA_007127095.1 Planctomycetaceae bacterium
CACTTCATCCCACAGCCACCCAGTGCGTCGGCCTCCGACCTTTATCAATCCTTCGCCAACCGTTCCTTATTCAGTGTCGGGCTGCGAATCGAGTGGTTGCAGGCTGAGCAGATCGATCGCTTCGCCGGCGGTGACGGTGATGAAGGGCGGTACAGTTTCGGGCGGAGTGTCGTCATCGTCAGCAGGGCCATCGCCGCTGGCGAGGAAGTGAGCGGCAAAGTCGCCGATCACTTCGGCTCGGGAACCGGTGACGACCAAGGCGGTCGATTCATCGATTCCGATCCCCAGCAGTTCGGGGTGGCGGGCGATGACGGGTACCAGATCGGCATGGCGGCCGCGTTGACTGAAGTGTTGGTCGATTGCGACTCCGGGCAGGAATCCGAAGCCACGTTCGTATCCTTCCGCCATCATGATCCGGTTGCCCAGTGGATGTCCGCGGACGAGGTATTCACCTTGAATCGTCGCCCCGGCCGAACTGCCGCCGATCACGCCACCGCGGCGGAGCACATCGCGAAAGCGTTCGACTGCCGAGGTGTTTTCGTAGGCATCGACAAAATTCCATTGGCGGCCGCCGTCGAACCAAACACCGGTGGCGCGGCGAAGCGCGGCGGCAAAAGGTTCGCTTTCGATCTCATCGGTTCGGCTCTGAGGCAACATCGTCACCTCAGCGACGTCGGCGCGAGCGAGAAACCTCGGCACGCGTTGCCGCAACGCTTCAGGTCGTGGGACCGCGGTCGGCAGCACGACGATCCGGGCGTCTCGGCCACCGGCTAGGGAGACGAAACGGTCGACGACCGACTTTGGCATCCCACCGCCGCCGACGATCACCAGTGATCCTCGGTCGACCCGGCGTGGCCCAAGGACCGGTTTCCCCGGGTCGACCGCCGCACCCCGCCACCGGCTGGCGCGACGAATTTGCGTCAGGTCGAAGGCTGAGCCGGCCGGTACATCGACTTCCACCGGAGGGCGTCGTGGCCCGGCGGCGAGCACGATCGTCGCCACCCCGGTTCCGACCACGGCAACCTGTCGTCCGCGGATCACCGCCGCGGTCGACCTGTCGAGTCCGAACCCGAATCGGGTCGGATGCTGTTCGACCGCTTGGCGGAGTGAGGCTAGATTGTCAGGCTTCTCGACCGACAACAGGGATCGTACGATCGCATCGCTCAGTGGTCCGAAACCGTCGAATCGCTGGTCGGTCGCGGGCCGATCCTCGCCGGCCTGCCGGCCGAGGATGCTAGCCTCCCAAGTACCGGCGCCGATCACACCACGACGGTTGAGCAAGGCCGACAATTCGGCCATGACCGCCTTGTCGAAAAGCGGCTGCAATGTTGGCCGGTCGCCAGCTTCGGCCGGCAAACTCGGCTCGCTCGCAGAACTGTCACCCTCAATCCAGACTCCGCCGGCTTCTCGGATTGCTGCGGCGAGCGGACCGCTGGCAAGAACGGGTTCGGCGACATTCGCCGTCGTGGTCGAAAAATCGAACGCGACCACTTCGATTCCTTCCGCTTCGATCCAATCGCGCGCCGCGGTGGGTTGCGGGTCAGTATTGGCCAATGTCAAAGCGACGACCGGGCGGCCAGCTGGCAAAGAGTCGATGAAGGCTTGTCGGACGTCAGCCGGCAGGCTGCCGCCCCCATGGATCACCAAAGTCCCGGAGACACCGTCTTGGTCGAGCCGCTGGTGCAATACTGGCGGGTAGTTGGCTGGGGTCCCGGAACCGTCGGGAATCGTGGTCGACTCGGCTGTCGCCACCTTGTTCTCAGCGGCGCTGTCGGAAGCGACCGCGAACGTGGTGATGCTGCTAGCCATGATCATGATCATGATCATCAGCCAGATTCGCGACAGCGGACCGAGCGCGTTAACAAAGTCAGGCACTTTTTCGGCGAAGCATCTCGAGGGTGAGTGCTCGGCAAGCGGTTGCGGACTCTTTTTTCCCGCACATTGCAGTGGAATTTTCGATCGGCAGAGCATCAGGCGACTCAAATGGTTGGCAGCGAAACAGGAGAGCAGCGACCGGTTGAGGCGATTGCCGTGGCGTGGGATGGGGTTTCTCGAATTTCACTAAGCGAAATCGATATTCCATCCGGTCGCTGACAACCTCAGGTCTGCTATGATAACGGCAACCGTCGTCCGACAGAATGATTCGCTCATCGGTTCGGACGGCGTCCCACCTCGGCCCCCCCGCCTCATTCCCTCCTGTTAATCCCCCGACGATCGATGAAGCGAACTCAGATGTCGCTGTCTATCCGTTCCCACTCCTCGGATGATAGGCACTGCCCTCGGTTGCCCGACCGGCATTATCGTGGCTTACCCGGTTTCGGCCTCTTGCGATGGTTGCTCGTTGTGCTGACGTCGCTGAGCGTTGGTTGTGGCGATACGACGCAGAGCGTGACCCAAGTTGAGGAGGCGATCCCCGATTTGGAGGCGGAGACATTTGAGATTCGTCGGGTGAAGTGGCCGATGCTCGTCCGGGTTCAGGGCTCGCTTTATTCCGACGAGGTGTCGGCGGTCGGGGCGAGGGTCTCGGGTCGGGTCGGTCAGGTCCACGTTGAGTTGGGCGATACGGTCGTCGCCGGTGAGCCGTTGGTAACGATTCAGCAGGATGAGTTTGAATTGTTATTTTCGCAGGCCGAAGCCCAACTCGCACAGGCCCGTTCGGCGGTCGGGCTGAGCATCAACGTTGTCCGGGAAACGGAGGGCGAGGCGGCTGATTTGGAGTTGGTCGATCATCTCGATCCCGTCAATTCGCCACCGGTTCGGCGTCAGCGGGCGGTCTGGGACGAAGCGCAGGGGAGTCTCAGGCGTGCCGACAAATTGTTGGCCCAAGGCGCGATTTCGTCTGGCGAGCACGAAGAGGTTGCCGCCGCGGAGCGGGTCGCCGAGGCGTTGTATTCGGCGTCGATCAATAGTGTGGAAGAAAAATTGGCATTGATCGGGGTGCGTCGGGTCGAGTTGGCTTTGGCCCGACAACGGTTGGATGACGCAGTCATTCGTGCACCGTTTGATGGTTTGGTGCAATCGCGGAGTGTAGCACCGGGCAGCTATGTCCGTTCTGGCGATGCGGTCGTGGCGATCGTACGAACCGACCCGATCTGGTTTCACGGCACGGTACCGGAACGTTACGCGTCGCGGTTGCGGACCGGATTGGAGATCAAGATCGGCGTCGAATCGGCGGCCCAACCGGTGGTGGCCACAGTGACGCGGATCAGTCCTTCGATCGACTTGGCGAGTCGGTCTTTGGCGTTCGAGGCCAAAATCGATAATCACGATGGGAAGCTTCGCAGCGGTGTTTTTGCCAACGCCGACTTGGTGCTCGATCCGGCAGCGGAATCGTTGGCAATACCGGTCGAGGCGATCACTGAATTCGCCGGATCGGAGAAGGTTTGGAAGCTGATCGAGGGTGTGGCGACGCAGTTGGAGATCACCACCGGGGGCGAACGAGCGGGCTGGGTCGAGGTCATCGATGGGCTGACCGGTGGCGATACGATCTTGTCCAATGCGTCGGTCGGCCGGGTGGCTCGTGTCGTCTCGAAAGGTGAGCCGGTGTCTCGAATCGTCGGCGGTGACGGGCCCGGCGAAACCGACACGACGGTGTCGCGAGACCGACGACGGTTGGGCGAACTGGTCGGTCGCCACCGCGGCGCGGTGGCTCCCGGCAAATAATCTTTCGACCACAATATCCGCCCGCGTTGGGGTTTTCGCGTGTATTGGTTAGCCGAGATTTGTGTCCGTCGCCCGGTTTTCGCATTGATGCTGATCACGGCGTTGGTGGTTGCCGGTTTGGCGTCGTATCCGGAATTGGGGGTCGATCGTTTTCCCGACATCGACATGGCGCAGGTGATCGTCAACACCGACTATCCCGGTGCCGCGGCATCGGAGGTCGAGTCGGAAGTGACGACGATTGTCGAGGATGCGGTCGCCACGGTCGCGGGGATCGACGAGTTGCGATCGATCTCATGGGATGCGCGGTCGTTGGTGTTGGTCACCTTTCGACTCGACCGCGATACCGACGCGGGGGTGCAAGATATCCGGGATGCGGTCGCGGCAGCGGTCCGACGTTTGCCGCGAGGGCTCGACGCGCCGGTAGTCCAGAAACGTGACCTCGATTCTTCGCCGGTCATGTCGATGGCGGTTTCGGGGCCGCGTTCGGCTCGCGAACTTTATTTGTTGGCCGACCGGTTTGTCAAAAATGTGATCGAATCGTCCAAAGGCGTCGGCCAGGTCACGATCGCCGGTGCGGCGGACCGTGCCGTGCAGATCGATGTCAGCGCCGACCGATTGGCGGCGCACCAACTTTCGATCCTGGAAGTCCGTGATGCGGTGGAGCGTCAGAATGCGGAGATTCCTGGCGGGCGGATGGATCAGGGGATGCGGGAGCGGATTATCCGCACACGAGGCCGGCTGAGCGACCCTCGCGATTTCGCAGATTTGGTAGTCGCCAGCCGAGGCGACGCGGCGATCAAGTTGAGCGATTTGGCCGAAATCAGCGATGGGACGAAGGAGGTCCGGACGCTGGCGCGGCTCAACGGCGTCCCCGCGGTGGTGTTGCAGGTCCAACGGCAATCGGGTGAAAACACGGTCGAGGTGATCGATCAGATCAAGGCGACGTTGCCGCGTTGTCGGGAACTGTTGCCCGACGACGTCACCGTCACCGTGGTGCAGGACCAATCGCGATACATCCGGGCGGCATTGCACGAAATCGAACAGCACCTGATCTTCGGTAGCATCTTGGCCTGCTTGACCGTCATGCTGTTCATGCGGTCGTGGCGATCGACGGTGATCGCGTCGGTTGCGATCCCGACTTCGATCATCGCGACCTTCGCCTTCATGAAGGCGTTCGGCTTTACACTCAACAACGTCACGATGTTGGCGTTGGTGTTGATGGTCGGGGTCGTGATCGATGACGCCATCGTTGTCTTGGAAAACGTCTTCCACCATCTGGAAGAAAAGGGATTGTCGCCGCGGCAGGCGGCGATCGAGGGGACTCGCGAGATCGGCCCGGCGGTGTTGGCGACGACGCTGTCGCTGGTGATCGTTTTCCTGCCCGTATCGTTTCTGTCGAGCATCACGGGCCGGATGCTGTTTCAGTTCGGAATCACAGCGACGGTAGCGATCCTGATTTCGATGTTGGTCAGTTTCTCGTTGACCCCGATGATGTGCAGCAAATTGCTGAAACCGATCGCGCCGGGTGCGGGGCCCGCTGCCGGCGCCGTGACGTCGCGGCGGGGTGCCTATCAATGGCTCGAAACCGGCTATTTGGCGTTGCTCGGCTTGGCACTGCGGTTCCGTTGGGCGGTCCTGGTACTGATCATCCTGGTGATCGCTTCCAACGTACCGCTGCAAGGCTGGGTCCAACGCGACTACATCCCGCTGAATGTCGATGAGTCGGAGTTTGAGGTCCGGGTCGAGGCGGCTCGTGGCGCCACGATTTTGGCGATGGAGCAGATGGTCGATGCGGTAGAAGCCGAATTGTCGCAGATCGAGGGGATCGAGAAGGTCGTGACGACCGTCGGCAACAGCGGTTACGGCGATATCAACCGCGGCTCCTTCTACATTCGGTTAAGCGATAGCGAGACGCGGACGTTTTCGTTTTCACGCCTGGCCGCCGGGGTGTTCAAGGGTGATCCCGGGGAAGCATTCCGAGGCAATTATTCGCAGCGGAAAAAGATGTCTGAGGTCCGTCAGCGACTCAATCAGATCGGAGACCTACAAGTTTCGGTTCGCAACTTGACGTCACTGCGGACCGGGTCTGGTTCGGACGTCGACTTTTCGATCACCGGCCCGAGCCTGCCTCAATTGTTGGAGTTCAGCGAGCGTTTGCGGGCGAAGGCGACCGAGTTCCCACAATTGGCCGATACGTACTCCACGCTGCAGATCGACAACCCCGAATTGTTGGTCAGCATCGATCGTGAGCGAGCTGCGGCGATGGGGGTCGATGTGACCGAGATAGCCGACACGCTGCGGATCGCTGTGGGCGGCGACGATCGGGTTTCGCGATTCCACGACGTCCGTGTTGACGACGCCTATGACGTCGAAGTGCGGTTGGTCGGATTGGACCGTAGCGACATCGAGTCAGTGTCTCAACTGTATGTGCGCACCGGCACACGTCCGTTGGGAAGTCGGCGATCCGGGATCGATTCGATCGAACTTGGCGGCGCGGCACTCGACGACCCGGCCACCCGGCTCGCGTCGAGCGGATTGACCCGAATCGACAACCTCGTCGATTTTGAGTTCGGCCTCGATGCTTCGCGGATCGACCGATATGGCCGACAAAAAATGGTCGCCGTTCGCAGCAATATCGCGGGTGAATATGGTTTGACCGAGGGAATCGCTGCGATGTGGGAAGCGGTGAACGCGGTAGGGTTGCCGCCGGAACTCGACATTCAAGTGCTCGGAGGTGGCAAGGAATTGGACCGTACCATGCTCGATTTCCGCTGGACGTTTCTGATGTCGTTCATCTTCATGTACATCGTCTTGGCGGCGCAGTACGAGCACCTCGTCTACCCGCTGATCATCCTGCTGTCACTGCCGATCGCCGTGCCGTTCGGCTTGTTGAGTCTCTACTGGGGCAGCGAAACGCTGAACCTCTACTCGGCGATGGGGATTTTGGTGCTGTTCGGAGTGGTGAAGAAAGCGGCGATCTTGCAGGTCGATCACACCAATGTGCTCCGCCGCCGTGGGCTCGATCGGCACACCGCACTGCTGGCTGCCAACCGTGACCGGTTGCGGCCGATCCTGATGACGACCGTCTCGTTTGTCGCCGGACTGGTACCGCTGTTGATCGCGACTGGACCGGGAGCGGAAGAACGCCGTTCGATCGCCGTATTGGTCGTCGGCGGCCAAACGCTGTCGCTATTGCTGACTCTACTCGCGATTCCGGTGCTCTACACGTTCTTTGACGACCTGACCAATGCGGTTTGGCGGCCCGCCGCCGAAGAACCGATCACGCTGGCCGGCGAGCCGACAACGGACAGCAAACCGCCAGCGACCGTCGGTGGATCGCTGACCGGACGCTAACGCGTTGCGGCTGATTCAAGCAAAGCCGGATCAGAACGGGGCGTCGTCATCCATCGCTTCGGCGAAGCGGTCGTTGGCCGAACCGCTGACGATTTCGGTCGGGCCATCGCCGCCGCTGAGGAGCCGAAATCCGGTCGCTTCGGCGTTGAGAAAGAACTTCACTTCGCTGTTGGCGTCACGTTGCCAGCGACGTCCGCTGAGCACGTAATCGGCTTCGATTTCGTCGCCGACCTGCAATTGGTCGACCGAATCGCACGCGTCGCGGGTAAACTCCAGCGGCACATAGTTGGTGAAACTGCCTTTTTCCTGCTCGAGCACCACCAGGCGTTTGCGAAACCCTTTCTGACCGTAGGTTTTCGTCTCTTCGATCACGTGGACCACGCCTCGCACCTTCGCATCACTCATCACACTGTGTCCCGTCTCGATTCGTTGTGGTGGGGGGTTATTCCGAACGATTAAGTCTATCGTGTTACCGCCTAGCCGACCATGCGTACCGACGGCGGGTCGACTATCCTGAGGGTCGAATCGTATCTGCCCGACTTTCAGGAGTTATTCGTTATGCTGCCGCGACCAATCGGTTCGATGTGGGTATTCGTCGCAGGATTATTGACGATATCACTGGTGTTTCGTCCCGATTGTGCGGCGGCGAACGAGGCGACCGCGGCCGTGCTGCCCCCTCACGTGATCGTGCTGATCGCCGATGACATCAGTTGGAACGATTTCGGCTGTTACGGCAATCGGGCGGCGAGGACCCCGCACATCGATGCCTTGGCCCAGACCGGGTTGCGGTTCGAAAACGCTTACTTGACCGCCAGCAGTTGTAGCCCGTCGCGGAGCAGCATGATTACGGGGCGATATCCGCACAACAATGGAGCGGCAGCGGAACTCCACCGACCGATTTCGGCGCACATCCCCTGGTTTCCCGAACTGCTGCGGCAAGCGGGCTATTACACCGCGTTGTCGGGCAAGAACCACATGACGTCGGTGAAACCTGCCCCGGGGCAAACTCCACGTCCTCCAGCCTTTGACCAGATCGACAACGGTCGGGTAGCCGGCAATTCGGGCGGACACGCGAATTGGGTCAAGGTACTGCGCGAACGCCCAGCCGACCGGCCGTTCTTCGGTTGGTTCGCCTCATTCGATGCCCACCGAGATTGGGACGCTGATCATCAGTGGGTGGAAGCAGACTACGGGCCGATGCATGCACCGGAGGATGTGATCGTACCGCCATTCTTGGTCGACGACGCCGAGACCCGACGCGACCTTGCCTCATATCACAACGAAGTAACCCGCTTCGACCACTTCGTCGGCGAAGTCGTCGCGGAACTGAAACGCCAGGGTGAGTTCGAACGGACGTTGTTGTTGGTGTTGAGCGATAATGGGCGCCCGTTTCCGCGGGCCAAGACACGACTGCACGACTCGGGGATGAAGACGCCCTTGATCGCCCATTGGCCGGAGAAGATTGCGGCGGGGCAAAAGACGACCAGTCTGGTCAGCGTGATCGATCTGGCACCGACCATTTTGGAAATCGCTGGATGCCAGATCCCGGAGACGGTTCAAGGGATTTCGCTGGGGCCGATCCTGGCGGACCCATCGGCAGTGGTCAGACGTTACACATTTTCGGAACACAATTGGCACGATTACGAAGCCCACGGCCGTTCGGTCCGCGGCGGCGATTATCTGTTGCTGCGGAATCATCGGCCGGAACTAGCCTGGCAGGGCCCGGCCGATTCGGTCCGTTCGCCGTCGCATCGTCGGTTGCTAGCCGTTCGCGACGCTGGGCGACTGACCCCTCCGCAGGCCGACGTGTTCCTTTCCCCAAGGCCGGAAATCGAGCTTTATCACGTCGTTAAGGATCCGCACCAATTGACGAATCTGGCCGGTCAAGCGGCGACCGGCAAGGTCGAAGAGGAATTGCTGGCGGTGTTGGAACAGTGGACTCAGGAGACGGCGGACAGTGTCCCGGATGTCTTGACACCCGACACGTTCGATCGTCACAGCGGCGAGGCGATCCGCCCCGTCCCGACCGCAGCGAACGCCATCACACCCGGCCAGGACCGCGGTGCGGACAGGGTTAACCATCCCGGTCCGCGATGAAACCGCTCACCCGATCCGCAGGTCGGCTGCTGTTCCTGCCGTCATTGGTTCCGTTTCCTTCAACCTTTGCCGATTAGATGTCATCCTCCCTTTCCCGTCGTCGGTTGTTGACATTTCTCGCCGGTGGGGCTTTGGCACCGGCGTTGCCGTTCGCCTTGGATGTCGCCCTTTCCGGAACTTCTCGGCGTCACAGCTCGGCTTTTGGCCAGGAAATCGGTCCATCCGAGTCTGTCGAAACCCGGCGGACAGCGGTTGGTGAACAAGCGGTCGCCGCGACGGTTCACCCGCGGGCAACGGCAGCGGCGATGAATGCGTTCGCGCGAGGCGGCAACGCATTTGACGCCGCGGTCGCCGCCGCGTTTATGTTAGGCGTCGTCGATGGACATAATTCGGGGATCGGTGGTGGCTGTTTCATACTCGCCCGGTCGGCCGCGGGAGAATTGATCGCGATCGACGGTCGGGAAACGGCTCCGCAAGCGGCCCACCGCGATATGTTTCTCCGCGACGGCAAACCCGACCCGATGGCGAGCCAGATCGGACCACTGGCATCGGGTGTACCGGGACAGGTCGCGGCGTTGGCGCGGTTGAGCCTGCAGCACGGTCGTGGCGGTTGGACTGAATCGCTCCGCGAAGCCGCCGAGGTGGCTACCGAGGGATATTCGGTCGGTGGGGCGACCGCGTCAGCGATCCGTCGCAGGGCGAGCGAATTGAAACGGTTTCCGGCCAGTGCGGCGAAGTTCCTCGGCGACGATGGCAAACCGCCCGAGCTGGGTAGCGTGTTTCGACAACCCGACCTCGGCCAGACCCTGACGTCTTTGGCCGCCGAGGGACCGGATTGGTTTTATCGCGGCCCATTCGCAGCGGCCTGTGAAAAGTGGATGAGTGGCAATGGTGGGATGTTGACCGCGAAAGATTTTGCCGGCTACGTCGCCAAAAACCGCTCACCGTTGACCAGTCGTTATCATGATTGGCGGGTGGTCGGCTTTCCGCCGCCGAGTTCGGGCGGTATTCATATCGCTCAAATGTTGATGATGTTGGAGCGGTTTCCGGTCAAGTCGCTGCTGGCGACCGACCCGGCTGTCGCCGCTCACCTGATGGCCGAGGTGATGAAGCGGGCCTTTGCAGACCGGGCTCACTGGTTGGGTGATGCCGACTTTGCCGAAGTCCCTCGGGGGCTGATCGATCCCGATTATTGCCGTTCATTGGCGGACGACATCGATCTCGAGCGGGCGACTCCGGTGCAGTCGCACGGCGTCCCGCCGCGTGCCGAAGATGACCTGTTTTCCCGTCGCCACACGACGCACTTGACGACTGCTGATGGCGACGGGAATTGGGTGGCGATCACCAATACCGTCAACACCACCTTCGGCAGTTGTGTCGTCATCCCCGGCACCGGAGTGGTGATGAACAACGAAATGGATGATTTCAGCATCGCACCGGGGACACCCAACGCGTTCGGTCTGCTCGGCGCGGAGGCGAATGCGATCGCACCGGGAAAGCGTCCGCTATCGAGCATGAGTCCGACAATCATCCTCGATGCGGAAGGCCAGCCCCGATTGACTTGTGGGGCCGCCGGCGGGCCACGGATCATCAACGCGACTCTGCAGTGCATCGTTCGAGTCATCGACCTCGGCATGACGGTTGACGAAGCGCTCGCCGCGCCGCGGGTCCATCATCAATGGAGCCCCGATCGGTTGATGATGGAACCGACCTGGGACCGGGCAATCACCGCCGCGGTTCGCGACCGCGGCCATTCCCTGAGTCCCCCAGGCAATATCGCAGTCGTCCAAGCGATCGAGCGGACGGTCGATGGACGACTGAGGGCCTCGGTCGACCCGCGGGTCGACGGTGCCGCGGCGGCACGTTAGCAATCAAGCCCAAGTGGTCTGGCAAAGTCGAGCTGCCCTCGGGGTGGCACGCCCAGAGCCGCAAG
>SKZY01000214.1 GCA_007127095.1 Planctomycetaceae bacterium
CCGGGATCAGCCATCGAGGTCATCGTTCGCGGCGTCAATGCCGACGGGCTCTATCAGTTAACTCTGCCCGGCGAGACGGTCAGTGTGACCGATTGGTCGGATATCGAAACCGGCTCGGTGGTCGAGGCGACCGTTACCGGGTCGAACTCCGGCGGGTTGGAGTGCACCGTCGCCGGAATCTCCGGGTTCATCCCGATCAGTCAGATCAGTGAACACCGCGTCGAAGATACCACCGAGTTCGTCGGCCAGAAAATGGTCTGTGTCGTCACCGAAGCCAACCCGCGACGAGGCAACTTGGTCGTCAGCCGGCGCGCCATTCTGGAACGCGAACGCGAACAAAAACGACAAGAACAGCTCGAAACCATCGAAGTCGGCGACCTGCTCGAAGGGACCGTCGGCACGGTCAAGGATTTCGGCGCGTTCGTCGATCTCGGCGGCCTCGAAGGGCTGATCCATATCAGCAAGCTCAGCTGGGACCGGATCAAACACCCCAGCGAAGTGATCGAGCCAGGCCAACGCGTGAAAGTCAAAGTCGAGAAAATCGACAAACAGACCGGAAAGATCGGGCTGAGTTATCGCGACCTGTTGGAAAACCCCTGGGATGCCGCTTGCGAGTCGCTCGCCCCCGGGTCAGTCGTCAGCGGGTCGATCACGCGTATCACCGCTTTCGGTGCGTTCGTGCGGTTGTCGGCCGGAGTCGAAGGATTGGTCCACATCAGCGAAGTCGCGGGACACCGCGTGACCAATGTCGGTGCCTTCCTGCAGGAAGGCCAAACCGTCGACGTAAAGGTCCTGTCGGTCGATCGCGATACGCAAAAGATCGCCCTGTCGATCAAACAGGCGCAGCACAAGGCGCCTGAAGAGGTCGCCACCGACGAATCCGAAGAGGCGATCGAAGTCCGCGAACCAGCGGTCAAGGCGACTCACAGCGGTCCGCTCAAAGGCGGCAATGATCGCCCCAGCGGCGGTGCCCAATTCGGACTACGCTGGTAAAACCCTCAATCGATCGCCGCTTCACCAATCGCCGGTCCAGCCGCCGATTGGCCCGGCAGTTCGTCCCGGTATTTGGCCGCCTCGAGATACGATTCGAGTAACACTTGAGCCGCGATCGCATCGACCCGGCGGTGCCGACTCCGCTTCCCACCGCCTTTCGCACCGCGGGTGCGTGATTGTGCGGCCGAGGTCGTGAATCGCTCGTCGAAAAGCCGCACAGGCACCTCCGTCGATTCGGACAACCAGCGGGCGAACCGACGCGCTTCAACACTTTTCTCGCTTTCGCCACCGTCACAATGAATCGGCAGGCCGACCACGAAACCGTCGATCGCCTCGCGATCAGCCAATTGCCGGAAATACTCGGCATCTCGCTGCGGGTCGGATACCTGCCGGATCTCCAGCGGACTCACCAAAATCCGCAGCGGATCGCAGACCGCGATCCCGATCCGTACGGTGCCGAAGTCGACCCCCGCCAGCCTCCCTTGCCGGGGAAATGACGGCTCGTCGTTGGCCGTGGTCGGCAGTGGTGGGGAATCGCCGTCCCGCATGGCGGTCGCCGAGCCTCAGCCGGCCCCGTTGGCGTTAAAGTAGTCCGGCGCCGAGCCTTCGATCCACTTGATGTTGCAACCAAGGCTGGGAACCTGCCGCTCCAGCGGCGGCTCACCAGCCAACAGAGCGTCGATCGCCCGCCGCAGGTCCTCTCCCGTGACCGGTTGATCATTGCCCGGGCGACTCCCGTCGAGTTGGCCTCGGTAGACCAATCGGTGTTCACCGTCAAACAGGAAAAAGTCAGGGGTGCAGGCGGCGCGATAGGCCCGCGCGACCTCCTGGGTGGCATCGTAAAGATAGGGAAAGGCATAGCCGCGAGCCGCCTTCTCCTCCTTCATCTTCTCCGGCGAATCATCCGGATAATTCGCCACGTCGTTGCTGCTGATACCGACCACGGCGACGTCTTGATCGAGACAATCGTCGCCCAGTTTCTTTACCCCATCGGCGACATGTTTGACGTACGGACAATGATTGCACATAAACATCACCAACAAACCGCGACGGCCGACGAAGTCAGTCCGCGATACCGTCTTGCCATCGGTGTCGATCAGCGAAAAATCGGGCGCGGTCGTGCCCAAGGGCAGCATGGTCGATTCGGTACGAACCATGGCAGGTGTCTCCAAAAGTGAAATAGCGGATTCGCGGTAATCGCAGCAGCGAGAACCACGAATATCAGTAGGACGGAGCCGACTTGGGAGTCCCGAGGTATGGCTCGAGCAACGCGGCGGTGTCGGGATGATTGACAGCCAATTTACCGAACCCTCGCACCGCTCCGATATCCATCGCCGCTTGCTGATGCTCGTCGTAGTTCGTGATCAGCATCACCGGAATTTCAGCGAACCGTGGGTCGGCCTTGATCCCCTTGATCACGTCCATCCCATCGCTGTAGTCACGGTCGAGCTTGCGGTTGACCGTGATCAACGCCACCGGCCGATCGGCCAGCACCTCGAGCGTATCTTCCAGACCGTGGGTCTGGATCACCACAGCCTCGAAGTGCGACTGAACGAGTTTGCGAACGGCGTTGTAGTCCGGACCGCAATTTCCGCAATCAATTACTGTTTTCGTCATCTCGGATCGCGAAGAGTTTGTCTTTCGTGGCGATAAAAATAGTATCTCCAGCGGCAACCGGCGTCGTGTACAGACTCGACCCCATGTTGATCTCCGCGATCGGGTCGGCATGCTCCTCACCGAGGCGGAAGATCGTGATGTCGCCGTCTTCGTCGGCAAAGAAAACACGGCCATCAGCGATCAACGGGCTGCTCCAACTCTGGGCCAACAGGTCCGCAGTGTAGTGTACCTTCGCCTGCCGCGCTACCGCCAACGTCGAATCGACGTCCGCAGAAACGTCCTCGCCCAGCGCCC
>SKZY01000358.1 GCA_007127095.1 Planctomycetaceae bacterium
CGGCTAGCGCGACCGGCTCAGTACCGGCACGGTGGGCCAGTTGTTGTTCACCACCGACCATTTGGGGACGCAGATCGACCCCGGCTCGCACCATCAACAGGCCGATCCCCGCCGGCCCATGAAACTTATGAGCCGTGGCGGTGACCGCTGACAACCCCGGCAGATCACCGCGGAATGCCAGCTTGCCGATCGCCTGCGTGGCGTCGCAGTGCAGCGGAACGCCGGCCGACTGACAGAGCCGGCCCAACCATTCGATCGGCTGTACCACACCCGTCTCGTTGTTGGCCGCCATCACGCTGACCAATGCCGGTCGTGGCGAGGCATTGATCAGGCGTGACGCCACTTCACGGTCGATCACTCCGGATTCGTCAACCGGAATGACGTTCACGTCGCGTCCGCCGGCCGCCTGCCCACGCGCGACCTCCAACACGCTGGGGTGCTCGATCGCACTGATCACGAGACGACCCTGCGGGTCACCGATGCCACTTAACGCCAAGTTGTTCGACTCGGTCCCACCACTGGTCAAAATCAACCGACCGCCTCCGGGTGAATCGACGTCGCCGCCGAGCAAACCGCTCATCAGCGAGATCGACTCGTCCAAGCGATTCCGCGCTGCCCGCCCCGAAGCGTGCTGGCTGGATGCATTCAGCGGCCCGCTGAACCAGACGTCCCGCATCAACTCGAGCACCCGCGGATCGATCGCTGTGGTGGCGTTATTATCGAGATAAATCATCGGATAGCCATAAAACGGTCAGCGACCAGGACGTCAGTCGGCCTCGGGGCCAGGAATCGAACGCGATTGTCGGAGGATCTCCGCAGCCAGTTCGGTTTGCCCGGCTTCGCGGAGATCGTTGGCCAGTTCCGCATACTGGTCGTCCAAAAACCGTTCGATCTGTCGCGCCGCTGCGGCCGCGTCATCCGCCCGTCGGGCGATCGCGAACAATTCGGGAATGAACAGGTACAAATCTTCGTTTGCCAGCTTCTGTACCTGGGGCCAGAGAAGATTCGCCACGTCGGAATGGTCGCGGCTCCACGACAACCAGTTGCGGGAGTCGATCGACGCGGCAACCGGTTCGTACTCGAGAAACCGGGTCAACAGTTCCGCGTCGGCGAATCGAACCGCTGTAGAACCTCGCGATAGGCTCACCAAATGCCAAGTCTGCGGCGGCGTGTTGGGTCGGGAGATCCACGCTGTGGCGCTCAACCGGCTTGCGATGTCGGGGGTTATGTCCCAACGGCGAATCGGGGTCACTTGCACCCCCAGCAACGGGAACTCATAAAACGAGAAACCCCGCATCCGAAAATGACTCGGTGCAAACTCTCGACCCGATACACGACCGAAAACGAAGATCACCAACCCCAACGAGAGAGTCACGACGACGCCGGCGACCAACCCGGTGGCGATTCGTCCGAACGAAGACCCGATCCGTCGCCGCAGGCCGGCCTGCCGTGGTGCGGCGTCGGCAACCATCACGGCAGACCGCTGCGGTGGCACCGGTACCGGAGTCGGCGGCGGGGAAGTCGGCGGCGGGGTAGTCATAACGTGAGCGAACCCTGAACTCAAATGTCGAAGGGGCCTGAATCGTCGAAGGGGCCTGGAAATGTCGAAAGGGCTTGAGAGTTGCGTTCGAGGGTACTCGATCCAGCTTACATCGTGGCGAGCCTCGACAAGCTCACCTTGACGTTGTTCTCATTATTGTTGCACCAAACGGGTCAACCGAAACACTGCTTTCGAAACGGGGCATCCGAAAACCGCCGAATCACCTGATCATGCGTCGTCAGCAATCCTCACCGCTACCGGTCATCGCATCGGCGACCCCTTGGCTACCGGCGACCGAGTTAGCCACCGGACGCTGGGGTGCGACCACAGCACGGCCTTGGGGAGCGATCGGATGGGGTGCTACGGGCGTCGCGATGAATCGTCGCTTGGCTACAGCGGGCGCCGCTACGTTCTGCCCAGCGACACCCGATCCGCAAACCGCTAGCGAGGGAGCGGCCGCGGAGGCTGAAGAGGACCCGGTGGACCGCCGGCGACGCACCGAAGCGGTACTGCTGTTTCACAAGGGATCTGTCGCACTGAGGAAGCTTGCCGGATTGGCGGAACTCGCCGATGCCACCGAAGCGCGAACACGGATCCGCGAACTCAACGAACTGTACGATCTCACCGGGGGTGCCCTGCGGATCGAAGAAATCGCCGGCGGATATCAACTGATGACACGGCCCGGCTTGGCGCCTTGGCTCCGCCGGCTGAAGCATCTCCCCTCGACCGTGCGGCTCGGCAGCGCCGCGATGGAAACGTTGGCGATCATCGCCTATCGGCAACCGGTCGCACGAGCGGACATCGAAGCGGTCCGAGGGGTCGCCTGCGGCGAATTGATCCGGCAACTGATGCAACGAGATCTGGTCAGGATCTGTGGCCGCGGCGAAGAGCTCGGCCGTCCCTACCTGTACGGAACGACGCCTTATTTTCTGCAGATTTTCGGACTGAAGAATGTCAATGCGATTCCGACCCTGCCGGGGGCTAGTATCCGAGACGATTCCGACGACACTTTCCCCTTCGTGGCCGATCCGAGTCAAGCGAGTGAAGCTGATTCGCCGATCGAAGCCCTAGCACCCGACCCGGCGGATCATCCGTTAGACTTGACTCCGCCCGAAACATCCCCTCCCGCAGCCGTTACCACCAAGGAGTCAGACGTGAGCATCGCGGCCGGCCCCGTCGCTAGCGACGAAGTAATCGATTTCCTCAACTCCGGTTCCGCCCTGGGCCTTGCCGAACCGACCGCAACGGCTCAGTCGGGTGCCCTCGTTATCGACGACGATGACGACGAGTTTTTCGACGATGATGTTGATGACGATGTTGACGTCGACGATGACGAGGATGACGACGACTGGGATGACGACGA
>SKZY01000073.1 GCA_007127095.1 Planctomycetaceae bacterium
CAACGCAACGGCGCCAGCCGTGCGGCCGTGTTCTTTGCCGTTGCCTAGGGCGAAAGCGGAAACATTGCCGCGAAATCGTTAAATCGTTCCAGGCGGTCGGTGTGACCGGCTATAATGTTGTCACCGGTTGCGGAACTCCGTTGCCGCTCGTCGACTTATCGCCCTCCGCCGACGGCCGGTCATTATCGCCTTACCCACGTGGAGTCCCGTATGACGGGTGTCACGATCAAAGTCTTGCACGGTGCCGATCGCGGAAAGGTTTTCCACGACCTGTCCCCGCCTCTGACAATCGGCCGCGAAGAAGGGAACTCGATCCAGCTGAATGACGAACGGGTCAGCCGCTGTCACTTCAAGGTTCAACGCGATAATGATCGACTCGTGCTGACCGATCTCGACAGCACCAACGGCACGAAGGTCAACGGCGAAGAGTGTCAACTGAAAATCCTCCGCCACGGCGACTTGATCGCGATCGGTCGCAGCCTGATGTTGGTCGGCACTGAGGAACAGATCGCCGCTCGTGTTGCGGCAATCAATGGCGGCAACGCCGGGGCCGTTGCGCATGAAGGCGCCCCGGATAGCTCGTTGCTGCTCCATCTCGACAACGACCAGAACAGTCCCCGCCCCCACCTCTCGCTGCTCGCCGCCTTCGAACCGCCCGAGTTACCCGATCGGCTCAGCCCCGGCCAAGCAGCCCAACTCTGCGAAATCCTTGAGTTCGTCCAAAGCCGACTCCATCGATTGATCGAATCGGCCACCATCGACGACGGAGAAGGTTGTGTCACGCTCGGACTCGGTCAGTGGCAACAATTGCTCGAAGTCCAATCGAGACTCTGCTCGCTGATCCGCCAAGTCGCCGAACCCTGAAGCGATGCAAGTTCCAACCGTCGGCTAATGGCTTGGATCGCTTCGGGATGATCACCGTCGAGTCTTTCCCGATCCCGAGGTGCTCGCCGCACTTCATCACACAACAAAGCCCACTCTTCAATCCTTACGATTAATCGCCTCAGCGATCTGGTCGTGCCCAGTGGAGGATTGTGCCAAGAGACTTCTTCCGGGTGGCTTGCGTGTCTGTCGCTGTTTCCCCGCACATCGCTTACGGCAGCGAGATTTCCTCGGGCACGGTCGCGACCTTGATTCGCATCGTCCTCGGTCCCAACTCGGTGACGGTGAAGGTCAGCGGGCCACCTTCCGGACCGCGGATCACCCACTCCTCTCCAGCCGACACATGGTAGTGGCTGCCCTCGAGTTCCACGGAGGCAACGGTAACGGAGTTCATCACGATTCGACCGCGTAGTTTCAGATCAGGGATCAAAGCGGCCGCAGATGCTTGGCGGCCGACAGGTAGCGGTGGTGGGTTCTCGGCGTCAATCGCCCGCTGAAGCTCGGGACTCGGCCGAGTCGGATCCTGCAACTCTTCTTCTTGCGCCGCGGCCGGGGTGGCGAAAACGAGCATCGTCAGGGTAACGACCGACAGCGATAAGGATCGAGCGGAAAATAAGTGTCTGGCATCTTTTCTGCGAAGCACCCGAAGGGCGATTTCCTCGCAAAAGGTACCTGAGGCTTTTTTTCCACACATTGCTAACCGCTTCCGAATCGACGGTTGATGGACTTCGACAGCAAGCGGCTTCATCGGGAGGCTCCGGCGGCGCTGAACATGGCGAGAAAGAACGAGATGTAAACGAAGCCGACAATCGCACCGACCACAATGATGGTCACCGGCTCGATGATCAGACTGAACTGACGGATCGCCGATTTCAACCTTTGATCGTGAAATTCTGCCACTTCGTCGAGAACATCGTCGAGCGTACCGGTCGATTCGCCGACGGCTACCATGGAGGCCAGCATCGGCGTGAAGGCTTTTTTGGAAGCCAAAGGTTGAGCCAGGCTGCGGCCCCGCATCACCGCGTCGCGGGTAACGGCAATGTGCTCCCGTAGATAGCGGTTGCGATGCAACAGTTCGACGGTTCGCAGACTTTCCAGCATCGTCACGCCGCTGCGGATCAGCGTCGCAAAGCTGCGGGCGAACATCGCCGTCGCGGCTAACCGAAGCAGATTGCCCAGTATCGGGATGCGAAGCATGGCACGATCGAAAAAATACCGCCCAGGAGGCCAGAGGTAGATCGCAATCATGGCCGCCAGCATCGCGAGCGTGGCGACCGCGAAGTAAAGCCCATAGATCTGCACATAGCTGCCGATGTCGACCAACAACTGAGTCATCGCCGGTAATTCGCGGCCCAGTGCGGTCAGAAAGACCTGCAGCTTGGGGATCACGCTGACGATCATGAACACGCTGACGCCGATCGCAGCCACCAAGACGACACTGGGGTAAGCCGCCGCCGTGATCAGACTGTTTTTCGTCTGGCGGCGGTTCTCCAGTAACGCCGCGGCTCGCACCAAAACCTGTTCGAGATTACCCGTCTGTTCGCCGACCCGAGTCAGCTGAATGACGAGCTTGGAAAAACATGAATGACGGCTCATCGCATCAGCCAACCCGGACCCTTCCTGAATCGAATCAGCCACATTCCGCCAAATCTGCTTCATCTTGCGGCGCGGAGACTGTTCGACCAAGGTTCCGAGCGCGGCCAGCAATGTCAGCCCGCCGCGGAGCATGACCGCCAACTGGGTGAGCGACATTTCGACGTCGATCGATCGCGGCCCCAAATGGTGTACGGGGTTGAGGTCGCCGATCCTGTCGGAAAGGCTTCGCGCGGGCGAAGTGGCTGGTTGAACCTGCGTGACCAACCAGCCGCGGTTGCGGAGTGTCGAAACCAACTCCGACGCGGCAGTGGCATCGGTGCTGCCACGATGAATCCGGCCGCCGCGATCCCGGGCAATGTAGTCGAAGTAGGGCATGAAATGCGTCGGCACCGAGGGCCTGAGTTGAATGAGGGCCTGA
>SKZY01000093.1 GCA_007127095.1 Planctomycetaceae bacterium
CCATGGTCCGCTGATCCGGCTCAACAGCCTCAGCGGCAATGCGATCAATGGGATCGTGATCCGTGGCGAGCAATTGACCACGGAGAGTATTTGGGACGACACCGACATCGTCCACGTGTTGGCGAGCGAAATCGTTGTTGACAACCACCACACCTACAGCGGGTTGCGGTTGCAAAGCAGCAATTCCGAAAGCCTGGTCGTCAAGCTCAGTGGCGGTAACGCCGGCTTCACCGCCACCGGCACACCATTGGATATCGTCGACCGGATCGGCGGCACGGTCCATGTCCTCGGTCGGCCCGGTTTCCCCGTGGTGATGACCCACCTGGCCGATGATACGGTCGGGGCGGGATTCGCGCCCGACGGCACGCCGATGACCAACACCAACAACACGGCTTCCCCATCCAGCGGCGTCAGCGGCGGTTGGCGAGGCCTACAGTTCGACGAATGGAGTAACGATCGCAACGTTGCCATCGTCCGTGAAAACGAGAACCCGCTGACGAGCGGACGCGACATTAATTCGACCGTCGGCACGGCTCAATCGCTAGGTACCCTGGCTCCCGATCAGAAAAGTGGCGATGAGAATCGCCGACTCGGGTTTGAAGTCCACGGCTTCATCAGCCCCGATGATCCCGGCGACGTCGACGTCTACAGCTTTCGCGGGACCGCTGGGACGCCGATCTGGATCGATATCGACCGGACCGATCCGACACTCGATGTGATCGTGGAGGTACTCAACGCCAGCGGTACCGTTCAGGCCCGCTCGGTTCGCTCGAGTGACCTCGGCTTCGAAGGCAACTTGAACGTCTCGCCATTGACACAAAATCCACTGCTGGGGGGTGATTTTTATACCCAGAACTTCCGTGACGCTGGCTTGTATTACGTTCTACCTGGGGTCACGGGAAATACCGGCACTTACTTCATTCGCGTCCGCAGCAACCCGCAGACGAACCCGATCAGTTCGCTCGACGGCAAGAGCACCGGTAAATACCAATTGCAGATCCGGTTGCAGCAGGTCGACGAGTTCCCCGGTTCGACCGTCCGCTACGCCGATATTCGCCATGCGCAGACGGCGATCGATATCCGCGGGTTACCCGCCCGATCGCCGTTGGTCGGCGAGGCCGGCGAGTTGGCCGGCAACACGTTCGACGGCGCCCAGCCGTTGACCAACCTGCTCGAAACGGATCTCGCCGCGATCAGCATTTCCGGGTCGCTGGCCGGCGCCACCGATGTCGATTGGTTTCGCTTCGAAGTCGAGCATGTCGGGGTTCAAGAAATTTCGGGTGTCAACGATGATCCCGGAACCGTGGCGGTCGTATTCGACCTCGATTACGCCGACGGGCTAACCCGTCCCGACACGACGGTCGCGGTTTACGACGGAGACGGCAAGCTGATTTGGATCGGGCGAGAATCGAACATTGAAGACGATCGACCGCTCAATCCGGAGGGCAGTCTTGATGACCTGAGCCGCGGTTCGGTCGGCAACAAAGATCCTTACATCGGCCCGATCCATGTGAGGCCCAGCGGGACCTATTACGTCGCGGTGATGAGCAACCAACAGTTGCCGACCGAGCTGACAGCTTTTTACAACGCCACGCCGACCAGTACGAGTCTCGGATTGGCTCGGCTCGAACCGGTCAATACTGTCCGCCGTGTCGTCGAGGACCACATCGGTTTCTCGGGACACAACTCCCACGGGGCCAATGTAGCTCCCGAGACCCAGCGGATCTTCGATATCTCTTCGGCCGACGCATTGGCCAATCATGTGACGCCGTTCCGGCTCGAAGATGTCGTGACGTATGTGGCCACGGATAATCCCAATTCGGAAACCGGTGATCATCTTTTCACCGTTAATCCGTTCGTCGGCGAACGCTATCTGACTCGCGTAACCGAAGGCAACCAGTTCGTTCCCGGCGCGAATGATATCCAGGACATCGTCATTCGTTCCGACGGACGGATGTTCGGTTATCAACGAGTCAACAATCGCGCCACCGCCGGTGTCGGCAATTTAGTCGAGATCGATCCGACCAACGGCGCGATCAACCAACTGAGCAGCGATAACATTCCGGGTCGCAGCCCGACGCCGAACTCACGAGATCTAAATACCAATCTCGGTGGTGCGATTGCACGGGCGGAACAGTTCACCACATCGGACGAAGTCGACGCATTCACGTTCCAACGGCTCGGGACCACCGGTCCTGCTAATGCGCCGGTACCGGTCTATCAGACCTATCTGGTCGTTCGCGAAACCGATACGGGACTCGGCTCGAACTCGAAGCTCTATCGAGGCCGAGCGAATGGTGATGCGACTCCGGCGATCGCGGAAGGGGGAAATCCGCGGTACGGATTGATGGGCGATATTCAGCCGACGGGTGTCACTTTCGCTTCGCGAATGCTGACTGTCGGCAACAACGCCGACCCGCCGGCCCTCACCAATATTCGGATCGAGTCGAAGGTGGCCGGTGCGGCTGGCGAACAGATCAACATCTTGATCACGCGGCCCAACAACAACACGATGAACGTCAGTGTGGCTGGGAATACGATTATCCTCGCCATCGGCGGTCAGCTGAATGACGACGGAGTCGTGGTCGCCGCGCCGACCGCGGCTCAGATCGTCGACGAGATCAACAACAACGCGGCTGCTCGAGCCTTGGTGACTGCGGTAATCGTCGGCGGAACTGACGGTGGCAACGGGGCCAATGGGACCGTGGCGTTCAACCTGACCGGAATCCCCACCTCGATTTCTTCGCCGCTTAGCGGTGGTAGTGACGGGGCGCACGGCCCACTACAAGGCCGTGTCACCGGTTTGTCCTATGGGAATTTCAATAATTCTGGAAACCTGTTCGGTGTCACCACGGCGGGTGAGTTCATCGAGATCAATCCGAA
>SKZY01000384.1 GCA_007127095.1 Planctomycetaceae bacterium
CGTCCATTGGGGGTATCGGGTCAGGCCAATCGTTATCGCCAGACTTTTCGGAAAAATCGGCTCGGTCACCCTGATCGGAAAAGTCGTCCTGAGGAGCCACGGAATGTCGAACGCTTGCCGCGATCGCGGGGCCTATGCGGGCTCGAGGATGTGGGGCGGTGGGTGAGGTTGTGGCGGTTCCATCCCCATTGGGATCGATGCAAGTCGTTGATTCCATTGCGAACTGGACGCCTGTCGTCGCGTTGCGACTTGTACATCCTGGGTGTCGCCAAACCACGGACTTGCGTCCGTGGCTAATGCATTTCGTCGCTTCGCGACTTGGCGATGGCGGCGAGCGATATGGCTGGCCTGGTTGCGTTTAACGCCTTGGCGTGAGCCATGCGGCCCCGGGGGATGGGGGGGCGTGGGTGAGGTTGTGGAGATGGTGGCAGGCCTCCCCTCGCTTAGGCTCGACCCTCCCTCGGGAGGGTTAAATGGCGGGCCGTGAGCCATGGACTCGCGTCCGTGGCTAGTGCATTTCGTCGCTTCGCGACTTGGCGATGGCGACGAGCGATATGGCTGGCCTGGTTGCGTCTAACGCCATGGCGTGAGCCATGCGGCCTCGTGGATGTGGGCGGTGGGTGAGGTTGAGGAGATGGTGGCAGGCCTCCCCTCGCTTAGGCTCGACCCTCCCGCGGGAGGGTTAAATGGCGGGCCTTGAGCCATGGACTTGCGTCCGTGGCTAGTGCATTTCGTCGCTTCGCGACTTGGTGGGGTCGGTGAGCCAGGTGGCGAGGTGTTGGCTGACGTAGCGGTCGTCGATTAGCCAGCCGTATTGTTGAATGACTCGGTCGAGTTCGGCGGCTTGGCCGGGTGAGAGGGTTTCCTCGGGGTTGAGACAGCGACAAGAGGGGGCTAGCCCTTGTCGCCGTAGCACTTCCATGATCCCCGGGATGCAGCCGGCGAAGCCGTTGGCGGCATCGAAGACCGCCGCGTTCGCATCGGTCAGGGCGGCGTTTTGCGTCAGCCAGGCGGCGTCGAGTTGCGTATGCTCGCGGGCCTGCTTGATCCGGTCGAGTAGTTCGACGGCGGCTCGGGTCCAGACTCCCCATTGACCTAACAAACCGCCGACGATGCGGCGACGGCGACCGGCGAATTCGAACTCGGTCAATAGGTCGACGATGATGTTGTCGTCGTTGCCGCTGTAGAGCGATATGTCGTCACGCCCCGATTCGACGACGGCGCGGACGACGTCGAGTGTCTGATAGCGGTTGAACGGCGCGATCTTGATCGCCACCAGCGATTCGATTTCGCAAAACCGTCGCCAAAAGTCGTACGAATAGACTCGACCACCGACCGCCGGTTGTAGGTAGAAGCCGATCAGCGGTAATTCGTCGGCGACTCGGCGACAATGGTCCAATACCTGCGATTCGCTGTCGCCGGAAACCGCCATCAGGCTGAGCAGGCCGGCGTGATAGCCGAGTCGCTTGACCAATTGGGCCTCGGCGATCGCTTGCTCCGATCGGCCGCAAAGCCCGGCGATGCGGACGGGACTCGGTGAGTCACCACGGTTCTCAAAGCGATCGAACTCCTCGGCGACGAGTCGCAGAATCGGTTCGAACAGGGCGTGGGCGGGGTCACGGATCGCGAACTGGGTTGAATGGACACCGACGGCGATGCCACCGGCGCCGGCGTCGAGGTAGTATCGGACCACGGCTCGCTGATGTCGCTGAGACCAGCTGCCGTCTTCGTCGAGCGTCAGAGGGCAGGCGGGGATCACCAAGCCCGACTGCAAGCGGGATCTCCACGGCGGGTCGGCCATCAATAGTTCCCGTCGCGATTCTCGAAGTGGGTCGGTTTGCCGAGCAACGGACCGCCACGCACGAGCCAAGCGGCGATCCAATCGATCATCGTCTCGATGTCGACCGTCGGGTTACCGAACAATTTGGTCGCTCGGCCGCTGTTGCTGAGCCACGCCGTCGGCGCTTCCTGACCCTCGAAGACGACCGGTTTGTCAAATCGCTCGGCGAACCGCTCGGCCAGCCAGCGGACGCGGAGCGTCTCGGTGCCGGTGACGTTCAAAACTAGCGGCGGCGATGTTCCCAACGGCAGGCTGCGGATGATTTGCGAGACCGCGTCACCCTGCCAGATCAGATTGACATAACCGGTTTGCAGGTTGACCGGTTCGCCGACAAGGACTCGGCGGGCGATGTCGACCAGCACGCCATAGCGAGGTTCGACCGAATAATTCAAACGGATCAGGACACACGGCGTAACGTTCCGGCGGCTGGCCTCGATGAACGCCTGCTCGCGTCCCAAGCAGGATCGAGCGTAATCGCCCGGCGGGTCGGTCGGATCGGATTCGACCGAACCGCCCGATTCGGGTGACGTGAACGAATAGACGCAGCCGGTCGACAGCGCCACCAGCCGGCAGGTGTGATAGTGTTCGGCGACCAATTCGGGCATCTCGACATTCATCCGCCGCAGCAGTTCGGGGCTGGACGACGTCCCGAATTTGACTCCGGCAAGGAAGAAGACGTTTTCCGCCGGTGGCAGCGCGGCGTAATCGTCGCTGCGGCTGAGGTCGGCAGAGACCGTTTCGATCGCAGCGGCGCGGAAGTTATCGGTCGCACCCGCGGATGAGAACCGGGAGACGGCGAAGACGCGATCGTCGCGGCCGAGATCGTCGAGGGCACGACGGAGCATTTGGCAGACGTGCAGACCCATTTTGCCGCCCGCGCCGAGTACCGCGAAGTTGCCGGGACAGGATTCGACGGCCGCCGTGACCGCGCGGTCGGGTTCACTGATCCGGCGATCGAGCTCGGCGATGCTGGTCGGGGCGGGACGAGTCACGTGGCAATCCCAAGATGATCGA
>SKZY01000133.1 GCA_007127095.1 Planctomycetaceae bacterium
GCACCTCCAGCGAGAAGAAGGTAGATGCTGGCCAAGTGGACAGGGACGATACTGGTCCGGTTGGTCAGCTGATCGATCCGCCATCGCTGTTCGGCGAGGCTCCGCTGGCAGAACAAGCTTACGGGGACGCTCAGCTCAGTCGCCCACCCGCCAGTGACGAACCGTTGGACTTGGTCGACGGGTATCCGGCGGCTCGGCAACTGGCCTTGTTGCAGCAACGCCCCCTGTTGGTGATCTTCGGGGCCGATTGGTGCGTCTGGTGCCGGAAACTGGAACAGGAATTGGTCTCGGCTGACGCAGAAACAATCCGGCGGCATTGGGTGGTCGCGAAAGTCGACGTCGATGACCAGCCGCAATTGGCACAACAAATGGACGTCGGTTCGCTGCCAGCGATTCGGGTGGTCGATGCCGAGGGAAATGTATTGGCTTCGCGAACCGGCTATGCCCCGTCAGACCAGCTGCAAAGCTGGTTGGATGAAAAGCTGGAGCAGGCCGATCCCAATGTCCAGCGAGTGCTCTTATCCAGCGATCCGCCTTCGCAAGCCGAGGTTGCTGAATTGGTAGCGATGCTGCAGCAACGCAGTCCTTCGGTACGTGCGTCAGCCAGCCGACGGTTGCGTGAGCATCGCAGTATCGCTGCCCCGGCAGTGGTCGATCGGTTCCGCGCCACGTCGCTGAGTGGTCAGTTGACTGCCTTGGAGATCTTGGAAGCGTGGGACGCTCCGGTCGCCGGGCTTGATCCTTGGCTGCCCGATACGATCAATCCCCAATCACTTGAGCCGCTGTTGGAATGGGTCCGCAGCGTTCCCACCGATCGCGAGTCGGATCAGGATGCTGCGGTTGGGCCGATCGTCGATCCGCAAGCGGCAGCCGCAATCCTCCGGCAATTGCTCGACGCCTCGCCGGCTCGGCGTCAGCAGATCACCCACCAAGCGATCGCGGGCGGGCTGCCGGTCGCCGAGCAAGCTCAGCAGTTGCTGCACAGTTTGGACAGCCTGACTGACGACCAGCGACAGTTGCTGCGGCAGGTCCGTTACCAAATCTTGGCCGGGCCAGCGACACGCATCGAGTCGGCCGGACTGCTCGAATCGGTCGCCCTACTCGACGGTCCGACCCGCCGTGAAGCGGCGGAAAAGCTGATGCAGTCGCTCGGCTCACAGGATCAACCGTTGATCGATGATCTGTCTCGCGATGCCGACCCTCTGGTACGCGAGTTGGTTGTGGCGGTCCAAAGCCGTATCGGGGCACTGAAGAGCGACCGTTTGCAACGGATGCTATCCGATGACAGCCCCAGTGTGCGGACGGCGGTGCTGCGAGAACTGGCCGAGAACCCTCAGGATGAGGTGACGGAGAGCTTGGTTGCTTATTTAAATACAGAATCCGACGAGGATTTGCTGGTTTATGCCACCAAGACATTGGGTCAACTGGCCGCCAACGACGTTGCTTCCCAAGCACTTGCCGATCTGATGGGCGACTCGCGGTGGCGAGTTCGCGCCGCCGCTTTGGATGCGAGCCGACAATTTTTTGAAGGCGGCGACTCGATGATGAGTTGGTTTTCGGGCTCAGCTCGGACCGTTCCTTCGTCGCTGGCCGAGAGTGTTCTAACGGCTTTAGACGATGACGATCCGTTCGTGGTGTCCCAAGCAGCCATGACGCTGCCATACATCCTCAGCCGCGATACCGCCGAGAAGGTTGCGGCCTACATGTTACAGGATGAGGCAAACTTTTCTGCCGTTTACGAGAGTATCGAAGAGTACCAACGTGAACGCCGCTTGGAACCGTTGGTCGATCTCGGCCTGCGGTGGCTCGAAGAAGATGACTCGCAGCAAACCGCCGCTGCGGCACGACTGATCACGCGAATCGCTCCGACCAAAATGCGCTATCGGCTGGTCAGCCTTCTCGATTCGCCACAGCGCTCCACCCGTATCGCTGCGTTGCAGGCATTGATTCCCTGCCTGGTCGAGTTTCGAGACGAACAACTGACCTATGAGCGGGCTCACAGTGGCACAGCCCTCGGTTTTACCGCGAAAAAACAACTGGATGCCCTCCCGCTAATTCGTCCGTTTCCCGATAGCTTCCGGCCGGCGGCCCTTGAAGTCGAGCCGGCCTTAGCGGACCAGCCACCAGCCGACTTGTTCGAGTCGAGCCCCGAATCGTCCGGAAACCAGTCTGACGATGAACCGGCCGATACGTCATCGATCGATGTGGTCGATGATTTTTTCGGGCCACCTGCCGCGGCGTCCCCAGCCGATGAAGCGCCAGCGGTTGCCGCCGATCAACTGCTGGCTGAAACCGAGACCATCGACAGAGAATCTTCACCGGATGAAGACGGTCAAGCGGAACCGTCGGACGGATTGTTCGGGTGGGCCATGGATCTGCTCGGTGGCCGCTCGAGCGATGGTCCCCAACTACCGCGCCAACCATCCGCCAGTGCCTCTCCGAATATATCTACTTGGGACGACCTCGAGCAGCAGCGAATCGGCTCGGGCTCCTACTGGATCGAACGTTGGCAGACTCGCCACGACTCGATCAAGCGGCCAGCATGGGTACGCCAGTGCGAATCGCCGGTTCGCGAGCTAGTCGACTCACAGGACCGCGTGGAACAACTCTGGGCGCTGGCGGCATCCGTGGCGATGGGCAACACCGATCACCTCACACGACTTCAGCAACAATGGGATTCCGATCAGCTTCCGGACGACGCGCCGCGGCTGACCGAGCTGGTCTCCTGGCTGCCAGCGACCGAGCGTCTGCAGTGGTTAACGCAGGCCGATATCAACTGGAAAGGGCCGCCGGATGAATCTTGGCAACCGCTGCGTGCTGCGACTCAGTTGGATCATCCCGATGTTGCACA
>SKZY01000324.1 GCA_007127095.1 Planctomycetaceae bacterium
CCTGAACGTAGATAGCGGAAACGATCGATCAGTGAAGGCAATCGCGGCCTACAAACCGTAGCCGCCGTTTGCGGTGGCAGGGCGGCAATTTACGACAATAACGATTCGAGTTCGGCTCGGACGTCGGGATCGGTTTCGATCGCTAGGCGATCACGCAGCAGGGTGGTGTCGCAACCGAGTCGGCTCGCCGCCCAGGCTGCGGCTCCGCGGATCAGCGGTTCACGGTCGGCCAATAGCGACACCAATAGGCCGAGTGCGGAACGATCGCCGGAGTTTCCCAAACAGATTGCGGCATTTCGCAGCAGTCCACGACGTCGGGCACGCCACAGCGGCGTGCGTCGGAACCGGGCTCGAAAGGCGTCGTCGTTGAGCGTCAACAGTTCAGCGAGATCGATCGGGTTTTGCCCCGGCCGCGGCTGCAGCCGCTCGTTTGCCTCGCGTGAGGGTCCCGAATCGGTCCGACGATTCCATGGACAGACCTCTTGGCAGATGTCGCAACCGAACAGCCAATCGCCGATCCCCGGTCGTAGTTCGGCGGCGATCGGACCGCGATGTTCGATCGTCAGATAACTGATACAGCGGCGCGAATCGACCACGCCGGGCGCCGGGAAGGCGTCGGTGGGACAGGCATCGAGGCACCGTGTACAGGTCCCGCAGTGTGCGGTCTCGTGCGGCGCGGACGGCGGCAGGTCGAGCGTCGTCAGCAGGCAGGCCAGAAAAAAATAGCTGCCCCGGCGTTTGTTCAACAGCAACGAGTTCTTTCCGGCCCAGCCGAGACCGGCCAGGTTGGCGAACTCACGTTCCATCAGCGGCGCCGTATCGACGACCCCACGGGCCTCCGCGTCGGGACAAGCCGACCGGATCAGCGATTTTAAATCGGTCAGCAGCGGGTGGATCAGGTCGTGGTAATCGACATCACCCCAGGCGTATCGGGCGATTTTTCCTTCAGCCCGCTGATTCGCGTTTCCGTCCCTAACGAACCGGGGAAGGGTGTGATAGGGATAGCTCAGCACGATCACGCTGCGGACGCCGGCGAGGACCAATCCCGGGTCGCGATAGGCGGGTAGCCGATCGGCGAAGTAATCCATCTCGGCCGCGTATCCCGCGTCGATCCACTCGACCAAGCGGTGATACCCTTCAACCGTCACCGCCGGGGTGATCCCGAACAGATCGAATCCGAGTTCGGCAGCCCGTGTGGCGAGCCGCTGGACGAGGTCCGATGGTGGCGAACGGTCGGGAGTCAATGGAGATCAGGTGGAGCGGGCTGGCCCCGTTCGACTTGAATGTCTTCCAGGTCGAGCGACCGTAATTGTTCTGGGTCATACCGGTCCGACGGTGACCTTTCGAGCGGGTCGGCCGCGCCAGGCGGTAGCGGCTCACGTCGGCCTGTTGGCGGACCCGACAAAATGCTGTCTCGCGACGAGCGGGCCGATTCGCCCTCCTCGAGTTCGTCACGCGGGGAGAGCGTTGCGGTGCGGCCACCGGCGGGATCGAACAGGCTGCCGACCCGGCCGGAGTCGCGGCGAGTCCGCTGCCAAGCGCCGCCGTATGCCGGATAATCCATATCGCCGTGGTCGGCAGGCAGTGTGCAGCCGGTCAGCGACAGCACACCGCCGAGCAGCAAAGCGGTCAGGGATGATCGGAACGAATGCGGCGATGGATACATCGGGATGCGAGCCTCTGCTGAGCGATGGCTTGGCTTGCGGACGCGTACAAACCTGCTCCGCTGTCAAACTTTATCGGCTACGCGGATTCGATGCTTTAGGCCGGATTTGCCGACCGGCCGTTTTTTTGGGCCAGGTGGCTCAGAAGAACGAAAAAAGGGAAAGCGGCAGACGACTTGCCACTTTCCCTTTCACGTCGGATAGCTGTCTCGCGAGACGGCGACTAGTTCAGCAACTGGCTGACTTCCTTGATCACCGCGGCGACATCAACGCTGTCGGCACTGAAACTGTGCGACGCGACCACCTGGCTTTCGTCGGCGACGATCACGGTCACTTCAGCCTTCGGGTCGAGCTGATAGTTGGCCGGACCATTTTCGCTGTCCAAGGCCACGGTCACCGGGATCTGCTTGGCACCGGAGCTTTCCGCGATCTTTTTGGCCGATGACTTCAGCGACGATTGGTCGCTACCCATCACCGTGACGAATCCGCGAAGTTGGGCATCGCTATTGGCAGCGACAGCCTTGTCGAGTTCGGCGACCAACTCGGTCACCTTTTCTCCGCTGCTGCGGGTAAAGACCATCACCATCGGGCGTTGGCCATACTTACAGCGGTAACAGAGGTCGGAGCCTGATTTGACCCCGTCAGCTTCGGCGCCGGCCACCTTGGTGACGTAAAAGGCACCGATGGGATCGCCCTGCTTGAGGCCGACGGAAGCCGAATCGGCTGCGACGGCGACGGTGGCGACCAGGGCGGCCGACAGAACTGTGCCCAAAAACAAACGTGACATTCAAAGTCTCCAATACTGAAGTAACGAACCGTGTCGAAAATCGACGCGGGTATTATCGAGGACACGATCGCGGCAAGCAAGCGACCTACTCGAAACCGGAGGCCTGGTCGCGTATACCATTGGGCCACGCGGGGACATGCGCCACGCGGGGACAGGACACCTCCGACAATCGGATGGCCGCACCGCAGCAGTCGGCCGGATAAGGAACCCAAACGGTGGAAGAATTCGACGTCGCCGGCCTCGCCGCCTACTTACACATCACGCCCGATCAGGTGCGAAAATTGGTCAAGCAGGAGCGTTTACCGTCGCGCCGAGTCGGCGGCGAATTGCGGTTCCCCGAGGCGGAGGTTCACCATTGGCTTGAGGATCGGATCGGGGTCAGCGACGAGGGGCAGCTGCTGAAGGTCGAAGCGGCGTTGGAGCGAGCCGCGCCGGCCCATCCGACCTGGTCGATCGCCGAGTTCTGTAGTGTCGAACGGATCGCGATCCCGCTCAACTCGCGAACCAGAGGCTCGGCGATCCGCGACATGGCCAAGCTCGCCACCGCCGGCGGCCTGATGTGGGACGCCCCGGCGATGGCTGCGGCGGTGCTGGCCCGCGAGGACCTGCATCCCACGGCACTCGACAATGGTGTCGCGATGCTGCACCCGCGGCGTCCTCAAACCTCGATCTTGGCCGATTCGGTGATCGCCTTGGGGATCGCGCCGCAGCCACTGCCGTTCGCTGGCGGCGGCCAACTGACCGACATCTTCTTTTTGATCTGTTCCTTTGATGACGCCAGCCACTTGAGGATCCTGGCTCGCTTGAGCCGGATGATCGCCGTCGCGGGTTGGCTTGAACAACTCCGGGCTACCGAATCAGCGGTTGAGGCCCATCAGTTGCTCGCGGAGGCCGAAGCGCCGTTGTTGGAATAACGCCATCGCGGCGACTCGCAGCACGCGATCAACTGTGCGTTTCGGCGAACGCTCGCATGTCGGATTCGAGGTCATCGATCCGTCGTGAGAGCGTTTTTTCGGCGACGTCCAGGTCGCCGCTCTCCGCCGGCGCCAAGCGGGTGAAGACGTACAGTTTGATCTTCGGTTCGGTTCCCGAAGGACGGGCGGCGACGTAGTTACCGGGTTCTTTCAGGTCGATGATCACCAGGTCACCCTCAGGCCCGACGAGCGGAGAGAGGGCTGAATCGTCGAGCGGCGTCGGGCTGGTCAAATCGCGGCTGGTCTGGTTGAGGTAATCGCGGATCGCGACGACCGGGATTCCGGCTAACGTGCGGACGGGTTCGTCGCGGAAGGCGGCCATCAGTCGACGCATCGCCTCCATCCCCTCGCTGCCTTCCATCGCCAGATTGATCACGGTTTCGCGATGGTAGCCGTGACTCAGGTAGAGTTCGGCCAACCGTTGGTGCAGCGATTTTCCTTCGGCCCGCAAGCGTGCCGCCAGTTCGCTGATCAGCATGCAAGCGACCGGCCCGTCCTTATCACGAACGTATTGGCCGACGAGATAACCGTGTGATTCTTCACAGCCGAAGACAAATCGGTCGGGGCCGCAGCGGTCCATCGTCGCTGCAATGTTTTTGAATCCGACCAGCAGATCGCCTTCGCAGCGGACGCCATGGGCGTCAGCGATTCGCCGGATCAACTCGGTCGTCACGAGTGTCTTGACGAGGTAGTGTTCGGAGGAGAGGTCGCCGGCCGCGGCTCGCTGCCCGAGGATAAAGTCGGCCAACAGGACACCGATCTGATTCCCGGTCAGGGTCGCCCAGGGGCCGGCCGGGTCGAGGGTCAGCGGGGCCGCGCAGCCGAGACGATCGGCGTCGGGGTCGGTGGCCAGGATCAAATGGTGCCCCTGCTGGCGGGCATAGGCGATCGGCTCATCGAAGACCGCGACGTTCTCGGGATTGGAAACGTGCCCCGGGACGTTCGGAAAATCGGGGCTCGGCTCGGCGTGTGGGCCGTAGAGTTCGACATCGGCGAAGCCGTCTCGCTGGAGTATCGGCAAGGTCGCCTGGCTGCCGACCCCGTGCAGCGGGGTGTACAGGATCTTCAGGTCTCGTGGGCCGGGCAGTTGGCAAGCCAGCACGGCATCGAAATACGCGGCGTCGACTTCGTCGGTGACCATCTTGACCCGACCATCGGACAACGCCTCGGCGAACGGCACCGACGCGATCTGTTGGCAAGCGAGCACCTCGCGGATGATCGCCTCGTCATGCGGCGGCAAAACCTGAGCGCCGCTCGACCAATAAACCTTGACCGCGTTGTCGCTGGGCGGGTTGTGGCTGGCGGTTACCATGATGCCACAGGAGCATCGCTGGTGGCGTACGGCGAAGGAGAGTTGCGGCGTTGAGCGGTAGCCGTCCAAGAAATGGACCTGAAAGCCGTTGGCCACCATGATCCCGGCACACAGTTCGGCGAAATGTCGGGAACGGTGCCGCGTGTCGTAGGCGATCGCGCAAGACAGGCCGGATTCGCCCTTCAGGACCTCCGCTACGTAAGTCGCCAATCCCTGCGCGCTCTCGCCGATCGTCCGGTCGTTGATCGCGTTGGATCCGATCGGATACATCCGTCCACGTCGGCCGCCGGTGCCGAACGGGATGACCGTCCAAAAGGCGTCGTCCAACTGCTTCCAACGTCCTCCGACGATGTGCCTCAGCACCTCATCCCGGTAGCCAGCGTATCGCGATTCGGTCAGCCAATCGCCGATATTCTTTTGAGCCGAAGGGCTGATCAGTCCGTCGTCCTTCGCCTTGGCAATGTGATGGAGGGCGTCATCGATGCTGAGAGGTACGGAATCGGCCATGAGTGATTTTGGGGAGTTCGAGTTTCGCGAAGGGAGAATCACCAGAGATGCGGATTCTATTTTTTTCGTCATCGGGTGCCTACCAGTGGCGGTTTTCTGCGACACAGCGACCGGCCGTACGCGATACAATTGAGCGTGATGGTCGATTTCCCAGATCAGCAATGGCGGAGGGAACTGTTATCGACCGATACGTCCGTCCAACCCCGGCACGCTTTTATGCCTCGTCTCGCGTCCCTACCGCTCGCCCTGCTACTGCTCGCGATCATCCCCATCGGATCGTCGACGTCGGTCTTCGCTCAGGCCTTCTTTCAAATGGGCCAGCAAGCCAATGCGGGGCGATTGATCGAACCGCCGCGGGTCGCCATGCAACAATTGCGAGACGCCGAGCGGGCGGCTGAGCAACGCCGGTTCAGCGAAGCGGTGGTGATCCTCGGTGACCTGTTGCAGCGGTTGCCAGCGGTCGACGACGACGACGAACTTTCCGGTCAGGATTTTTTTCTCGAATCGGGAACCGGCGGCGACTCGCGGCCGACACCTGAACGGGCCGATCCGCGATCTGGTCGGCCGCAGAGCAGTCGCTCGGGCCCGGCGATCAACCGGACCTTGGTCGGCGAAGCGAGGCGGATGCTGAGTGAGCTTCCGGCAACTGCGATCGAGACCTATGAACTCCGCTATGGCGTGGAGGCCCGTCAGTTACTCGAACGATCGGCATCGACTCGCGATTGGGCGGGTGTGGCCGAGGTCCGCCGGCGATTTTTTCACACCGAGGCCGGCCGTGACGCGGTGGAACTGCTCGCCCGGCGGGCGATTTCGCTCGGCCAGCCGCTGACGGCCGTCCGTTTGCTCGAAGCGGTTCGCACCCATCCCACCCTGTCGGCTTCGCAGCGCGAGCGAGTCGACGAATTGATGGTCAGGATGCGCCGGGTGGCGAGCGGCCCCGACCACCTCGGCTCGCTGCGAATGACGCCTCAGCCGGGCGACGAACCGGGCTCCGATGAAACGCCGGATCGCGACGACGTTCGGGCCGCTTCGGCTGACGATCCGGTCGAGGTAGCGAACCGGCGAACCGAGCCCATGGCGACCGACTACCGCATGTTGGGTGACCGGCCCGACCGGCGAGAACCGGCGGCGGGGCAGTTGCCGCTGTCGATCCCACGCTGGATCGCTCGGACGGTCGCGACGCCCTCACAAGAACGATTGCTCGATCAAGCTTCCGAAGCGATGACTTCATCGGGTGAGGTCGCTCCACCGGCTTGGGTGCCGATCAAGGTCGGTGGGCAAGTCGTGATGCGTTCGACCGAGCGGCTGTTCGGAGTCGACTTTGAGACCGGCAGGCTGATCTGGCAATTTCCCTGGTTCGACGTCTCGGCGACCGCCGAGCAGACCGACGAACAAGCGATATTGATGGAGGAAGACGCCGGCGAATCGCTGCTTAAGCAACGGGTTTGGAACGACCTGCCTTACGGCCGTGTGACCAGCGACGGGAAACGGGTCTTTTTGCTCGACAATTTATCCGAGGTCGAAGTCACCTCGCTCAACCCATTGATGGGTTTTCAGGGCACTCGACCGACCGAGTCGATCTCGAATTCGTTGGTCGCCTTGGACCTGGCGACCGAAGGAAAAATCTTGTGGCAAATCGGCGGCCGAGGCGACCAGACCGACGGTTGGGGCGAGATCTTTTTTCTCGGCGCTCCGCTTCCGCTCGATGACGCGTTGTATGTCATGGCGGAAATCTCTGGCGATATCGTGCTGATCTGCCTCGACGCGGCGACCGGGTTGGAGCGTTGGCGTCAACAGTTGCTGGCTGTCGAATCGGGGCGGGTCAACAGCGACCCGATCCGCCGGATCGCTGGGGCCACCCCTGCTTATCAAGACGGTCTGCTGATCTGTTCGACCGGTGCCGGGGCGGTGGTCGCCGTCGACCTCGCCGACCAATCACTCGCCTGGGCGATGCTGTTGGATCGCAACGAAGCGATCAACCAGAACATGCTCGGGCGGCGCGATGGCCTGTCCGCCGAACAACTGCTCAAACGTTGGTGGGACGGGACGCCGAAGATCGTCGGCGACACTGTCTACGTCACCCCGATCGAAACCGACCGGCTCTACGCACTCGACCTGTTGACCGGCGAGAAACGCTGGAAAGAGATCGCTCGTCAACAAAAGGGAGCCCGTTATTTGGCTGGCGTCCATCACGGCTTGATCGTGTTGGTGGGGAATGACCAACTCCGCGGCATCGACAACCGTAGCGGAGAGAACCGTTGGGAATCGGCCGCCGATTGGCTCGATTCGGGCGAACAGGTCGCCGGCGTCGGTGTGTTCGGCGACCAGGTCGATCCCGCCAGCGGTGAACCGGTCGCCTGCTACTTCGTACCGACCACGTCGAATCGGATCGTCGCCGTCTCGCTGGTCGACGGGACGCCGCTCGCCTATCGCGAGACCCAATTTCCGACCGGCAATCTGATCGCGGTCGACGGCCAAATCCTGTCGCAGTCACCGACGTCGCTATCGGTCGCGCATGGCCAACAGACGCTCGAGCCGCTGGTCGCCGCAGCGCTCCAAAGCGACCCTGCCGATTATCAGGCGATCGTTCGGAAAGCGGAACTGTTGCTGCAGCAGGGAGAGCTGGCGGAGTCGCTCAATTGGTTGGCGAAGGCCCGCGAGTTGGACCCAGAAGACCTTGAGGTCGAGAACTTATCGGTCCGAGCAATGTTGTTGGCGCTGAAGGAAGATTTTTCCGCCAACGTCGACCTACTGCCTCGGCTCGATCGGCTGATCGACCGTCTGAACGATCGAATCGAATTGATCAAGCTGCAGGTCCGTGCGGCGGTGGAAGCCGGCCAGCCTGTCGATGCGGCCCGGCGGCTGATCGAGCTTTCTGGACTGATCGCTCGCGACGCTTCGTTAGCCGTCCCGAACCGCTGGAGTTTCGACGACCCGGGTCGGCAAGTCGGCTTGGACGCCTGGTTGGCGGCTCGCGTATCCGAGGTGATGGAGATCGCCGACCAAGCCGAGCGTGATTCGATCAATCGACGCGTCGCCGAGCATTTGGCGAGCTATGTCGGAGTGGCAAATCCGCTCGCCCGACGCTTGATGACCCACTTCGGTCGACTCGACGGGGCCGGCGAGCTGACTCGTAGCCTGCTGCAGCGACAGCTCGAAGATGGTCAGTACTTGGCTGCCGAAAGGCTCGCTTTAGCCGCTAGCGGGGCGACCACCGGCCACTTGAAACGTCTTGCCGACTGGCAACTCGAAGCGCTCGCTGAAGCCTACATCCGCGGCGGGTTGATCCGCGACGGGCTAGCGATGCTCGAGCCGATCGACCAAACCGCCGCTGGCGATTCGGGCCGCCTGATCGAATCGTTGGAATTGCCCGCCGAATCGCTCGCCGCCTTGACCGAGAGCCGCCAGCGGACAAAGTGGGGTAGCCAGGTTGAGGTGCGAGTGCCTCAAGAGACGCTGCGGGTCCGAAGCAACCAAATCGGCAAGGCGACCGTCGGCAAGACTCGCCGGGTCGTCGGCCAGACGTTCCGTGGCTGGCAGGTGGTCAGCGACGGCAGCAGCCCGTTCGGCATCCGAGACCCATTCGGCGTCGTCTATTCGATCCCGCTCGATGGCGTCAATCGACGCGAGGAAACGACTCGCCAAGCCGCCTTCAGCGGCGGCCTGATGATCGCCATGGTCGGTAACGAATTGGTCGGTGTGAACCTGTTCGAAGTCCTCCGCGGCCAGATCGATTCGGTCATCTGGCGGCGACCTTGGCGGACCGAAGGGAGCGGCGGGATCAAGCCGCGGAGCGAATCGACCAAGTTCGGCGACCAGATTTATCGTTACGTCGTCAACGGTGCGGGCGTCGATATGGCCGCCGCCGAACTGGTCCTCGGCCCGATCGTCGGCGACTCATTTTACGTGCTGCAGGGGGGTGAGTTGATCGCCTACGACGCGCTGACCGCCGAGCCACGATGGCGAAACCTCGACACGCCGCGCGGTGGCTCGATCGTCTGCGATGGCGATGTCGTCGCGATCGCCTCGCCCGCCTCGGGGGCGATTGTCCAATACGATTGTCGGGACGGTCGGAAATTGTCCGAAACGCCCTTCGAGGGCTATCAGATTTGGGCATCGACCGACCGTTCACTGCTCGCCTACCGTGAATTACCCGAAGGCGGCAGAGACCTGGTGTTGCTCGACCCGATCGCTGACGAGGTGCTGCTGCGGCACACCTTCGAAAACGTCTGGTCCGCCAGTCGAGTCTTCGGTCGCGTCATCGACGGAGCTTATGTGGTCACATTTGCCGCATCGGGCGAAGTGCTGATCTGGGACCTCGAAAACGCGACTCAAATCGCGAAACAGACGCTCGATCCGATCCCGACACTCAAGGGGTTGCAGGTCATCGTCCGTGATGATTTGGCAATTCTGCTGCCCAATACCGGCGACAGTGGCGACGATCGCAGTGGCGTCGCGCTACACACCCGCAGTGGCCAAGACCACGTTGCGGTCGACGAGGTCGTGACCGCGATTTCGCTCACCGACGGTGAACCGCTCTGGCGGTTGCCGTTGAAATCGGGACAGTGGGGCTGCACCTTGACCCAGGCTCACGGTTCGCCGCTGCTGATGTTCGCCCGCAGCAAGTCAGAATATGTGTCGACCGGCAGCCGGAACAAGTCGCTGGACGTGATGGCGGTCGACACCCGCGACGCATCTGTCACCCAAACGCTTGATCAGCCGATCGAGCCCTTTAACAACGACATCGAGACGGTCGTCGCGGTCCAACCCGAACAGCAACGGGTCGCCGTTTCGGTCGGCAATTTGCAACTTTCCTACGAATTCAGCGATCCGTCGGAGGATGTCGAAGCTCCTTAGCCATGTGCGGGAAGTCGCTTTGGGTGCCTGGTCGGCCCGATGCGGCGACAGGTGTTTTTCGACTCGATGTCACCGGTTTGTGATCTTGACACTCGGTTCGATTGTGGGAGGCCCAGCGAATGAACGGGAGCTCGATTCACTCCGTCAGGTTCGCCCTGGCGATCGGCAGCTCGATCTTGTCGTGCTTATTCGGCGGTACGATCGTCAACCGTATCTGGGCTGACGACCCGCCACCATCAACCGCGTCACCATCATCCGTCGCTGACGCCGATAAAGTCGCCATCGTTCCCGATGATGCTCCCGCCGGTCAACCCGACGACAGCGACTCGGATCGGGATGTCGCCGAACCCGAATACGTTCCCAAATCGCCGGCTGAATTGAAACGTCAGTTGACAGCGGTGCAGTTTAAGGTGACCCAAACGGGCGCTACCGAACCGGCCTTCGGAAACCGTTACTGGAACAACAAGCGACCGGGCGTCTATCACTGCGTCGTCTGCGATCTACCGGCTTTTGACAGCACGGCGAAGTTCCGGTCAGGAACCGGATGGCCGAGTTTTTTTCAGCCGATCAATCCCGAGGCGGTCGGCTATCGTAACGATTGGCATCTCCGCATGCGACGGATCGAAGTTCATTGCCGGCGTTGCGGTGCCCATTTCGGTCACGTTTTTGGCGACGGGCCAGCTCCGACTGGCAAGCGGTATTGCATGAATAGCGCATCCTTCAAGTTCGTGCTGCGTGAACCGGCCGATC
>SKZY01000471.1 GCA_007127095.1 Planctomycetaceae bacterium
ACCATCTTCGAAATCTGTCTCCGGATCGCCGCCGCGCTGCTCGTGTTGGGATTCGTCGAATACGGTTTCCAGCGTTGGCGATATGAGCAAGACCTGATGATGACCGACCAAGAACTCCGCGACGAAATGAAAGAGTCTCAGGGTGATCCGCAATCGCGTGACCGCCGTAAGCAATTGCAACGTGAACGGGCGACCCCGTCAGTCAGCGACGCCCTGCCCGAAGCCGATTGGGCCGACGCCGATTGGGTACTGATCGGGTCGACCGGACGGGCGATCGCGCTTCGCTATCGACCTGGGCGCCAGGAAGCACCGGTCGTGGTCGCCAAGGGGTTCGGGCCGACCGCCCGGCGGATGCAACGAAACGCCGTGGAACGGCGGATCCCGGTGGTCAACCGCGACGACCTGACCGAGACGCTCTATCGGTCGGTCGAGACCGGCGACGCGATCCCCGCCGCGTCGTATCGGGCTGTCGCCGAACTGTTCCGAACCGTCCACCGACCCCGTACAGCAGCAGCCTGAAGCCGCCGCCGTCAGCTGGCCTCGGAGTTTGCCAGCACCCGTAAGCGATCCAGCGGACTCGTCACCGCCAACCCCGGGCGGTTCATTACATGCGTATAGATCATCGTCGTCTTCACGTCCTTGTGTCCCAGCAGCTCCTGCACCGTGCGAATATCCGCCCCGTCCTCCAGCATGTGCGTAGCGAAACTGTGTCTCAGCGTGTGCGGGGTTGCTGACTTTGTAATCGATGTTCGTGCCAATGCCTTTTGCATTGCACACGCGAACGTACGTTCATGGACGTGATGCCGTCGCATGATTCTGCTCCGCGGATCGGGCGAACGACCACGATCTGCCCCATGTCGAAGCAAACGTCCTTGATCCGCAAGCAGCGGCATTCCCGATGCCGTAGTCCGCTTCCGTACATCAGCTGGAACATCGTCGCGCTCTCGCCCCTCATCCAGCCCAGCAATTCCATGACTTCCGCCTTACTGAGGACGACCGGCAGATATTGGCTCGCCTTAGCGCGGATGCGTTGAATGAACCGCAGGTCTTTACCGAGCACCTTCCCGTAGTAAAAAATCAATGCTGACAACGCTTGATTCTGAGTGCCTGCCGTGACCTCGCCAGTGACCGCCAAATCGGTGAGAAACTGTCCGATTTCCCGTTCCCCGAACTTGTCTAAACGCTCGTCGTCCAGATGGCGAATGAACCGCAGGAGCCACTTCGCGTAGCACTCCTCGGTCGACTTCGGATGGTGCAAGACTCGCATCCGAGCTCGCAAATCCCGTACCGCGGGCGGTTCGTCAGGGTCGAGACGGCCGGGCAACCCCTCGCCAGCGATCCCGCCAGCCGATCCCCCCGCACCGCTACGACGATCGATTGCGGCCAACTCGCCCAGCTTCACAATGTAGGGCGAAAAGTCGACGTACCCGTGTTTTAGGACGATCCCCTGATACCACTCGATCGCCCGCGCCGCTTGCAGTCGCTGCCAAGCCGGTACGCCACGATCTCGCAGCGACCGCAGAAAGCACAACACCCTCTCGTCGCTCACTTCCAGTCGCTCGGCCTCGCTCGGCTGCTGGCTCGCGTACTCAGCCACCCACATCGGCATCCATCGCCGGTCATTCGGGTGAACTTGAGATCGCCCCAACCGATCACGGAAAAGTTCAACGGTCACGGATACCACTCCCATGTCGAGGACCTCCAAAACAAGTGTTCACCCCCTCGTTCTACGGTTCCCACGTTATTTGTCAAGAAAAAAGCTCGGATCGCTCAAATCGGACAGAGGAGATTGGCAGCCATCACTGGGCATTGCCTCATTTGGGGGGTGCTGCCATTCCCTTCTCGCCTCGCCTTTTGGCTGCCCCCCCCTTTCGGGCGGTGAAGATTATACGTCATTCGCGCAGGGGGAAAGAGTATTGCCCCGTAGCGAAGTACGTCGTAAACTAGGGATTATGAACCCTCCGAGTGGGGAGAATTGATCGTTACACCCAACACCTGATGCTCAACCTTGCTCCGATTTTCGAGAAAGCGATTGATGCCTGCGACGAATTCGGCGATCACCTTCTGGTTCCGCCGTTACCCGTTGGCGTTTACATGATGCAGCGCGACGTTATCAACCACTATCGTTATGCGGCTACCCACTACTTCCCGATTTCACTGACCGAACCTTACCTTCAAGATTCTTCGCATGGCCCGCCGTTCACAAAATGGGCAAAGTTCACGAACGAAGACTTCGATTTATTGTCATTCACTTGCATTAACCTGATGCGATACACGAGTCGGTTGGTGTACATGACCGTATACCCGGGGCTTGAGGCTTCTGGCCGTCTTCGTGAGACCAAAGATCGATGTGACGGATTAACACATCCGATCTGCGATCACAAATACGCGGGAAAGCACCTGGGTATTCACATCAACGACGGCAATACGCTGACCATCACACGGTTTGGCGACCAACTCGAAAGCGAAACGCTAAACATTGGCGATCGGAAAATCCTACGCTCGCTGAGCAATCAATGTCTGACTGAGGCGGATTCACTTGAATCACTAAATTGCAAGTTCGGGAAGATCTGTGGTAAATTGATGCGAGATCGCCCGCCCAACAAACCGTTCGACGCCCTGCACGAATCATTTTGGGTGTAACAATGCCGTGAACCGAAGCGGCGAAGTCAGGCAGTTTTGAAATTGAAAATCTTTCGTCGCCGCTCGGTTACGGCGGACGTTGAACTTAATCGCAGCGCGGTTGCGCATCCTGCGGTGCATGGAGCCGACTTCGTGTCGGCTCTCAACTCGGACTTCGCCGCTATTGCCCTGGCTTTCATTGCCAAGTCGCTACGTTCC
>SKZY01000023.1 GCA_007127095.1 Planctomycetaceae bacterium
TCGTCAGTACCGGAGGTGGGACTTGAACCCACACAGCCTTGCGGCTACTGGATTTTGAATCCAGCGCGTCTGCCATTCCGCCACTCCGGCCCGTCTCCGCCGCGATCCCTTGGTAGGGCATCGCTGTGCCAGGGGACAGACTCCCTTGGCTGCGGATCGTTAGGGAGAAATATCGTCCAGCGGTCTCCGTTTGTCCAGTCCCGATCGACGATCGCGGCCGCGAATCGTGGTCGAGCGTCCGGGAGGCCGGATTTCGCTGACCGCACCGACCGACAACCCGAATTCGGTGGACAACCTGTCGCGCGACGGTTCAGCGATGTCGCGCGGCGGGTCGATTGGTCGACAAGCGATGTTGCTGGCGTCGATCAAGCCGACCACGATGAACGCTGGCGCGACGCTGCATCAACCGGCTGTCGACGGTTTTTCAACGCCGGTCTCGGTGGCGTAAGTGACGGATCAGCAACCGGTTGCGGTCTCGAAATGCGATCGATCAACGGTTCGGCGGCAGGGATTAAGAAGAAGAAGAATTTTAAAATTAAGAGAAGAGAGAAGCAGGACCGGGGAAACAGGACTGATCGGCTAGCTGAGCATCATCCGGGCGACGTTCAGGTAGATCACGATCCCGAGGATATCGACGATTCCGGCAACGAACGGATTGCTCATCAGGGCTGGGTCGAGCCCGAGTCGTTTGAAGATCATCGGCAGTGCGGCGCCGCAGAAGCAGCCGCACATGACGACGAAAAAGAGGGTGATCGGGATCACGAGGGCGTCTCGGGGGGTGGGAGCGACGACGATGGCGACGAACAGACCGAACGAGGCGACGAAGGCACCGAGCAGCATCGAGACGATCCATTCGCGGGCCATGACGGTTTTCCAGTTCTTCAGCCGCAGCGTACCGCTGGTCATCCCCGTGATCACGAGTGTCGCGGATTGGCTGCCGGAGTTCCCGCCGCTGCTGATGATCAACGGGATGAACCAAGCGAGCCAGGCGAAGCGATCGAGTTCGGCTTCGTAGAACTTGAGGGCGAAGGCGGTGAAGAGGGCGGTGAAGAAGAGGATTGCCAGCCAGATCCCACGTTTCCAGGAGAGCGTCAGCAGTCCGATGCGGAGGAAATCGGTATCGAGCGGCGAGATCGCCGCCATCTGTTGGGCGTCTTCGTTGAGTTCTTCGCGGACAACATCGATGATGTCGTCGTGGGTGATGATGCCGACGAGTCGGCGGGATTCGTCGACGACGGGGATCGCCAGCAGGTTGAATCGTTCGACTTTGGCGGCGACCGATTCTTGGTCTTCGGTCGTCAGGGCGGTGACGACGTCGGTTTCGATCAATTCGCTGAGCTGCAGCTGGGGCGTTCGCAGCGCGGTGACGAGTTGTCGGGCGGAAACGACGCCCCTGAGTTGGTTATCGTCGGCGACGATGAACAGGTAATAGATCGTTTCGAAGAATTGGGATTGGTTGGCGAGTTCGTCGAGGGCTTGGCGGACGGTCAGATTTTCGTCCAATTTCGCCATTTCGGTCGTCATGATCGACCCGGCGGTCCCTTCGGGGTAGGCTCGCAGCCGCTGGATATCACGACGGTCGGCGGCGGTCAGCAGCGGCAAGATTTCGTTGACGCGTGCTTCGGAGAGGCCTTGGAGCAGGTCGACGCGGTCGTCGGCGGCGAGTTCGCCGATCAATTCGGCGATTTGGGCCGGGTCTTCTTGGCGGAGGATCGCCAGTTGGCTCTCCTCAGGGAAGTGCGAAAAGATTTCAGCGCGGCGTGGTGCAGCGGCATGCATCAGCACCTGCCAGGCCTGGTCGGTCGTCAGGCCTTCCATGAACTCGGCGGTACGACCGGCGTTCAGTGCCGAGCAAAACTCCTCGAGTTCGGCCCGGTTGCCGTCGGCGAGCATTTCTCGCAATTCGGGCAGCAAGAGCGTATTGACCATGGTGATGGGGAGACTCCCCGTCCCGCTGAGGGGACGGTTGTGGGGCACTGGCGCGAGGCGTGGTGGAGGGTTAAGGTCCGACGTTTAGGTCGGCGGCCCATAATCCGAGAGCGGGGTTACGGATGAAGAAGAACTCCGTGCCGTCGGTGTCGCGATTCCAGCCGTCGTCGAGCCGGTTGATGTCGTAACGTTGTGAGAGTTCGCTGATATCGCCGTAGGAGTAGCCGACTGACTCGACTTCTTCGCGGGTCAATCCGCCGGCGGCGTAGACGACTTCGAAGCGGTTTTCGCTCGACCCATGGATCAGGTGGGCGGCGGCGGAGAGGTTGCCGGCGAGGTCTTCGTGTTGCCGGACCAGTTCCATCACTTCGGCCGAGGTTCGGTAGCCGTAGCGGCGGATCAAGCGATCGATTTCGGTGTCTTCGCCGAACTCTCGGACCGCCGGGGCGAGCACGGTCAATTTGCCACCGGTGGCGATCGCCATCCGCGATCGATAGATCGATTTGTTACCCAACCAGGTGCTCTTGAACTCTTCGGGGTCGAGGTAAGCGACGACATGTTGGGGGGCCCGATCGAGGTGGGTAAAGTTGACTTCGTAGGCGAGTTCGGCGGCTCGTTCGAAGGTGGCGTGATCGTCGCCGATGAACAGGCCTCGGGTCTTCAGTTCGCCACCGTCGACCTGTTCGATCACGGTCAGCGCGTAGAGCAGCGGCAGATCGCCGCAGAAATGATCTTGGGCGTAGTTGAGGATCCGGCGGAGCGGGGTATCGGCGCGGCCCATCACCCGTTCCATCCCGTAGGCGGCGCTGAGAAAATGGCTTTCGTTGATGCCGCGGACGCCACCGGTGCCGACGAAGACGTTTTTGTTGTAATTCGCCATCCCGATCACCTCGTGCGGGACGACTTGGCCGATCGAAAAGATCAGGTCGTGCCGGCCTTCGGTCAGCAACCGATTAACTTGGGCCGGCCAATCCTTTTCCCAGATCCCTTCGGTGACGTCGCTGACGAATTCGGCGGGGACGTGGCCGATGGTGACGACGTCGTCACGCCAGCGGTGGACGCGGAACAGGTCGTGGGGGATGCCGGGAAACATCTGGTCGAGTTGCTCGGGCGTCATCGCGTAGTGCGTGCCGAGGGCGGGCATGATGTCGGTCACGGCATCGCCGAGCAGTTCGCGGGACAGGACGGTCAATTCGCCGGCTCGGCTCGGCAATCGCGACATGTCGGGCGGCAGCAACAGGACCCGTTTTCGCGGCCCGATCTGGTCAAAGACGTCGGCGAGGGCATGGCGGAAATCGTCGGCCGTCAGTTCGGTGTCGGCCGACCCGGTGGCGAAGTAGGTGGTCATGGAAAATCCCTGGTTTTCAGGCGGTCGGTCCGGTTGACGATCGGTTGCAAAACGGTCTGCTATGCAGTCTGACGCGGAAGCGACAGCCGGGCTGGGAAAAAAGGGTCAGGTACCTTTTGTGCAAAGCACCCGCAGGGCGAGTTCCTCGCAAAAGGTACCTGACCCTTTTTTCCTGCTCATTTCTCTTACGATTCAACCGAGTTGGCAGATGACCGTACGAGATATCGAAGCCGCAATCCCGCATCGTCCCCCGATGCGATTACTCGACGAAATCGTCTCCATCGACGAAAACCACATCGTTTGCCACAAAACGTTTTCGTCCGCTGATTTTTTTGTGCAAGGGCACTTTCCCGATTATCCGATCGTGCCGGGCGTGATTCAGTGCGAATGTTGTCTGCAGGCGGGAGCGATCTTGCTCAGCCGCCTGACCCCGGATGGTGAGGATGTGGTACCGGTGGCGACGCGGATGGACGGCGTCAAGTTCAAACGGATGGTCCGGCCGGGCGACACGATCACGGTCGATGTGACGTTGAACGATCGGGTCGGTCCGGCTTTTTTCTTGACCGGGAAGGTGTTGTTGGGCACCCGGGTCGCGGCGCGGCTCGATTTCGCCTGTTCGGTTGCCAACCCGCGGGAATCGTCGGCATCGGGTTGATTCGTTCTGGAGGGGATCGGTGATGGATTTTTTGGCGTTGGCGGGGCGCACCGTGTTGGTGATGGGTGTGGCCAACAAGAAAAGCGTCGCCTACGCGATCGCGCAGTTGCTCGAATCGACCGGCGCCGAGGTGATCTATGCGGTCCGTAGCGAGGCGAGGCGAGAGAGTTTGACCCGGTTGCTGGCCGGCCGCCGGGTGTTGGTTTGTGACGTCGCCGACCAGGGCCAGATCGACGCGATGGCGGACCAACTTCGCCAAGATGGTGTCGAATTGGGTGGCTTGGTGCATTCGATCGCGTTCGCCGATTACAGCGAAGGGATCCGGCCGTTTCATCAGACCGGCAGGTCGCAATTTCTACAGGCGGTCGATATTTCGGCCTATTCGTTGATCGCCGTCAGCGGGGCCTTGAAGGAGTTGTTTTCGTCGGACGCCAGCGTCGTCACGATCGGGATCAGTACGACGCGGATGGCGAGTGAGAGTTACGGCTACATGGCGCCGATCAAGGCGGCGCTCGAATCGTCTTTGGCGTTTTTGACCAAGTCGTTCAGCAAGGACAGTGAGGTTAGGTTCAACGCCGTCGCCGCCGGGTTGCTGAAGACGAGCGCGTCGGCGGGGATTCCCGGGTATGTCGATTCGTACCTCTACGCCGAACGCGTGATCCCGCGGAAGCGGGCGGTGGCAACCGCGGAGGTCGCCGCGACCGCCGCGTTTCTGCTCAGTCCGCGATCCTCCGGCATCACCGCCCAGTCGATTGTCGTCGATGCGGGAATGTCGATCAATTATTTCGACCACGACGTGATCGCGGACGCGATGCGACCTTGACCGCTGCCGAGAGCCCCCATGAACGGCGAAGTCGCTCTACGGGGCATTCCGTGGTGCGAAGTAAACGGTTGGGTCGCAGCCGGTGTCAGATCAACGGCCAGAGTTGACTGAGCACGATCGAGACCAGCAGTCCGACGGTGCCGAGAATGGCCAACAGCGGCGTCCAACTGCGGAGTGTTTCGCCTTCGGTCAGTCCGCCCATCTTGGCGAAAACCCAGAAGCCGCTGTCGTTCATCCAGCTGCCGATCAGCGAACCGCTGCCGATCGCCGTGGCGACGTAGACGGCGTTGAAACTGGGGGTGGTGGCGGCAAGGATCGCTCCCATCATCGATGAAGCGACGATCATCGCGACGGTACTGGAACCTTGGGCGATTTTCAGAACCGCAGAGATCACGAAGGCGAGCAGCAGTAGACCGATTCCGCTGCCGCCGCGGGCGTCGGAGAAGAGTTGTTCGATCGCAGGGCCGATGTCGGCGGCGGTCAGCATCGCGCCGAAGGCGCCGCCGGCCGACGTGATCAGGATGATGACACCGCCACTCATCAGCGATTCCTCGACATCGATCGCCAGTTGCCGCAAGCTGAGCCGGCGGACTTGTTTGAGTGTGGCCATGGCGACGATCGCGGCGAGCAGCAGAGCGAAGTTGGGGTTACTCCACATCGACAGCCGATTCGCCAAATCACGAGCCGGCGTATTCCACTCGTGCTGGGCGATCATTTCGGGCATCGCGTCTTCGATCAGGCTGCGGTTCATCCGCCGGCGGTCGACCGGCTTCATCCGCAGTTGGTTGCTGGCCAACAGGTCACGAGAGACTTGGGAGAGTTCAATGCCGCGGAAGGCTTCCGCGTCGAAGAATTGGGGATCGGAGAGGACGCGATCGAGTGCCATGGCGAAGGCTTGCCGCTCGGGGATCGTGGCGGTCAAGACGTTACGCTGTTCGTCGCTGAGCAGGCCGCTGGCGATGATCCGTCCGGCGGGGCTGTCGGGATCGGCGGATCGCAAGCGATCGGCCAGGGCGTCGACATCGACGATCGCGTCGGTAGTGATCCGGGCTCGATCCTCGCGGTCGGCGCGCGTCATCGCCAGCGTTCCGGCGCCGATCAGGACGACGGGCAACAGGACCGGCAACAGCGCCACGCCGAGCGAAGGGAGTTCGCGGTCATCGACCGGTTGGCGTTTTTCGTCACCGGGTCCGAGCGACCGCATCGGGACCGGCATGCGGTAGTCGAGCAGGTAGGCAAACGTGAGACCGACGAGGGCGCTCGGCAGGGCCACCAACGTACCGATGATGATCATCAGGCCGACTTCGACGCCGAGGTTGGCGCTGACCAACAGCGGACCCGGGGTCGGTGGCACCAGCGTGTGGGTGATCGCCCCACCGGTGGCGATCGCCATCAGGTAGCGGAGGTAATGCGTTTGGGTTCGCCGATGGAGGCTGCGGGCGAGCGGTACCAGCAAGTAAAAGACGGTATCGAAAAAGACCGGGATGGCCAACAGAAACCCGCTGCCCATCAATCCCAATGACGCTTTGCTCTCGCCGGTGAAGCTGACTGCCCAGCGGACGATCCGATCGGCCGACCCGTTATCGAGCATGCACTTGCCGATGATGGCCGCCATCGCGATCACGATACCGACGCTTCCGGCGGCGGTGCCAAACGCGGATACGACGGCGTCGATGCGGCTGCCGGCGTCACCCTCGATCATCAGGCTGATCACCAGCGCCGAAATGATCAGCGCCAGGAATGCGTTCATCCGCAGTCCGATGATCATCCCCAAGACCAAGACGATTCCGACGGCGAGGATCGTCATCGGCCAACCGACCGGGACTTCCGAAATCACGGCGGCTTGGGCCAACAGAGTGTCGGCCGTAAGCAGGAGGGACGGGCTCGTCATAGATGATGAGTGGATCGAGGAGGGGGTGCGGGGTCGGTGCGGCGTATCAGCATAACCGCCGGAGTCGCGGCCGGGGACGTTCGCCGGTCGGTCGGCTAGCGATACCGCTGCAGCACTTCGGGGAGTGGGTAGGTGGTGACATCGATTTCGCCGCCGAGTTGTTCCAGCTCAACGAGTCGGGCGAAGCCACGGGTCACCCAAGCCGCACGTCGGTCGGCGAAGTCGCGATCGAGCCCTCGGCGGTCGAAGGGGCCTTCGACGATCGGTGGATCGAATTGAGGGTGATCGATGAATTGGGCCAAGACAGGGTTGCACCGCAGGTGGCGCTCCGGGGTGGTGTGCAGCACCTCGGGGTCGACTTCGCCGATGACGTACCGCAGGTAGAGATCGCTTTGGCTGATCGTTTCGACGTCTTGGCCGCAGACCTGGCAGAGGTATCCTTGTTCGCACATCGCCATCGTGTTGCCCGAGTATGAATTGATGAATTACGACCAGACCCACCAAGCCTTGATCTTCGATTGTGACGGCACCCTAACCGACTCGATGCCGATCCATTACGTCGCTTGGCGGACGACGTTGGCTCGTCACGGGATCGAGTTTCCCGAAGACCGATTTTACGAAATGGGTGGGATTCCGACCGACAAGATCATCGAGATTCTCTCGTTGGAGCAGGGGGTGGTCGGCGACGTGGCCGCGATCGCTGCCGAAAAAGAGCGAGCGTTTCTGGAGACGATCGGCGACGTGGAGCCGAACCGGCCGGTCTGTGAGATCGCGATCGGGCATCATCGGCGGATGCCGATGGCGGTGGCGAGCGGCGGAATTCGGTCGGTCGTGATCGACCAGTTGATCCGGATCGCGATGCGGGACTATTTCGAGACGATCGTGGCCGCCGAAGATACCGCGCTTCATAAACCGGAACCCGATGTATTTTTGGAAGCAGCGAAGCGGTTGGGCGTAAGCCCGAAGGGCTGTTTGGTGTTCGAGGATACCGACATCGGAATCGAGGCGGCCCGGCGAGCGGGGATGGATTTCGTCGACGTCAGGACGATGGCACCGCCAGCCGATGGCGGGTTCTAGGATCGCGTCGGCATTTGACGCGGGAACGGAGGATCCTCGCTCGGCGGCGGGTCGACGTCGAACTCCTCTTGCCAGCGACGTCGCTCGACCGGGCTGGCGTAGTACCGCAGCCAGGTTTCGTCATCGGCATCGTCGAGACACCGCCAGTGGAGATAATTCCGGGGCAGATCGACTTTCTTCTCACAACTGGGGAGGATATCGCGGTAGATCAACGTGTAGAGACGTCGGTCGCTGAGGTGATCGGTGCATTCGAGCACGATTTTGGCCGCGTGGAGCTCGCGGATCGTTCGCCAGAGCACGTCATGCAAAGTTTGATCGTCGAGCGAATCGGGCGGCGGCAATGCCAACGGCGGGTTGAACCACTGGGCGATCGGCATCGCCGGGGCGCGTTCCCAAGCGAGCATCGATGCTAGGTATTCATTTTCCACCCGCAACGGCATTCGGCCGCCGGTGGATTCGCACAGCGAGTCGTCGACATACGGCTCTAGCTCATCCCGCAAGCGGGCGTTATCTAACAACAAATCGATTTCGTCTATCACCGATCGACCCATTTCGCTCATCGGCCATTCACCCGCAAAACGAGGACTGCAGCGGGCGGTTGCCGTCCTGCGACAACCTGATTTACGTCGTCGCCGCGGGCCACCCTTCACCCCTTCGATGTTAGCCGTGGGCCGGCAGGTCTCAAGAACTTGTTGAATGAAAACCCTTTGACAGCGTGAAAAAGCGACTCATCTCATCGCCTGACCGTTACGAGCGTTACCGTTTGACGCCTGACATCGAGTCTCGGAGTTGAGACACGTTGCTGAGCGAGATGCGGGCAGCGACTTCATCGATCGCCGCTTGTTCCGCCTTGGCCCGCCGCATCATCGAGGCGGCAAGATCTTTTTCGGCGAGCAATTCCAAGCGCCGTACCTCGGTCGTGGCCTCGCGTACCGCGGCCTGACACCGCTGCACCACGGCAGAGGCTGTGACTTCTTCGTCGATCGCGCGGTCGTGAGCGTCTGTCAATTGTTGGTGGTAGCGTTGTTGGTCGAGTAGGGAGCGAATCTGTAGTCGCCCGACGCGGGTCAGCGACGGGTCGCGGAGCGCTGCTTGGCGGGCGGCATCGATCGTTTGGCGACGACGGACGAGTTCTTCCAAATTCGCGATCGTGGCCGCCAATTCGGACATCGCCACGTCACGCTCACCACGGCGGAGTTCTAACAGTGATCGAAAGCGGAATTCGAGCATCAATGATCGGTTGTTGAAGTCGGGGTCGTCTCGCTGGCCGTCAGGGCGATCAGTTCCGCCTGGGTCTGAGCGATCGAAAACCGCTCATCACTCCGTTGGGTGAGCAGGCGTCGGGCCGATTCACGGATCGCGATGGCACGATCGACCGCCGGGTTGGACCCCGAACGGTAGGCCCCGATCGAGATCAGGTCGGCATGGCGGCGATACTCGGCGAGATCGCGGCGGAGCGAATCGGCGGCGGCGGCGACCTGGCGATCGACCAGGTGCGGCTGCAACCGGCTGAGGCTTTCCAGGACATCGATCGCGGGCCAATGGGCTTCGCCGGCGAGGGTTCGGCTGAGCACGATATGGCCGTCGAGCAGACCGCGGAGCGTATCGGCGATCGGTTCTTGGTGGTCGTCGCCTTCGACCAAGACGCTGTAGAAGGCGGTGATGGAGCCGGTTTCGGTCCGGCCGGCGCGTTCGACCAATCGCGGCAGCCCGGCGAAGACGCTGGGGGTGTAACCGCGGGTCGTCGGCGGTTCGCCGGCGGCGAGCGAAAGTTCGCGTTGGGCCAGCGCCAAGCGGGTTACCGAATCGACCAACAGCAGCACGTTCTTACCGGTGTCGCGGATCGACTCGGCGATTCCGGTCGCCGTCCAAGCCGCTTGGACCCGCAGCGATGCCGGTTGGTCGCTGGTCGCCACCACGATCACACTGCGGCTGAGCCCCTCGCGTCCCAAGGTCCGTTCGATGAACTCGCGGACCTCACGGCCTCGTTCGCCGACCATCGCGATCACGATGGCATCGGCCTCGGTGCCGCGGGCGAGCATCCCCAAGAGCGTACTTTTGCCGACACCCGAGCCGGCGAAGATGCCCAATCGTTGACCGCGCCCGATGGTCAACATCGAGTCGATGGCGCGGACGCCGGTCGCCAACGGTTCGTCGATCGGCGGCCGTGATAGCGACAGTGGTGCCGGGGTGTCGACGGCGAAGTGGGTCAATCCGCGTGGCAGCGGTTTTCCGTCGAGCGGTCGTCCCAAGGCGTCGACGACGCGGCCGGCCAGCCCGGGTCCGACAAGCACCCGAAAGCGGTCCGCAATCAACGTCACCGGATCGCCGGCCGCGAAGGCGCTTGCGCCGCAGAGCGGAGCGAGCATCGGCCGGACGCCGTTGAAGCCGATCACCTTGGCGTCGCAGCGATCGCCGCCGGAAAGGTCGATACGACAGATCGCTCCGAGTGGCGCCGTCATCCCTTCGACGACGACGTTGCCGCCGATGACCGCCGCGACACGGCCGCGGACCAACAGCGGCGACGCGGTGGCGATCCGGTCGAGCAGCGGGGCCATCGCGGGCAACGGCGGTGACTTTAGCAGCGCGTGGCAGGCGCCCGAGGAACCGCTATCGCCGCCGTCGTCGGTTTCGACCGGGGTAAACGTGTCAAACATCTTCGAGCAATCCGCGGAGGGAATCGAGCTGGGATTGCAGCGTCGCGACGACCTCACCGCCGACTTGTCGGACGATCACGCCGTCGCGAGGGACCGACTCATCGGGGATGATGGACGTTTCCTCGGGCAAGCCGGGTTGCCCCAACAATTCATCGAGTGTCTGGCCGAGCTCGGCCAACGTTTCGGGGTGGACGGCGACCGTTAATCGATCGGCCGACCGCGACGCTCGTAGCGAGTCTTCGGCCCAGCGAGCGATGATCTCGCGTTCGCGTTCGAGTCGCCCGCGGATCACCCGTTCGGATACCGCGATCACGGTCGACACGAGTGCATCGGCATAGCCCTGCATCCAATCCTGGTGTTCTTTGCCGATCTGCTCGACCATCGACCGGATGGCCAAGCCGTGTTCACCGATGCGGGCATCGACCGCTTGGCGGATTTTCGCCTCCGATTCCTCGGCGGCCTGCCGGCGGCCATCGGCCAGGCCTTGCTGATGAGCCTGAGTCCGCAGTGTTTCGGCTTCCGCCTCGGCCGCTTCCCGCAACCGCGCGATCTCAAGTTGGCATTCGTCTAACTGCTGTTTGGCTCGACGCGACAGGTCGTCGAGATTAAACCCGGCCAAACCGGTGGCAACGTGACGCTGCGGCCGCGGTGCCGAATCGTTGGCTTTGAGGATGTTGGCCATGCGGACGGTCGGGGTGGTGTGGAGTGGACGGGGTGGCGTCCGAGGGACGACCGCAGAGTTCGGCGGTTGCACGATCGGCGTCGCGTCAGGCGGCGGTGACCAATCGCGAGTTCTTTGTCGGCGTGTTCACTCCGGCTCGATTCGCGCCGCCTTGAGCTTCTGTGGTGAGGTTTTCGAGTGACGGATCCAAGGCGGCAGCTGCGACCCGTTTGGCTCGATCGATGTCACGGAGTTCGATCGTTCCCAATTCGATCAACTGTTTACGGACCCGGCGGGCTTGCCGCCGTGGCAGCGATTGCAGCAACGCTTCGGCCGTCGCCGTCGGCAAGCCACAGAGCGTTAGCAGCGCCTGACGGCCGTCGACTTTGGCCAGCGCTTCGCGGAGTCGTTCGGGTGTCGAGGAAACCAGCAAACGGTGAACCGTCTCAGCGGACGGTTCCGGCGGGCTGGGTGATGCGGGAGCCGAGCGGTTGTTCTGGGCGGCACCGTTTGCTTGGGAATCGGCGGGTCCGCGATGGTCGCGGGTGTCTGCGGAGGCGGACCGCGGGGCCGTTTCAGCGGGTGATTCCATTTCTGCCATGATCGCGCGCAGAGCGACTTGTCCAGCCGTCGCCGCGCCGCGGGACGTGGCGCGCTCGGTCCACTCACTCGACCCGCCGGTCGCCGAATGCACCCAAGCCGGGTCGTGTATCGGCAATTTTTGCCTCAACTGGTCGGCGATGTCGGTGACGACCTCGGCCGCCGGCGGTTCGAGCTTGGCCAATCGCCGCATCGTTTCGGTACGGACTGCGATCGAAAGTTTGGGCAACAGCCGGGCTGCCTTGGCTGGGGCGATCGCGGCCAGGACGATCGCGATCGTCTGCGGGTGTTCGTCGCGGATCTGTTCGGCCAACAGGTTGTCATCGACCTTGGCGAGGAAACCGAGCGGCGATCGGTCGTCGCCATGATCGAAGGTTTGGGGGAATCGCCGCGACGGATTACGGTCCCTGGCCGCCGAGGAGAGGACGATTTCGGCGGCATCGTGATCGCCGCCAAAATCGATCTGGCCCTGGCGGATCGATGTGGTGAAGCCGTCGAGGGTTCGCTGGCGTTCCAGCGGATCGACATCCGAAAGCTCGTCGACCGCCATCTGAACGGCCCGTTGTTGGTCGGACCCGAGGCCGGCGATCAGCCGTTGGGCCATCGTTTCGGGGAGGCTGGAAAGGACGATGGCGACGCGTCGCAGGGCGGTCACCTGATCACGCTCCATCGAATCGAACCTCTCGAAATCACGATACATTTACCGACCCGGCGGCCGAAACGAGGCGTCTGGCCGGGCGTCCTCGAATTCGGTCATAGTCGAAATCGGCCGGAGGAGGGAAGACGGATTCGGGCAATGTGCAATGTCATAACCCCCCTCTGCGCAGTGGTGTCCCCACAAGTCGTGAAGCGACGAAATGCTTTCCTTGCTCACGCTGCAACTTGAGTAGCAGACAGATTTAACCCCCCCCAATGGAGGGTTTCATTTGTTTGACTGGTGTAGATTCCAGTTCCTTCTGCCGGCGATTCGGCGCTCTGACATCGATCAAGCGGCTTCGCGGACCCAGGCTCGGAGCACATCGGCGGCGATCTCGGGGTGGGTTTCGACCAGTCGGCAAAATTCACCTCGCGGTGAGTCGCCCGCGGCACGGGGGCCGGCGTTCCTGCCCGCCGCTGTCGCGTCCGCCGCTTGAGCCGGTTCCTGATGGCGATCTGAGCCCACGCTGTCTCGGGCGAGCGACCGGACAGTGGCGGCTCGGTCGCGGGGGTCGGTATCGCCTCCGAGTAGGGCTGAGCGGGCGACCAACAACGCCGCTGCGGCGAGTCCCAACATCGCTAGCTTGGACCAGGAATCCGACAGCCAGTTTAGGAGTTGTGCCGGTGACCCGAGGGCCACCAAAGTCGGTTCGGGGAGGTCGGGGTAATCCCAGACCGTGACCAACGGAAAGGCTTCGTCCGAAACGGGTTGCGAGGGCAGCAGGGGCGTGACTGCGGCCTTGATCTTGTCTTCGGTCTCGGACCGTTTTTCGGCCAACAGTTCGGGTGGCGGTCGCGGCATGTCGGCGGCGGTCCGATGCGGGTTGTCACGTAGAAAGTCACGGACGAGTACCCGTTCGTAATAGCTGGTCGGGAGTCCGACCGAGATCCGTACGCGTTTGACCTGCAGCGCCGCCAACCTCGACGATTCGTACTGTTGGCCGATCAATCCTGGATCGTCACGATCGGGGTGGGTCGATCGGAGCGAGGTTCGATCGGCTTCGAGCGAGACGCTGCGATTTCCGATGGCGTCGGGGGCCGACCCCCGGCCGTGATGATCCGGGCCGTGATGATCCGGGCCGTAACGATCCGGGCCGTCGTTGTCGCTCGTAGGGTCGCGGTAATCGAGTCTGCCGCGGCGCGAATCGTATTTGAGGCTCGTTTTCTCGACACCCATGGTCGGATCGAGTTCGGCATGGGCGGTGACCCGGATCGGCCCGTAGCCGATCAGCGCCCGCATCACTTTTTGTTCGTACGACTTTTCCTCTTCCAGCCGTTTCCGCAGCATCGGGTCTTCGTCCTCCCAGCCGCCACCGACTTGGGACGCGTTGGTATCGATCACCACCACGTCCTGGCTGGTGATTCCGGCGTACGATCCGCGGATCAATTCCTTGATCATGTTGATCCGCGACTTGGTCAGCGGATCGTTCCCTTCGGGAGAGACGACGACGCTGGCCGATTGCGATCTCGACCGTGACAGACCGGTCCGTTCGCCGCGGTCGTAATCGACGCTGGCCCAGCGGACATCGGGGAAGGCGCTGATTTTGGCTCCCAGGTCCTGGGCCTTGGCGTGCAGTTCCCGCGACACCCGTTGCTGACTCGATTCGAACGGGCTCGCTTTGTCGATCGCTTCTTGAACACTCGAGCGGAGGGCCAGCGGAAGCGCTGAGGATTGGCGGAGCGCTGACAGATACTCGTTGCGGTTACCGACCGGGACGCGGATCCGGCGACCTTCGCGGGTCCAGGAGTTCAAGCCGGCTTGGCTAAACGCCATCTCAACCGAATCGACTTCGTTCTCGCTGAGTGACCGGCCGCCGAACAGGAACTCCGATTCGATCGCCGCATCACCTTTGAGCAACAGACCGAAACCGATCGCGATCGTCAGCACCAACATCCCCGCGATCAATCGTGACGACAGCGGCATCGCCAGCAACGCATCGCGGAACGGTTGCAGGGCCGATTGGAATGAGTTCATCGTGCTCCGTCGGTGAGTTCAGGCCCCATTTCGCGTGGGAACGCATGGCATCATACGGTCCGACGCATGATCGGTTGATGGCGGCTCAGGCCGCTTTCCGAACCGTATCGCTGAATGGCAAGACCAACGTCACCGCCGCCCCACCTTGCGGACAGTTCTGCCACTGAGGCTTGCAACCGAGCGCCGCGGCGGCGAGCGACAGACGGGTACCCCGGCTTTTGATGTCGTTGCCGGTGTCGGCGATTTCCAATTCGATCCCGTTGGCCGTTCGACAACCGGTGACCGTCAATTCACCGCCGTCGGGCATCTGCTCGAGTGAATCGCGGACCAGGTTGTGGACCAGATCGAACAACCGTGACCGGTCGGCCGTGGTCATCAGATCGATCGGAACTTCGAGTTCGAACAGGATCGGGGCGGAGTGCTGACGCAGCAGAGGGGAGACGACGCATTCAACAAGTACCGCCAACGAGCAATCCCGTGGCTCGACCGTACCGGTCCGCTGCTCCGCGGATAACGTTTCTGACATGGTGCGCTCCCTGCACGCTTGGGTTCACGAAGTGGCGTCCGTTCTCGGCATCGGTTCGGACTGCTGTCGCATAGGACATTGATCGGCCACGCCGCAAGGGGAAATCTCTCACCGATAGCCCGGTCGAGACGGGCGAGCTGACGGCCGACCGGCTCCGGCGGGCCTATTTTGGTCGCCCGTCGGTGCCGGAGTTGTTACAGTGACCATTGGTTTCAGGCGGGCAAACGGGCCGAAAATATCGGGATAAATGGCATGGGTTGGGTCATGAGCCGAGCCGCCGCGACGGGAATCGATCGAGTGTTCGTCGGTCTCTGCTGGGCTGCCGGTTGCTGCTGCGCAGCCGCTATTTGGGGATGGTTCGCCGTCGGTGACCCTTCGTCGACCATCGCCGCGGATACGGGGGATGCGGGGGATACGCGGGATGCGGGGGCGGTCGAGGTTGTCGCGGGCAGCGAGCGGCCGCTATGGTTCGAGGACGAGATCGCGCCGCTGTTGAACCAACACTGTATCGATTGCCACAACGCGGATGAATTGGAAGCGGGTTTGAACCTGTCGACCGCTGCCGCAGTGGTCGAAGGCGGTGAATCGGGGCCGATCTTCGCTGTGGGAAACCGCCGGCACAGCCTTTTATTCGAGGTCATCGAAAGTGGTGAGATGCCGCCCGACGGCGATTCATTGTCGGCCGACGAGATCGAGCGAGTCGGGCGGTGGATCGATCAGGGCGCAGCCTTTCGTGATCCTCCCGAGACGGCCGCCCGTCCGGCGGACCAGCACGACGTGTTGCCGATTCTGCTGTTACGCTGCACCGCTTGTCACGGGGCCGAAGTGCGTCGCGGCGAGTTAGATCTGAGGACGATCGAGGGACTCCGCCAAGGCGGTTCCAGCGGCGCCGTGGCGATCGCCGGCGACCCCGACGCCAGCCCGCTGATCCGGCGGGTCGAGACACAGGCCTGTCCGCCACACGGCGAATTGCTGAAGTACTTCGTCGTCCGGCCGAGCGGCACGGAGATCGACTCGCTCCGCCGCTGGATCGCCGACGGGATGCTGGAAAGCGAGACCGAGCGGAGCGGTGGCGAAATCGAGCGGGGATCCATCGATCGCGATCACTGGGCGTTCCGACCGTTACCGGCGAGCGTGGTCGTCCCGCCGGTTGCGACCCTTGGCAGCCAGGCTGAGTCGACGGATCGAAACGTTGATTGGCAACCGATCGATGCCTTCATCCACCGCCGGCTCCACGATCGCGGGCTCGATTTCGCTCCCGAAGCGAACCGCCAACGCCTGATTCGCCGTGTCCATGTCGGTTTGGTCGGAGTTCCTCCGACCGTCGCTGAACTGCGGCGGTGGGCGACCGATGACGATCCGCAGTGGTACCCGCGGATGGTCGATTCGCTGTTGGCCTCGCCCCGGTACGGTGAACGCTGGGGCCGCCATTGGTTGGACGTCGCCGGTTATGCCGATTCCGAAGGCGGGCAATCCGAGGACCCGGTCCGGGCGTTTGCCTGGAAATACCGCGATTACGTCATCCGCGCGATCAACGACGACAAACCGTGGGATCGGTTCCTGCACGAACAACTGGCCGGTGACGAATTGGCCGATTATCGCGATCCGGCGCGGGTCAGCGACAAGGTGGTCGACAACCTGACCGCCACCGGGTTCCTGCGGATGGGCGTCGACGAGACCGGATCACGGACGATGAACTTTGTCCCCGAGCGGGTCGGGTTGATCGCCGAAGCGCTGGACGTCGTCGGTTCGGGCGTGATGGGTTTGACGATCGAGTGCGCCCGTTGCCACAGCCACAAGTACGATCCGATCTCGCACAGCGATTACTATCGCTTCAAAGCGATTTTCCAAGGCGCGTTCGACGAGCACGATTGGATGAGCTGGAAGACGCGGCGGTTGGATCTGGAAACACCGACCGCGGCCGAGTCGCGGCGGGCGATCAACGAGCCGTTGCAGCAGCAGATCGACGACCTGCGGACGGCCAGACGGCAGGCGATCGCCGAGTTTCAGGTCAAGCCGCGCGTGACCGAGGCGGTGTTGGTCGACCGTCATCCCGAATTGGCCGATCGGCTGCGACCGATCGATGCCCGGCTCGACGAATTACAAGCCCGCTTGGTCCCGCCACCGACGATCCGGGCGTTGTGGGATCGCGGTCGGCCGTCGCCGACGTATGTGATGATCCGCGGTGAGCACGACCGTCCGGGGCGGCCGGTCGAGCCGGGTGTGCCGGCCGTGCTGAGCGATCCCGAATCGCCGCTGGAAATCGAGCCGCCGTGGCCCGACGCCGAATCGACCGGCCGGCGACTCGCCTTCGCTCGCTGGCTGACCCGGCCCGATCATCCGCTGACCGCACGGGTTTTGGTGAACCGCGTGTGGGCGCTGCACATGGGCCGCGGGATCGTCGAAACGCTCGACAATTTTGGTCTGCAAGGAGCTCGCCCGTCCCATCCCGAACTGCTCGATTGGTTGGCCCGAGATTTCGTCGATAATGGCTGGAGTCTGAAATCGCTCCATCGCCGCATCGTGCTCTCGCGGACCTACCGCCAATCGGGCGAAGCCTCCACGAAGTCACTCGAAATCGATCCGGACAACCGCGATTGGTCACGGATGACGCCCCGCCGGCTCGACGGGGAAACGCTGCGAGATTCACTGCTGGCGGTCTCGGGGCGACTCGACTGGCGGCTTGGCGGCCCGCCATCGCCGGTGACGGTCCGCGAAGACGGGTTGATCATGGAACGTCCTGCCGCTGACGGCCGCTACCGCCGCAGCGTCTATGTGCAATTGAGGCGGACCGAACTGCCGTCGCTGTTGGCGCTGTTCGACTATCCGGAGATGCGGCCGAATTGCATCCAACGTTCGACGTCGACGGTATCGCTGCAGTCGCTGATCCTGAAGAACAACGCATCGGTACACAGCTGGAGCGGAGACCTCGCCGCCCGGTTGATCGTGGAGGTTGCTGAGTCCGCTCCGGCGGTCGAAACGGCGGGCGATCACGAGGCACTCGTCAGGCTCACGTTCCAGACGCTGTTCTGCCGATCGCCGACGGCGGAGGAAGTGGGCGAGGCGATCGACACCCTCGAGACGCTCGCTTCGCTCTGGCGGGCTGAGCAACCCGAGGCCGACGACGCCGAAGTGTTGCGGTTGGCACTGACGACGCTTTGTCACACCTTCGTCAATTCGGCCGAGTTTTCCTACATCGATTGATCCCATGCACGACCGAACGACAGCATCACGACGCTCCTTTTTTTCCAGTCTCTCAGGAACGCTCTGCGGTGCCGCTCTGACCGGGCTGTTCCGCCAAGACCGGTTGTGGGGCGATCAACCGCAGCCGGCAAGCGTTGGTGGTTCGGAGTTGGCACCCAAGCCGCCGCATCACCCACCGTCGGCCGATTCGGTGATCCATCTGTTCATGAACGGCGGGCCGAGCCAGATGGACCTGTTCGACCCCAAGCCGGCGCTCGACAAGCATGCCGGACAATCGTTTCCGGGTGATGTCGAAGAGATCGGCAATGTCGCGACTTCGAATATCGGGTCGTTGATGCCCAGCCCGTTTCGCTTCGCTCGGCATGGCGAGGCGGGCATCTGGATGTCCTCGGCGCTGCCTCACACCGCCGAAATCGTCGACGACCTCTGCTTCATCCATTCGCTGTGGACCGACCATCCCAACCACGACAACGCGCTCTACAAGATTCACAGCGGGCGGCTGTTCATGGGGCACCCCTCGCTCGGTTCCTGGGTCGTCTATGGCCTCGGTTCGGAATCGGCCGATCTGCCGTCGTACGTCGTCCTCGACGACCCGTTGGGGCTGCCCAAAAACGGGGTGCGGAATTGGACCTCGGGCTACCTGCCGCCCGTCTATCAAGGGACGCGGTTCCGCACCGTCGGGGCGCCGGTATTGAACCTGACCCCGGAATACGAACGGCCCAGTGAGATCGGTCGCGCCGCCGAGGAATTGCTCAACCGCCTCGATCAACGGCACCGCGCCGACCGCCCCGGGTTCTCAGAGCTCGACGCCCGTATCGAGTCGTACGGGCTGGCGGCGCGGATGCAGTTGACCGCCAGCGACGTCTTGGACTTGGCCGATGAGAGTCAAGCGACGCTCGACGCTTACGGGATCGGCAACCCGGTGACCGATTCCTATGCCCGGCGGTGTCTGTTGGCCCGGCGGATGGTCGAACGAGGTGTCCGCTTCGTCCAGATTTTCCTCGAAGACCAGCCGTGGGATAACCACAGCGATTTGAAGGGGACGTTGCTATCGGCTTGCCAGCGGACCGATCAGCCGGTCGCCGCGTTGATCGCCGACCTCAAACAGCGCGGCTTGCTCGATTCGACGCTGGTCGTTTGGGGTGGCGAGTTCGGCCGCACGCCGACGTCGCAGAAGGTCGGTGGTGAGTTCAGCGGTCGCGATCACAATATGCAGGCGTTCACATCCTGGATGGCCGGCGGCGGTGTCCGCGGCGGCACCGTGTATGGCAAAACCGATGAACTCGGTCACCAAGCGGTCGAGAACCCGGTCAGTGTCCCCGACTTTCACGCCACCTTGCTGCATGCCGTTGGACTCGACCATCAACGGTTGTTCCATGAACGCAACGGCTTGCAGGAACGATTGACCGGCTTGAAAGAGCCGCGGGTCGTGACCGACATCTTCGGTTCGGCGAGCTCATGAAGCGGACTCGGCGCGAATTGTTGGGCGATGCCTGGATCACCGCCGCGGCCGCTACCGTGGTCGCCGGTCGCCCCGCCGACGCGGCATCACCAGCAGGCGGTGAACAAACCGGCGGCGATGATGTCGCCGGCGAAGCGGACGGCGAGCCGCTCGCGTCCAGGAGCGACACTTTGCCGATCGTCGATACCAACGTACACCTGTTTCGTTGGCCATTTCGGCGGTTTCGGCACGACTCGCCACGATCGCTCGTCCGCCATCTCAAAACGCTGGGAATTACGCAGGCTTGGGCCGGCAGCTTCGAAGCGCTGTTGCACCGTGACATCGCGGGGGTCAACGAGCGGTTGGCGAATGCCTGTCGCGAGGTCGGCGGGGCTGGAATTGGAGTTGAAAACTTTCTGGTGCCGGTCGGCGCCGTCGATCCGATGCTGCCCGATTGGCGCGAGGACTTGCGACGGTGTCGTGAGCAACATCGGATGGTGGCGATTCGTATTTATCCCGGCTACCACGATTACCGGCTCGATCACCCCGAGTTCGAACAACTGCTGGCCGCCGTGACGGCTCGCGGTATGCTGTTGCAACTCGTCGTCTCGTTGGAAGATTTGCGGACCCAGCACCCTCGGTTTCGGGTCGCCGATGTCGATCTCGGTCCGCTACCCGATCTGCTCGCTCGGCACGCAAGCGCCCGCGTGATGCTGTTGAACCATCGCCCCGGCGGTGCCGTGTTCGAGCGGCTGACGCAGCGTCCCGAGGTCTACTTCGACACCGCCCGGGTCGAAGCGACCGACGGGATCGCCAAGTTGGTTCGAGGCGCCGCCGGTCGGCGGGTGTTGATGGGCAGTCATTCGCCGTTCTTCATCCCCGAATCGCAATTGATCCGAATCGACGAATCGCGTCTCGATCGCGACCGATTTCGGCATCTGGTCGGCGGCGGAGCGAGTCGGCTGTTGAGCGAATTGACCGTCGCCGCAGGCCGGGTTCCCGCGGCGGAGGGCGAGTCATGATGTCTGCCGGTGATCACCCACCACGGCTGGGACTGCCGCCGAGGCAGCAGTTGGAAAGCTATCAGATCTGGGACTCGTATCTGACGCCGTCGATGTCGGACCCCGACGGGACACGGTTGATCGGCGATGTCCGCCGCACGATACCGACGCTCGACCTGGCCGCGATCCGCCGCTTTTGTGTCTTCTTGCATGTTGGGCTGGCGACCGCCGACCCGGCCACCGAAAGGCGACTCGCCGAGCACCCCGAGGATATCCTCGCCCCGCTGCAAGCCTGGCCCGATCGGCTGTTGGGGATGATCCAGCTGAACCCCGGCGATGTCCGCGGCTCATTGGACGCGATCGACCGTTGGTTGGCTGACGGACCGATGGTCGGGGTTTACTTTCCCGGCGGCCATCGCAACCGATTTCCTTGCAACCATCCCAACTACGACCGGTTGGTATCGCGGGTCGCGGAACTCGGCGGGTTGATCATGCAGCACACCTGGTTCAAGACCGGCGGTAAGGATCATCCCGGCGTCTCGACGCCGACCGATCTGGCCGAATTGGCGAAGCGGTTTCCTGAGGTTCGGTTCGCCTGTGCCCATGCCGGCGGCGAATGGGAAACCGGGATCCGGGCCGTCCGAGATTGTCCCAACGTGTCGATCGAAACGTCGGGGTTCGATCCCACGGCCGGGTTCATCGAAATGGCGGTCCGGGAACTCGGCGCCGAGCGGATCATTTTCGGCAGCCACTTGCCATCGCGATCGCTCGGTACCGAATTGGGCAAAGTCCTGGGGGCCGATATTTCCGCCGCCGACCGAAGGCTGATCCTGGGCGAAAACCTCCGCCGCTGGCTCGCCCCGATCCTCGGCTCACAGCGGTAAATCATTTAAGAACAAGGAATAACGGTTTCGCTGGACGTCACGTATGATCCTCAGGTGCTCAGCATCGTACGGATTTTAATAGTCGCCTTTCGCTCCGCGAAAGAACGCCAGAACGCTACTTTCGCGGAGCGAAAGGCGACACTCATTTGCCGCACGATGCTAAGTCGTTTTGCCCACACCGTCTCCGCCATCGTGCTGCGGTTCACTGGCGGCTTCGGTCATGCCGTCGACCCGTTTGGCGGCGTGGTAGAGAAACCATCCCAGGACGATCACCAGCAAGGTGATCGTGCCCAGCAAAATCCGGCGGTCGTTCAGCCGTTCCGCCCAGTCGATCGCCATCGCTTCGTCGCTGAGCGTCGCTGCTGCGGACGGCCCGAGCGTCGCCGGCTGCGGTTCGAATCCGGCTTCCAAGGCGGCCGTGATCGCGACGGTGTCGTAACGCGGTTTCTTCAACGAATCACCGCCGTAGACAAGGTGGTAGGCGGAATCGGGACCGGCCAGGAAGATGAGCTCGACCAGCGTCCCTTCGGCCTCGATCGCGGTCACGTCGAGCGGCGGGTTGTCACCGTTTTCGATCACCAAGCGATAACGATCCTGTCGGGTCGCGGGGAACTCGATTTCCAGGTCGCTCTGTTGCAGGTCTTTGAAATCGAGTTGCGACAGGACGCCGCTGGCCAGGGTATTCCAACGCTCGCCGAGGCGATCTTGAGCGACGGTTTCGAGTCGTACCGGCCGATGGAAGTTACGGGATTCGGTCTCGACCATCACGCGGGTCAGCGGCTGGCGGTCGGTCCGAAACTCGACCATCGATCTTCGCTCCTTCGGGTCGTGTTCGAGACGGAAGTCGGAGACGGCGAATTCGGCTCGGCGGATCGCGTTAACCCGATGCCAGGGTACGTCGCTCCAAAGTTCGATCCGGTCGATCCGGAACGGTCTGCGATCGATCCGCAGCCGTTCGGAGAGCGACGTCGCCTCGCGGTTATCCAGTCTGAGGTCGCGGGTCAGTTCCAGCAATCGCGACTCCTGTTCGTCGGTCACGTCGTCGATCACGATCCGGATCCAGCGGTCTGAGGTCGCTGTGACCGACACGGTATCGCGCCGCACGTCGATGAACCGCGAGTAATCGAAGATCAATTCGTCGTCCGCTAGCGATGTCCAATCCTGGCCGTCGGGCGACGCGAAAACCTGCACGCTGTGCTCAAAGTTGCTCAGCGGCGAAACGAGTCGCAGCCCGGTCAGCGGTGGTTTGTCGGCGGCGAGCTTCAGAACGATCTCGAGTCCGCCGTCGTCGAGCGGACGAGCGTTCTGACTTTCGCTGACCAGCCGATGTCGTCGGGTGTCGAGCCGGGTTTCGACCGCGGTTCGCAGCAGGAAAGGTACCGCCGCTAGTTCGTCATCGACCAGTCGGATGTCGGAGTAGTCGTCGGCCGTGGCGCGAAACAGTTCGTCATCGAGCGTCACCGAGATCAATTCGGACTCGGCGATTTCGGGTAATTCGATCCGTCGCTGTCGCCGCGAGTCATCACCGCCGCTCGGTTCCGCAACCGCCGGGGCGATGCTGAGGATGAGCCAAACCGCAAGCGAACGGGCGAATATCGGCTGGGCTGACATAGTGGACCCGGCGGCCTGGGGGGCAGGACAAAACGTTCGAATCAGGACGGTTCGGCGGGCGATTCCGTAGGTTTACGATCCGACTGTTCGGCGAACGTTTCGCGATACTTGAGGTAGAGGAACGATCCGCACAACAGCAACACGCCCAGCACCATGAAGGCAATGATCCGGTAAAACGCGTCGAGCGTCGCCAGATCGACGAAGAAGACCTTCCAGACGACGATGCCGAACAGTGAAAGACCGATGTATCGTACCGTTTTGATGTCGCGACCGATGCCGGTCAACAACATCGAGATCGCGAACAACGACCAGAGCATCGAAATCCCGCCGGCTCGCAAACCAGGGACGTAATGCCCCAGCGCCGTATTGGTCTCCAACGTCAAGAAGATGAACAGCATCGCCACGGCAGCCAAACCGAGGAAGGTCGCCATTTGATCGTCGTCGGACCGACGGAGTACCAGGGCGGTCGCCACGCTCAAGAACACGATCACGATCCCGAAGTCGAAAGTTCGAATCGCCACGTCGTGCCAGAGGTAATCGCCGCCGTAGGAGAGCTGATGACCGATGTCCCAAACGCTGAGGTCGATGATGATCAGCTTGGCGATCACCGCACCGATCGCCACCACCACGAACGCCTGCAGCGGCTGGAACGGATGGCGGAGGAACAACGCCAGAAAGTACCCGCATAAGGTTAACCACAACAGCGTCATCATCGGCCGTTGCAGCGGTAGGTAAAGTTCGCCAAACGTGCGGTGAATCTCAAAGTTCAAGTAGAGAAACAGCATCATCACCACGCCGCCGTGGACCACCCACGACAGCGGCCAATCGCCGATCCAGCCGCCAATCCAGTCGGCGGTGTCGCGGCTCCGTTCGACTGCCAGCGAACCCGCGGGTGCGGGGCGGCTGAGCAACCGACCGGCGGCCGCGATCGCGGCGATCGGCACGCCGAATGTGATCAACCGCTCGAAGAGCAGGCTGCCATAGGTCGCCAGCGGAAGTGTTTCGGGGCGAGACCCAAGGACAAATTGACGTGGCAAGTCGAGAAAGTGAAATCGCAACAGCACGATTCCGAACAGCACCAGTGAGGCGTTTTTCAGGAACCGGCTGTCGAGCTTGCCCGACAACCACAGCAACACCAACGCCTGGATCGCCCAACTCGACGTGATCCATTGTCGCGACAGGATCAGCGGAAAGGTGATCGCCAGAAACGACGCGGCCAACCCCAAGAAACTGATCAACAACGATCGGTCGGCGATCCGCCGGATCAGAAAATAATAGACGTGAGCGGTATAAAAGATCGTCAAACCGAGCGATTGCGCCGCGGTCCAGCGTCGCCCGAATGCGTCCTCGATCAGCCAATAACCGACAACCGAAAAGATCACCGCATTGGCCAACAGCGCCAACACATCGAGCAGGTCGGATTCCTTACCGACCCGAACCTTATGGATGAACACGACCGTCGAGAAGAGCACAAAGAAGGCGACCAAAAACGGCATCACCGTCGAAAAATCGGCCACCGTGTAATCGCGCAGCGACGCCAGGAACAACACGTAAGTGCAGACAAACGCCAAATAGTTGACCAATGGCCAACCTTTCTTGGTGCAGACGCCGAGCACGCCGATCCCCAAGAACAGCATGTAACCGTACAACCCGATGAAGTTAGCCTCGCCGGTGCTGAGCATGATCGGGGTGCCGTAGCCGCCGATGATGCCGAGCACCGCGACCAAGATCGAGTCGAATCGGACCGCTAGCCCGCCGGCGAGCACGGTCACCAGAGCCATCGCCACGAACGCCGGCGTGGGCGCGATCAGCTGATAAAAGTTCGCCGCCGCAAAGATGCTGAAATACAACGTCGCCAACCCGCCGCCGAGCAGACCTTGGCCGAGCAGATGATAGGCGCGGCCGAGCAGTCGGGTCCCAAACACCATCGCCGCCAAACCGCCGATCACCGATATCGCGACCCGCGCCTCTTCGCCCAAAATCCCATGGTCGACCGAGTACTTCAGGAAAAAACCGACGCCGACGACCAACACCAAAATGCCGATTCGTAACAACCATTGACTGGCGACGGCAAACTCCATCGATACCCCCGGAGGGACATGGTCTTCGCCGACGATGATCCAGTTCCAGATCTTCTGCAATGATTCCTGAGCGGCCGCTTCGAACCGACTCGGTGTCCGCGGTGTTACCTGCCGAATGGGACGCTGTCGTGCGGTCAGCGGTGGATCGCTGGCGGGTCGCACCGGGATCGGCGATCGACGGCCTGGGATCGTCCACGGCGGCATCCCCGATGGGTGTCGCCGCTGGCCCGCTTCGCCCGCCGACGGCTGCTCGTCGGGATCGATGATTTTGGCGGTGGGGAGTCTTTCGGAGGAAGCCGTGGGGACGTCGCTGCTCGGCTCAGCCGGAGTCGGTTTGCTGCTGGGCGGTTTGACCGCTGGCGACTCACCCGCTGGCGGTTCTTCCGCTGTCGGTTCAACGGCGGATTGTTCGTCTGATGTTGGTTCGCCAGCGGTTCGTTCACTGGCGGTTGGCGGCGCGATTGTTCGCCGTGTCTCGTAGACCTCGTCCCGCAGTTCCAGTAATTGCCTGCGTACCTGCGACAGCGATTGACGCAACTCAGTCAGAGTCGCCCGTTGGTCGCTCTGCAGACGAGACATCATCCAGAGCCCGATCAGGACCAGGACGAGCAGTGTGAAGGTCATCGAAAAGCTCAGGCGAAAAGCGGGGTTAGCGGTCCACCAGACCGAACCGCTACTAGTGTAGATAGCGGTCCCGCGGCGTGCCCGATTATTTCAAGTTCGATCTCACCCGCTCACCTTCAACCACGCACGCTGTCATCGAGCACGGTGTCGGTCCCGCCCTCGATCTCCACCGCGGCGGACCGCGATTCGAGGCTGTCGTCTCGGTCGCGATCGGGTCGATCGTCGCGGATCAGACAATTCGTGATCCGGCTGCGGTCGACGTCGATCAGTCGCAGCGGCCGATCGCAGTCCAGGATCGTCAGCCCGGTGACGTGCATCCGGTCACAGTTTTGCAGCGTCAATGCCGCTTCGCCGTGATGCACATGCGCGATGTGTAAGCCGTTGAGCGTGCAGTCGGCACTGTCACGGACCAGCAACCGGTTCTTCGCCTGCGACGCCCGGCCATAACTGTATCGCGGGTTGCGATCAAAGTTGTTGGGGCCGATCACGACATGGCTCGAATCTTCGACCCGCAGGTTGTAGTCAAAGCCCATCCAAAAGGTGTTGCCGATCACGGTCACGCCGCGGCACGATTGCAGCCAGAGGTTGGTCTGGACATCGCTGAGGACATTGCCGGTGATCGTCACGTGGCCCCAACCGGCCGTCTCGCCGTTGGCCGACGGATCTCCCTGGCCGATGATTCGGATGTTGGCCGATTCGGGGCCGCGGTCGTTGTGCTGAATCGTACAGCCGGTGATCGCGACCTCGGCCGTCCCCGAGACGCTGCCACGACAATCGATCAACACGTTCGCCGTCGGCTCGGTGTCGGCCGACATGTTGCTCTCCAGGTCACACCCGGTGATGTGCAGGTTGCGGACATTCCCACGCCGCGACACGATCCCGCCGCCGCCGCAGTAGCTGACGTGACAGCCGGTGATGTTCGATTGGTGCAGGTTGACGTCGTCGTAATAGATTCCGACGCCGCTGTTTTCGTAGATGTGACACGAATCGACGATCACATTGCGGTTGTTTTCGATCAAGCGGATGCCGTGGCGGAGTTTTCTCAGGTGGACCCGTTGGATCGTCAGCTGCATCGTCCCGGCCGCCTCGATGCCGTCGGCCGATTCGTGAGCCCCTTCGATCGCCACTTCGGTCACCGTCGGCATCCGCTCGTCGGTCCAGATCCGGTCGGCGAACCCGCCGGGGTCGGCCGATTTGAAGTGCGAGCCGCGGAACCGCAGCGCCGGGCCGGGCCCAGCCATCACCAACCGCGTCGCCGAGCTGCCGCGGATCGCACGGTAGCCGAGCTGGGTCAGGTCGATCTCGAGCGGGCGCGTGAGCCGGAAGACGCCCGGCGGTAATTCGACCGCTCCGTCGCTCTGATCGATCAATCGCTGCAGCGCCGCGGTGGCGTCGACATCGCCGCCGCTGAACTCGGACCAATCGGCCGCTACCGCGATTTGCTCGGTTTGTTGACCGCTGAGCGGTTCGGGCCGCTGCGCGACGGACGGACGGGCGATGGCGATGCAGGCGATCAGCAGGACAAGCGGTGTGACGATCGCGCGATTGAGCAGTTGGGGGTGAATCGGCATGGCGGGCTCCGGTAATGTTGGCGGGCAGGGAAGGGCGGCTCTGACATCGCCTAGCTTAACAAGTCGATCTACTCGCACCGCTACCGGGCGGTCCTTACACTGACGAGCGTGGATCGTGCACAACGAAAATCGCCCGCTCCCGCTAACAGCATCCCCCTTCTCGGAGTCGACCTGCCATGTCTCGCTACCCACTCGCGCTTGCCGCCGGAATCGCAATTGCCATGACCGCCTGGAACCCAGCCGTCGCCGACGAGCCCGATAACCGTCTATTCGAGATGCGGGTCTATTACGCCGCCGAAGGAAAACTCGACGCCTTGCACGCCCGCTTCCGCGACCACACGGTCAAGCTGTTCGAAAAGCACGGGATCACCAACATCGGTTACTGGACCCCGGTCGATAACCCACAGCGCGAGCTGACCTATTTCCTGGCCTACCCCGACCGGGAAGCCCGCGAACGGTCCTGGAAGGCTTTTATGGCCGACCCCGAGTGGCAGTCGGCTTACCGGGCGAGTGAGGTCGATGGGAAACTGGTCAGCAAAGTCGTCTCGAAGTTCTTTCAGGCCACCGATTTCTCACCCACCATCGTGCCCGAGGAGAGTGGAGACCGAATTTTCGAACTCCGCACCTACACCACCACGCCCGGCAACCTCGAAGCGTTGCACGCTCGGTTTCGCGATCACACGGTTGAGTTGTTCGAGAAGCACGGGATGAAGAATATCGCTTACTGGTCGTTGGTCGACGGTCAGCCCGACGCCGAGCGAACGCTGGTCTACATCCTGTCGCACGCCAGCCGCGAAGCCGCCGCCGCATCGTTCGCCGCATTTCGTGAAGACCCGTCCTGGATCGCCGCCCGAGCCGCCTCGGAGCAGAAAGCCGGCGGATCGTTGACCATCGAAGGCGGAGTCGAGTCCGTCTTCATGAACGCCACCGACTACTCCCCAACCCGCTGATCCACGGGCGGTCGCTACCGGACGACGTTTGTGAACGTGGCAGTGTGAATCAAGTCCCGTCCAATCCGAAGATCTACCACATCACGCATATCGACAATCTGCCAATGATTGTTCGTGCGGGGGCCATCTGGTCTGATCGGCAGCGACTGGACCAAGGCTTCAAGTGTGAAGTAGTCGGAATGCCAACCATCAAGCGGCGTCGGCTTGAGGAGATTGAGGTGACATGCGTTCCTGGCACCACGGTCGGCGACTACGTTCCGTTCTATTTGTGCCCGCGGTCGATCATGCTCTACATCTTTTACAAGAAGAATCACCCAGATCTTCCGTACAAAGGAGGGCAAGAGCCGATCGTTCATTTGCAGGCGGACATGAATGCTTGTGTAGCGTGGGCAAATCGGCAGAAAAAACCGATCGCTTTCTCGACTAGCAACGCTGGCTCCTATACGGCAGATTTCTACAACCAAAAGGACGACCTGAACAAAATTGACTGGGATTCGGTCAACGCCCGCGATTTCCGTGGACGACTGACTCAAGAGCGAAAACAAGCGGAATTCTTGATGCACGACTGTTTTCCGTGGTCCCTCGTGGAGCATGTCGGTGTATTCGACCAAAATAGACTAATGCTCGCCAACAAAGCGATCGTGACCAGCGAGCATCGGCCGCCAGTTCGCGTTGAAAATAGCTGGTACTTTTGAGATTGCAAAAGCCATGATTGAAATCGCTCGTGGAGACATTCTGAATGCGGACGCGGAAGCCCTCGTCAATACGGTTAACTGTGTTGGCGTTATGGGGCGTGGGATCGCACTGCAATTCAAAAAGAAATTTGAAGAAAACTTCAAAGCGTACAAAAAAGCATGCGACGCCGGTTCGTTGCGTCCGGGTACTTTGCTCGTTTTTGACTATGAAACATTTGTCAATCCACGTTACGTGATTAATTTCCCAACGAAGGACCATTGGCGAGCGAAAAGCAAGATAGAAGACATCGAATCAGGGCTTGTGGCTCTAATTGAAGAGGTAAAAGATCGAAAGATCAAATCAATCGCGATTCCACCATTGGGGTGTGGTCTCGGTGGATTGCAATGGTCCGTAGTACGTCCGAAAATCGAAGCTGCCTTCGTTGATCTTGACGTTCAAGTTTTCTTGTTTGAACCGTCGGGCGCCCCGTCGGCCGAGAAAATGGTAAAGGACAAAACCAAGCCGGAGCTGACGATTCCTCGTGCCGCTGTGGTTGGACTAATGCGCCGCTACCTCGCAGGTGTAATGGACCCATTTGTAACTCTGCTTGAGCTTCATAAGCTCATGTACTTTTTGGTTGAGGTAGGTGAGCCAATTCCTCGATTGCAATTTCAAAAAGGGCCTTACGGACCATACTCCGAAACACTTCGTTTTCTCCTCGGTAAGCTGGAAGGGTACTTCACGATCGGATTCGCGGACGGAGAAGATACTCCCGAGAAACCGATCAACCTTCTAAAGCAGGGAATCGACGAAGCGGAAGCCTTTCTGGATGCGCATCCAAACACGAGAGAACGATTCGACCGTGTCGCCAACCTGATTTCCGGTTTTGAAACTCCCTACGGAATGGAGCTGCTTGCGACAGTGCATTGGGTTATAACAAAAGATGGTGCTCATTCGTTGGATGACACGGTTGAGGCTGTTCACGGATGGACGGAGCGAAAGAAGCAGTTGTTCCCTCGTCGTCATATCGAACTTGCCCGCAAGGTCCTTCAAGACCACGACCTGCTTCCTGTCCCACAAATATGACCCGCTTGTAGGGCCAGTTGCGGAAAACGACCTCCGTCTCTTTTTTGTCCCCCATGTTCGTTCAGCTTGAGTTCTTAATTCCGAAAGCCGCGAAGCTGGCGACCGGCAGTAGCCCCAGGTAAAGCGATGACGAGCCCCGCGAGTCGAGCGTAACCCGGGAGTTGCTTATCGCCGGAATCGAGGACGAGCGAAAAACGCTTGGTGCTCGCTTCGATTCCATCAAGCTTTCCGACCAATCGCAGGCGTTGCGGCAGCTTTCTTTCCGACTGCATTCATCGCGCCA
>SKZY01000097.1 GCA_007127095.1 Planctomycetaceae bacterium
CGTTCACGTCCCGATCGGGTCGTTCAGCGATGAGCAGGTGCAGCAACTGAGGATCGTCCATGTCCTCAACGGCAAACACGTCCGCTCTTACGCCGAAGAGTTCATTCGCAAGGCTTGATCGCGACGGCTAGCCAATCAACGGCTTTCGGGTGACACAGGCTTTCGGGTGACACAGGATTGGTTGTCGGACAAGCAGGAGAGTTGGGGCGGCGACTCGGACGCAGCGAGCAGACCTGGGGCCGGGGTCTCGAGCCCCTCACCCCCAGCACCTCTCCCCGCAGAGGGGAGAGTGGAGCCAAAACAAGGGGATCTGCACAGGCTGAAAATTGCGCAAGCGGCTTAACGCCGCAACCCCAAATTTTTGACAGCTCAGCACTAGTGCTCGTCTCGAATCGAACTCACATTGCCAACACCGCGTATAGCCGCGAAGATGATTACCGAGAGCGATCTTTCCCAGCCCCCCGTTCGACTTGGACCCAAAAATGAACTTCACCACTCGACCGCTGACCGCCTTCGGTGCCGCCCTGCTGACCGTCTCGTTCGTCGGTTGCGGTGGCAAAGCCGAAACACCGAGTGATGCGCCGCCGATCTCGATCGATGAGGCGGAAGGCCTGCAAGGCGAGCATGCTCACGCGGATAACTACCCCGAAGCGGTCGCCGAACTCGACGAGATGCGTGAGCAGATCGAACAGGCGTTCGCCGAAGGTGACATCGATGCTGCCGATGGCCCGATCCATGAGGTCGGTCACGTACTCGAAGAATTGGTTTCGTTGGCCAAACAACAGGGCGTCGACGACGAGGCGTTGGCTGCCATCGGCTCCGCGGTGCAACAACTGTTCGATGCCTTCGGTCGCGTCGATGATAAGATCCACGGCGGGGAGGGGGCTGATTACGCCGACGTGAAGGCAGAGATCGATGCCGCATTCGCCGAATTGAAGTCTCACCTGCCGACCTCCGAGTGACTTCAGGCGGTGGTTCACTCAACTCGCTCTCGGACCCTTTTGGCGATTCAATGATGCCGATTGACTTTCGATCGCTTTCGGTCTGCTGCCTAGTCGGCTGGATCTTCGTCGCGGGGTGCAACTCCGAACAGCTCGACCCGGAGGCCGTCGCGCTGCGGGATAGCTGGCTGGTTACCGAAGAACCGCCGTCCGCGATGTCGCTGACGCAGTTGATGGAGCAACTCAGCGGTAGCGGTTCGGATCAGGTTGTCGAAACGGCGGACAATGCACCGCCGGACGAGGCGGTTGCGAGCGAAGATACGTCCCCGCCGCCCGCCTCCGAGGTCACGGTGGTCGGCCGAGTTTTCGCCGGCGACTTCGAGCCCTGGGAAGCGGGCAAAGCGTCTTTCCTGATCTCCGAGCTTCCCGAACGAGGGCATGGCGAGGGACATGACGCCGACAATTGTCCGTTTTGCAAACGCAGGGCGGCGCAAGCCCCCAAGGCGGTGATCGAGTTCCGCGACTCACGAGGCGAGCTGGTCGAAATCGATTCTCGAAGCCTGTTCGGCCTGGAAAAACAAGATGTCGTGGTCGTCCGTGGCACCGCCAGGGTCGGTGAGCTGAACACCTTGGTCGTGACCGCCAATCGACTCTTCGTTCGACGCTAGCGATCGCACGCCCATTATGCGTGGGATCGCATGGGGTGATCGCCCTGGTTGGCAACCGGCGTGTCATCCTGTGTACAATGGGCAAACTGTTCCGCCGATCATGGGTCGCGCCGGAAGTCGGTTCGGGCGTTGCCCGGCCGGTTTCCGCTTTCCCGTTACCGGGTGAGTGCTGCGGCGGAGCAGCGGTTCTCTCGCGATCCGTCCCCTCCCTTCCCCCAACCGAAAAATGACCATGAGTATCTTAAATCGACGTGAAATCATGACGCTGGCCGGGGCCGCCGGCGTGACGGCGATGTTCGGCGCGACAGCCCGTTCCGCATCGGCCGCCGCGACCCTGCCCGATCTGCTCTACGCCAAAGACGCTCTGGAGCCGTACATCGATGCGAAGACGATGGAAATCCACCACGACCGGCATCATCAGGGTTACGTCAACAACCTCAATAATGCGCTGGCCGATCATCCACAGCTGCAAGAGATGCCGCTGGACAAATTGCTAGCCGATCTCGATGCGGTTCCCGAATCGATCCGTACGGCGGTGAGGAACAACGGTGGTGGTCACCTGAACCATTCGCTGTTTTGGCGGATGATGGCCCCCGGTGGCGGTGAAAAAGACCGCGGTGCGATCGGTGCCGCGATCGATTCGACGTTCGGTAGCCAAGAAAACTTTCAGCAGACGTTGGGTGCCGCCGCGGGCGGTCAGTTCGGCAGCGGTTGGGCCTGGTTGGTCGCCAGCAAGGGCAAGCTGGAAGTGATCTCCACAGCCAACCAAGATAGCCCGGTTTCGCTGGGCAAGATGCCGCTGTTGGGCGTTGACGTGTGGGAACACGCTTATTACCTGAAGTATCAGAATAAGCGAGCCGATTACGTCACCGCCTGGTGGAACGTTGTCAACTGGGACTTCGTCAATCAGCTGTTTTCACAGGCCAAGGGCTGACCCGGTGCTGATCGACAGCCATCATCACCTGTGGTCCTATTCCCCGCAGGAATATGGCTGGATCACCGCCGAGATGGCGGTCCTGCGGCGTGATTTTCAAACCCCTCAGCTCGACGAAGTCGCCGAGCTGGCGGGGGTTGACGGTTTTGTCACGGTGCAGGCGCGTCAATCGATCAGCGAGACGGAAGCGTTGCTCGATATCGCTCGCCGCCATCGCCGGGTTCTCGGTGTCGTCGGTTGGCTGCCGTTAGCCAGCGATGCCGTATCGTCCGATTTGCAGCGGTTGACTCAATCACC
>SKZY01000346.1 GCA_007127095.1 Planctomycetaceae bacterium
AGAGCGAATCGGCTCAGGTGACGAGTCCTTGGGTGACGGACATGAAGATGTCTTCGAGTGTCGGATCCTTGTCATTGAACTTCCGCATTCTGGTGCCGGCGGCGATGAGCGTTTGCATCAGGTCGGCGAGTCCCTCGTCGTCGGTCTCGAGTTCGGCCGTCAGACGCTGGGCATCGCCGGCGTCGGGCAGCAGGTCGAGCGACCGCAGGGCCGGGTGCGAGCGGAGGATTGATAGTCCGGCCTCACCGCCGCTGATGAACTCGATTTCGACGATCCGGTTTCGTCGGATCTGGCGATGGACGCGATCGATCGGGCCCTGCATCAACAAGCGGCCTCGTTCGATGATTCCGATCGAGGTGCAGCAATCGGCCAACTCGGTCAGGATATGACTGCTGATCAGGATCGTCTTGCCCATTTTACGGAGTTCTTTCAGCAGCGCCTTGACCTCGACGCGAGCCCGCGGGTCGAGACCGCTGGCCGGTTCGTCGAGGATCAGTACCGGAGGGTCATGGACGAGTGTTTTGGCCAAGCAAAGGCGCTGTTTCATGCCTCGTGACAAGCCGTTGACGAAGTCGTCGCGTTTGTGCATCAGGTCGAGCAACTCGAGCACATTAGCGATGATTTTCTTTCGCTCGGTGCGTCCGATCCGATAGGCGACGGCGAAGAAATCGAGGAATTCCCAGACCCGCATGCCGTCATAGACGCCGAAATTATCGGGCATATAGCCGATGCTGCGGCGGACGCCGATCGGGTCGCCGACTACATCGCAACCGGCCACTTCGCCGCTGCCTCGGGTCGGTCGCAACAGGGTAGCCAAAAAACGCATCGTGGTACTCTTGCCCGCCCCGTTGGGCCCGATAAAGCCGAAGGTTTCGCCAGCATCGATCTGCAGGTCGAGCGATTCGACGGCGGTAAAGTCGCCGTAATCTTTACCGAAGCCGGTCAGCGTGATCATGGCGTATCCAAGGGGTCTTCAGTCGGTTCGGGCGGCAGGTTCAGGTCGCCATCGCCGATCGTCTGTGGCGGCATTCGCAGGTGAACGAGCACAGCCGCGGCAACATCGGTTTGGGGTGGCTCAGGATCGATCGCCATACCGGGAAGCGGTTGTTCGCAGCGGGCGATCAGTCGCGCACTGCCGCGCGGCCAGGCGGTTGTTTGAACCAACGGCGTCAGCAAGCGATCGATATCCAGCGGCAGATCGGCGGGGACCGCGGCATCGCGGCCGGTCCGCCAACGCGGGCGATGATTCGTACCGGCATCGCAGTCGCCGATCGCTGCAACGCTCACCTCGCCATCGCCATCCTTTTGAATCAGCCAGGCGTCGCGGAGGTCGAATCGGCTATCGTTACGGAGCAGTTCGTTGTCGAGGCGGATCGCGCCGCCGAGATCGATCACCTGTTCGGCATGAAACAGTCGCGCGCGGTTCGATGCCACAGTAAATGCACCCAGGATTGGCCCAGGGCCGTAACCGTGGCGGAGCGTAGCGGGGCGTTGCTCCTCGGCATCGACCCGGACCTGCCCAAGCGCACCCAGTGGCAAGATGGCGGCGTCGGGCGAATCGAACGAAATGTCGTAGCGTCGAGACAGAGAGTTATAGAGCGACCCGAAGCGGGTGAGGTGGCCTCGCGGGTGATCGCCGTGAATCTCTAGCAGCGAGATTTCGGTACGGCTCCGCGCGAAGCCGAGGTCGAGGCTGGCTTGTCGCGCGATCCACAGCGCCCCGACGAAGCCGATCAGCGGGACCGCCAACCAGGCCCATTCGAGTCGCCCGATCGACCAGAACAGCAAGTAGTTCAGCGGCACCAGGATCACCAGATAAATCGCCAGCGACCGCGATACGAAGCCGCGGGGCGGAATCGTGACTCCGGCCTGTTCGCGAAGTGTCTGCAGGGCGAGCGTCGCGAAATCGCTGTCGTCTCGCCAACCGCCGAGGCCTTGAATCGGGTGGCTTAAGAATTCATCGACCGTCATGGCCGGATCGGGATCGGTCGATGGCAGTCGGCCATCACGCGCGAGCAAACGAAACGACGTGTTCATGCTGGCCCCATCGAAGGGCAATCTGGCCCCATCGATGGGCGATGAACCGTCAGGCGAAACAATGGCGGGAGGGACGCGGGCAGCCGTCGCGGTGGCAGAGTGGTTCCGCCCGGGGCGACCGAGCAGGACGGCATTGAAGAAACTGTCGCGACTCCGCCACCCCATCAACCAATCGGCCGTCAGATCAAAGCGGGTCAAAACAACTCGCCCACGACCCGTCGGCCGGGACCAGACCAATTCTTCACAGCCGCGCAGCGACGCTGCCGCGGTTCTCGGAGGCCCCTCGGCGGAGAGCCGGCCGGTCCTTTGGTTGGCCAACGCGATCTGTTGTTCGAGTGTGTCGTCTCCTTCGACGGTCCAGGTCCGGAGTAAACCTTCGACCGCCTGTGGATCGAGTTCGGCGATGGTTTGCACATCGATCGGGAGTCGCGGCGCCGGTTCGGTACGGTTCAACTCGATTCCGCCGGCCGGGCCGTTGACGATCATCCGACCGCCGAAGTGGACCCAATCATCGATCGCTCGCCACTGTTGCGAAGTCAGTGCTGACGGTTCCAGGTCATCCCATAACAGGACGGCGGTGCTGGTCCAATCGAGCATCGTCTCGGACAATGGCAACACGCCGTTGCCCTGAGGGAACACGAGCCGAAAGTGGGTCGGCGACTCGGTCAACAGCGAATCGTCGCCGCCGCGGTCACGGACCCAATCGGCGGTTTGCAGCGACGAGAATCGTTCGGGGCGATTCGTCAGGATGACGAAGAAGTATTCCTGGGGCGCCAGCAGATTGACCGGGCCGCGTCCGGTTTCGATCGCGATCGATGAAGTGGCCGAGAGGAAGTGGCCATTGATAAAGGCTCGGGCGTCGCTGGCGTAGCGAGCTGGCAGGATCGCTGGCAACCGAGCGTCGAGGCGGCGTGTCTGCAGCCGCGGCAGGACGGCTCCTCGCTCGCTCGATACGGTCAGTCGATCGATTTCCGGTTCTCGTTGGTCGCCAAACGATTCATCCGAACCGAGTCCTGAAGACATTGCCGATGAGACTTCGACCGTATGACGGAGCACGCCGCGTTGGTCGTCGCGGTTGCTACGGATCGATTCGGTGAGGCTGAACCAATGTCCCGGCTTGATCCCCGATTCGATCGGCGACGGTCCGAGCGGCATCGGCTTGGCGCCGCCGAACGTGAACTCGGTCTGAGGCGCCGAGCCGTCTTCGGAACCGTCGTCACCGCCACCGCGACAACCGTCACAGCCGCTGATCAGGATCAGGGCCAGCAGTCCGACGGTCAGCGGCCAGGACGACGTTTCTGGCGTGGGCGGCGGTAACCGGGGGCTCACCTACCAGCCCATCACCATGTTCGACTCGATGGCGCGGCGAGCGTTCTCCAGATCGCTGCCGGTTTCCATGCGGTACAGGCGGATCGCATTGACCTTGTCGCCCGCCGACTTACTCAAGCATTCCCGTGCGATCGCACAGGGGTCGAGCGTCCGCTCGGTCAGTCCCAAGGCTCCTTTGCTGATCACCCAGGTATCGCGAGGACGCTTGGTCAGCCGGACGACCGCGTCGTAGGGGTAGGCGTCGACGACAACCTCCCGAGCCGCAGCTTCGTCATCGGCCCAGGTGATGATGATGTGGGAGTCGGTTTCGATCTCGAACAGTGGCATGATGGGTCTCCCTCGGCAGGTCATTTGACAGCTTCGCCCATGATACCGTGCGGCTCGCGAATGGTCGCCAGCCTCACCAAGAAAACTTGCCGATCGCGATTACAAGCGGGCCATCCGGCGGGCGATCGCCTCGGTCGACAGCGGCGTGATCTTGGCTGCGGCGGCTTCATGGGTCTGCAGCAGAGAATCGCGGGTTTTGTCGGACGGATCGTCCTCGTACTGGACGATGTAGGCACCGATCTTCATCCCGCCGGACTCGTAGACCGGCGGCCAGAACTCATCGCCCCGGTTGGCGAGCGTTTTGGCGAGCAGTCGGGTGGCTCGTCCCGAAAAGCCGCTCAGTACCATGTCGAGTCGGCCGAGCGGTTCGCGAAAAAGATAAAAGACCAACGCGGTATCCTTCCCACTACCGCCGGCCCAGGTCCAGGTGCCGTCGTCCTTTTCGTAATAGAATCCCGGTTCGGGGGCGTCCTCATTCTTGCTCAGCCGTGTTCCTGCCGAGGCCGAGTCGGGTTTGGGATCGTGGTCGCGATACCGGAGAAAGAACGGACAAGCCCGCGCCGAGGTGTCATCGACATCATCTTCGGTGACGAACGGCGAACAACCGAAAGCGTCGGCGAAGACGAGTTCAACGACGGGGTTGCTCTTCACGCTGCCAATGCAGATCAACGCCCGGTCACCTTGGGCTTCTGCAAATCCCTCAAAGACGCTTTCAGCCCGTGTTCGGGCATCGGCAAACTCGACCTGTCCAGGGCTCCAGACCAACGTCTGCTGCAACCGATCGGGAGTCGGGATGTCGCGTGCCATCTGCTCGACACCCGGCGGCAACGAGACATTCTGTTTGGCGTGCTTAGCGGCCCCACCGAGCGTCGAGACGCCGTTCAGCAATTCGCCGATCAGCACCGAGTCGGAAGCGACGATCCAGGCGTTTTCGGGCGTATTGCCCATTTCGCCTTGGCGGACGCCGACGCAGATCTCGACATCGCCACGGCGGGCCAGCAATTCCCAGAAGTTTTCGGCTTGAACCGAAAACAGCGCGCCCGGCAACTGGTCGGCGCTGGCGTAACCTTGATCGATCAGGTAATCGCAGAGTCGCGACAGCGCTTCGAGCGGGATGTACTTGGCCTCGTTCTTCAGCAGCGAAGCGACTTGGTGTCGATCGAGACCGGTGTGTTCCACGATCGACTTGATCGTACCGGGTCGCTTCCGCCGGTCCGGAGTGTGGCCAAGAATTTCCGCCAAACGAAATGCGTATCTCATCGATTATCCGTGGTGAACTGAGCGAACAGAAAAGGGACGATCACGGGCAGCGGCCGGACCACTAACCGGATTGAACAACGGAGCCGTTTTTCACATCGGCGAATCCGCCAGTATTCTATCCCCACGGCGGCGATGAATACTAGACCTTGTAATCGGCGACGTGAAAGCGAAATGAATTGCCGAACGGGCGACCGGAATCGCTGATCCCTAGTGCCAGGTTGTCTACCGTTAGGCACCGACGTTCGCGGTCGTCGGCTGCTCGCGAAAAGCGGAGCGAAAAAACTCGCTATCGCGGCGGGACTAGCGAGCTGCATGGCGGTCACGGTCGCATGGGGCAGCGAGCAAACTGGTGGTATGATCAAGAGGTGCGGTCGGTCATGATGCCGTGCTGCGCCGCGACCGCGCTGTCCCCGTTCCGTTTTGTCCCTCCCACGAATCATCTTGCCCGCCACCGGCTGGATCTCGAAGAGCCCCCTCCGAATGCCCCACCCCGCCAATCGCTCGCTGCATCCACTCGCAGCCGACTCTTTGCGTCGTATCGCTTCTCCCGTCTCTGCGAGCATCGCTACGGCAGACACCCGATCGGTCGTCGCTCGCGAGCCCGACGCAGGCACTCCGACACCGCGACGGCAGTTCGCAGGTTCGACACAACGGCCGATCGGCTGGCGGTCGATGCTGCTGGTCGGCTGGTTGGTGGCGTTCACCGCGGCCTGTGAGCGCCCCGAACCGATCCGCGAGTATTCGATCCGGATGGACGTTCCCGAGGTGTTGGTGGCTCAAGATCGAATGCTCGGCTTGATCGTACCGCAGGCGCCGGAGGTTTGGTTTTTCAAGGTGGTCGGACCCGACGATGCGATCGAATACGCCGCCCCGACGATCCGTCAATTCCTCCGCGACTTGACCTTTGCCGATGGCCGACCTGATTTGGAAGAATTACCGGCCGGCTGGCAGCTGGGCACCGCTCGTCCGATGCGAGAAGCGACGCTGATGATCGACACCCCGACTCGCGAACTCGAATTAGCAATCAGCCGTTTGCCGAAATCAGGCGGCTGGGATGACCAAGTGTCGATGAACGTCAACCGTTGGCGGGGGCAACTCGACCTGGCCGATTCAGACCAGCCCTGGGCCGGCGGCGAGCCGTTCGAGGTCGTTGGGATCGACGGTGATGAACCTGCGATTTGGGTCGACCTGACCGGCGAACTCGGCGCTGGTCCCGGCGCGATGGCAGGCCCGATGTCAGGCATGGCCGGACAACCCAGCGGCTCGTCAGCGCCACCGATCGGTCGGCCAGCGGCAGATGTCCCTCCGCCGTCGCCAAGCGGTTCGCCTGCCTCGCCATCGGCGAACTCGGACAAGCTGAAGTATGACGTGCCCGAGGGCTGGCGTGACGGTAAGATGTCGATGATGAGGTTGGCCGCGTTCAATATCGGTCCAGCCGAGCGGCCGGCGGAGTTGACGATCATCCCGGCCGGAGGCGATGTTCGCGGCAACGTCGATCGTTGGATCGGCCAGGTCCGTGGGGAACAGCCACCGGCCGACGTGGTTGATGCGGCTCTGGCGGCGGCGGTCGACTTGCAAGTTAGCGGTCGTCAGGGTCAGCGGTTCTTTTTGGAACCGGCCGACGGCGCCGACGATGCTCAAGCGATCGATGCCACGATCGTGCCGCTCGAAGACGGTATGAGTCTGTTCATCAAGGCGACGGGACCCGCCGAGACGTTGGGCGAAGAGCGCCAACGGATCGGCGAGTTCCTCGAATCGATCAGCCTCGTCGAGTAGACTTACGTTAACCCACCTCCGCGGCCGACCCACTCGTTCGGCTGAAACCCACCCCTCCCGTTCTCGGTCACATCACCATGGCATCGGCATCCTCCCCGTCGCGGTTGGCCTCCTCGGCGACCGACCAGTCGTCGCTGAGCCTGACGGCTTTGGCTTCCCAGCTGTTCGTCGCGCTGGGGTCGCTGAAGTTGACCGTGGCGTTGTTCGCGATCTCTTTGGTGCTGGTCTTTACCGGTACCCTCGCCCAGCACCATCTGAACATGCTGGAGGTCAAACAGCGGTACTTCACCAGCTGGATCGCGATGCTGCACTTCGAGGATTTGGTGCCGAACGCGTTCTACATGCATTCCGAGCCGATCCCTGGCAAGTTCCCGATCCCCGGGGGGGCGTTGGTCGGGTTGCTGTTGCTGATCAATCTGGTCGCTGCCAAGGTGACCCGGTTTCATATTCATGCCAGCGGCACGCGTTTGTACGGCGGTCTCGGCATCATCGCCGCCGGGCTGCTCGCCACCGCGGCGATCGTGATGGCGGGACAGAGCAGCGAGGGTTTGCAGGGCGAACCGCCGATGAGCTACGAGCGGTTGTGGGCGATCTGCCTCGGCACGCTGGGCGCTACCTGGATCGGTTTGGTCGGCTTGGCGGTGACCGCCAAGACGAGGGCGTTGCAGGTCAGTTGGGGCCTCGCCGCGGTCGGACTCGCCGCCTATCTCGTCTTCACGCTGACGACCGGCTACCGGATCGGCGATCCCGGGCTGCGGATCGTCTGGCAATTGGCCAAGGGAATCGGTGCCGGACTGATCCTGCTGGTCGGCTGTTTGATGGTGTTCAGAAAGCAGGGCGGCAACGTGTTGTTGCACTTCGGCGTTGGCCTGTTGATGGTCGGCCAATTCGTCTTCGGCGACCGTCAGACCGAACAGCGATTGTCGTTGATCGAAGGACAGTCAGCCAGTTCATTTGTCAACCTCGACCAGGTCGAGATGACCTTCATGCGAGAGGTGGACGACGAGCAACGGTTCGTCGCCATTCCTGCCCAGCGTTTGCGACAAGCCGCCAAGTCGGGCGAACTGATCCGTGATCAAACGCTGCCGGTCGACGTGCGGGTCTTGGACTATTTCAACAACTCGCGACTGAAAGCGCCCGACAAGGATGATAACCCGGCCGATCGGGGGCTCGGTACCGAGGCTGCCGCGGTCGAAACGCCCGGGGCAGGCGGCACCAGCAGCGAAGTCAATCTGGCGTCCGCATATGTCGAATTGGTCGACAAGGATTCGGGCGAGTCGCTCGGTCGCCACCTGATTTCCCAGTGGTTCTCCGATCGTGAAACGCTCGCCCCGGGGTCCGGTGGTGGCGACGAGTTCGATACGGTGACGATCGATGAGGACGACTACCAGGTCGGTCTCCGATTCGCCCGCACGCCGAAGCCGTTTTGGGTACACCTCAGCGACGTTCGTCGGGTCGATTACAGCGGCACAGACACACCGCGAGATTATCGCTCGTTCGTACGGATCATCGATCCCGAGACGGGTGAGGACCGCCGCGAGCAGATCTGGATGAACAACCCGCTTCGCTACCGCGGGCAAACCTATTACCAATCGAATTACACTCGGTTGCCCAGCGGCGTCGAGATGACGGGCCTGCAAATCGTGCAGAACAGCGGATGGTTGATCCCCTATGTCGCCTGCAGCATCACGGCGCTGGGGATGTGTGTCCACTTCGGCGGCACGCTGCGACGCTTTGTCCGCCGCCGCTCCCAGGAGCGACGTTTGGCCCGCGACAAGGCGTCGGCGGCATCCGGCGGGACGGCGGACGACGACGATGCGGATTCGACCGCGGTCTCGCGATGGCCGGTCTATTCGGCAGTCGGTGTCGCCGGGTTGCTGGCGCTGATGATGCTGGTCCCCTGGCCAGCCGTGATGAACCGGATGCGTCCGGTCGAACGTGACCGTCAATTCGATCTGCACGCCGCCGGCAAGATTCCGGTTCAGTTCGGCGGCCGGGTGATGCCCTTGGCAGCCTACGCCAACCAGATGGTCAAGGCGATCAGCAACAAGACGTCACTGAACCTACAGGACGCGCCGGGGGCGATCCGCGACCGCGTCGACGGTGACCGTAAGCTGTCGCCGATGTCGTGGCTGATGGAAGTGGCGATCGACGACGATCGGCTCAACGACCTGCCGATGTTCCGCGTCGATGCCAGTGAAGTCCGCGACGAACTCAACCTGCCGCGTCGTGAAAGCAAACTCTTTTCGTTGAACGAGATTCGCGATCAGTTGAAGCGGTTTACCGAATTGACCGAGGCGGCGTCGCGGAAAGACGATCGCGAACAGTCGTTCAAAGACAAGAAGTTACTGGAACTTGATCGCCGGACTCGGGCCTTCACGATGACCGCCGCGGCGTTCCGGATGCCGGTTCCCCAGGAAATCCCCAAGGAGTTTCTGCCCGAGGGGATTACCGAACAGCAGGCCCGGATGTTTGCCGTCCGGCAATTGCAAAACCGGATGGAAGCGATCGAGCAGATGACCTCACCGGGACTGATCCCGCCATCCAAGGATGAACTCGAATTGGCGGCCGACATGCCGAAGTGGACGGCTTTCGCGCCGGCGTTCTTCGCCTCGGCGGTAGAAAGCGGATCGGCCGATCCGCCCAATCGAATCGGCCTCACGACCTTTTCGGAGATGATCACCGCTTACCGTGACAAGGACCCGGAAATGTTTAACCGTGCCGTCGACGAACACCTCGCCGCGGTGGGCGAGGTGGCGGTCAGCCACGTGTCGACGTCGGGTTACTCGCCCTGGCGGGTCGCACTCGAACGGTGGGACGAATCGAACAGTCCAACCCATGTAGCGATGCTGCTCTATATTGTGGCGTTAATTCTCGGCTGCATTTATCTGATGGCCGACCTGCCGAAGCTGCGTTCGAGTGTTTGGGGGATCCTGCTGGTCGCCTTGACGATTCACACCGTCGTTTTGCTCTCACGGATCATCATCACCGGCCGTGCCCCAGTGATTAACCTCTACTCCTCAGCGGTCTTCATCGGCTGGGCAGGAGTGATTTTTGGCGTGGTCCAAGAGAGGATTTTCCGACTCGGCGAAGGGAACCTCTTGGCCGCCGGCAGTGGCGTCTTGGCGTTGCTGGTCGCTTACGGCTTGGCCCTCAACACCGGCGACACGATGCCGGTGTTGCAAGCGGTTTTGGATACCCAGTTCTGGCTCGGCACCCACGTGATTACGGTTACGCTCGGTTACACCGCCACGATGGTCGCAGGCCTGCTCGGCATCCGCTATCTGGTCGCCGGTTGGCTCGGTGCGGATCAGGAATCGCTGCGGCAGATCTACCGCACGATCTACGGCGCGACCTGCTTCGGGATTCTGTTCAGCTTCGTCGGCACCGTGCTCGGCGGGTTGTGGGCCGATGACAGTTGGGGCCGCTTCTGGGGCTGGGACCCGAAAGAGAACGGCGCCTTGTTGATCGTGATCTGGAACGCCTTGATGTTGCACGCTCGCTGGGACACCTTGGTCGGTGCCCGCGGGTTCGCCATCCTGGCGATCGGCGGCAACATCGTCACGGCTTGGAGCTATTTCGGAACCAACGAGCTAGGGCTCGGGTTGCACAGCTACGGGTTCACCGAAGGCGTTTTGAAGTGGCTCAGCATCTTCATCGCGTCGCAGTTGGCATTCATCGTCGCCGGGGTCTTCTTCGGCCGTCCGTCGGTGGCCGATGAGACCGGCCGTCGCGGAGGATGAGAATTGATCGGTAAGCACCCCCTGACGTGTCTTTCGGCTTAATCGCCTTTGCGACCCGGTCCTGACCGATCGGCCGGCAATCAGCGTCTGTATCCCGAAGGGATTTTTACCATTGGCCATTAGCCGGCGGTCGAGCGGAGCGAATACCACCGGAAAAACGGCGTCCCGAGCGAACTCACCTCGAAGGGGTGACAGCAAGGCATCGCGCTGCGACCCCTTCGGGGTCGGTTATCTGTCGGGCGATTCTCCTCCGGGGGTGGTCGCTGCGCTCCAACCCCCGGCTAATGGCTTGTATCCCTTCGGGATGATCACCGTCGAGTCTATCCCGATCCCGAGGTGCTCGCCGTGATC
>SKZY01000349.1 GCA_007127095.1 Planctomycetaceae bacterium
CCTCATTGTGCGAAGTTGTGCGCAGCGATCACACGACCAGCACCGCTCGCCGCCGTCGGTGCCGATTCGTGCATACGCTCGGAGGTTCGACGAATGTTGAACAAGCTGTGTCGGCCGCCGGCCTGGGGTCAGAAATGCACCAGACACCGGCGGCTAACGCCGCCGGCAGTTCGTGTGCCGCCCGCTGGGCTAATGAAGTTTCCCTGCCGTTGAATTCATCAGTCGACGAACAACCAAGCTCAGCAGCCCCGCCATGAGGAAGCAAAGCGATGAACTCCACGTAGCAGCCGGGGTCTGCTGCAGCGTCTGGTCCGGCGGCGATCTCAGCCCGCAACGGATTTGATCAAGGAGAAGTCCCCGGCGCGCAGCCGCGTTTCCTCGATGAACGTCACCAGCCAGTCGCCGTCGTGCCAGCACCACTCCAGATCATCGTCTGAACCAAGTGTCAGCAGTGACCGCCACCCCGGGCCGGGTGTCGGGTCGAAGGCCAGCGTGTTGTTGTGCGGGTATCCCATGAGGTATCGATCACTGGGGTGGAGCTTACGGCGCAACTGCCAGTACGCGTCATGCTGTTCGTAGCTGACCGGCCATTTCTTGACGGCCTCGCCGCACGGCCAATCCGGCACGTCCGCGCCGAGTTGGAACTTGACCACCACCGTCCCACCCAACCGGACGGCCACCGGCGGATCGACTGGCCTGAGCGTGTCGGGCTCGTCGAACCGGAAGACTCGCACGTAATCGGGGAACGACTCCCCTTCCTCGGCGTGGACGTAAAAGAAGGACAGCAAGCCATCGGTCGGCAAGCCGTGCGGGCCTTTCGGGACATCGGCGAGGTTGACTTGGCCGATGAACCGGTACGGGCCGGCTTTGTGGTGGGGCCACTCGAACTCCGGCGGCAGATCTGGCTTGCCGCCGAACTTGCTGCAGCCCTTGGCCACCCGCGCCTTCGCGGTGAGTATCTCAACGCATGGCCGCGCGATGCCCAACAGGTACTCACGGTGATCGTCCAAGCCGAGTTCGCAGACGTAGCTCGTCAGGTCAGCCGACATCCCACACCACCTTTCGCTAAGCCGCCGAACGCTTGCGATCACCTCGCCGCGACGAAAAAGTCTCTAAAATCAAGGCCGGGGCGTCGCGGACTTCGGTGTATCCGATTGTTCGGACTTCCACGGTCTACAAGGCAAGGATACGGCATTAGTCTCTCGTGATCTTGTGTCCGCAACAATTCTAGACAGGTCATTGTCGAATTTTGCCGCAAGCTTTCGCTTGATGCGAAGAATTTCGTTATTTATGGCATCGTTTGTCATTTCAAATCCCTAAGAGTTCGTCCGGCGAGCAAATCAAGGGCGGAGTGAATCCATTGTCTTTGCATATTTGCTCGATTAGCAGCCTCGTCTCAGCGTTTCCAATGTGAGTGAAGTTTAGCGTCACGAGGTATTGTAATCCATTTACCGCAGCCAGGAAAATATGAAGAGCATCGCGTGGTTCAGTTTTCGGGATTCCCTTGCGACCAATCAGTTCGTCAGCTAACGATTGAACGTCTTCTGAAACAGCGAGTACACGAATACCAGCGATAATTGCAAGTCGCTCGCAGGCAGCAATCGGGTCTCCGGCCTCACACTCGTCGATTACAACCTGTGATACGGCTAGATCGAAGCGGGCTCGAGCTGCCCACCACCTCCGCGACTGGATCTGTCGCGCATATACGAACACATCAGTCTGGTCCCACGCCGCAATGTGTCCGATTATCGTAGTCTCTATGTAGACAGTCGGTTTGCTCATAGTCCTTTATGTCCGAACGATTAACTCTCCCCACCTGGGGTGTCGACAACCCCTAGTTTATGACGTACTTCAATAGGGGGCAATACCTTTTCTCTCTGCGCGAATGACGTATAAACTGCACCGCCCGCCAGAGGGGACGCAGATAAACCACGGGCGCAGCACTGCATCCCCCCGCTAGGCGGACATGCGAAGTGCTGGCTGCCAATTTTCTCTGTCCGATTTGAGCGTTCCGAGCTTTTTTCTTGACAAATGGAACGGGAACCGTAGATGGAGGAGGTGTGAACGCTTGTTTAAATGTCGTCGAAATGGTGGATGTATCCGTGACCGTTGAGCTTTTCCGAGGTCGGTTGGAGCGCTCGTAACTCCACCCAAATGATCGGCGTTGGATGCCGACGTGGGTGACGAAATAGGCAACCGAGCTGCCTGGTAAGAGTGACCGGATCGCCTGATCGGGCAGGTTCAGTGGCGTCGGTCCAGGCGAATCGGCGAAGCGGATCGTCAACCCAGACCGCTCGGGGTCGCCCAACCGTGGGTCGAGTGTCCAACCACTGTCACCGTCGGAGCGGACCGCGACCAGCCAAATCGTCTGGGCGGCTGCCGCGGACGTGTCACCCGCCACTTCACCCGCTGGCGATAGGTAGGCGACAACTGCGGCGTCACTGAATCCGACCCAGTTCGGCTCGGCTGCCGTCGTGGTGTCTGAGTTCGTAGCGACATCGGAGCGATACAAGCGGACTTCGATGTCGCCTAGCGGCTTCCCCTGGTACAGCACAGTCACGGCGACATCGGATCGAAACGGCGACGATGTGCCATTTCGCCCACATCCCACCAGGCCGCGCAGCAGCAGCAGCAGCACGCCGGCACCCACGAAACGCAACCAGCGGGCCACTGCCCGGCAGTTCCGCCGCAAACCGATCGGACGTGGCCGATCGGTCATTTCCCAATTCGCTAGACGATTCATGGCAACTCCACCACTTCGCCACCGTCGTGTGAATAGATCGCGCGGTTGCCGTCGATTTCGTCGCGAAAGCGCGTCAAGGAATGTCCTACTGC
>SKZY01000459.1 GCA_007127095.1 Planctomycetaceae bacterium
AATGATGGCTGGCACCGATTGGAATGGGCACCGATTGGAATGGCTACCTTCCGATTCTCGGTATAGACGGACGGTGCCGAGATGCCATGGATCTGATCGCTGCCGCTGACGTGCTCATCACCCGACGGCAAAGAACGTCGCGGCGATCCGCTGACCGCGGTGCCAGCTACGCCCGCATCGCTTCGCGTCGGCCGCCATCGCCGCCGGCGAACCCGCGCAGGTACTCCGCCCAAAGTATTTCTTAAAATGCCAGACCAGATCGCGCCACATCGATGCCTCGATCCCCATCGCAACTAACTTCTCGGCTAGCTTATCCGGCAGTTTGCTGACCGCATCGCTGACCGCCTGTTGGGCGGTCCAACGAAGCAGTTCCAAGTAGTCTCGCCAGCCGAGCTGCAGAAAACCTTTGTCGCTGGCACGCACCCCATCGGTGTGAACCTGTGGCTCCGAGGACAGCAGCTGAGAATCAAGCGACAACGGAGCCAGCCAAGCGTCACGGCGGATCCGTCGGCCCGTGGGGCAGCGTTTCTTCTTCTGCTGCCGCTCCAGCAGTTCCTCTTGCGGCGTCTCACGGAGTTCCTTGCCAGCGGACTCGGGGTCGACAGGCACTAGGTCAAATGCCGCCGAATCGATCAAATCGCCCTGTTCACCTTGCAAACGGTCGTAGACCGAAGTGTGCTCTGCTTCTTCGGGCTGGGCCACCATCGCCGCTCGCACCGGGTTGAGGTCGACATACATCGAGCAGGCTAGCAAGCTCGCTTCATCGACCAGCCGCTGAGCCTTGAAACGACCTTCCCAAAACCGGCCCGTGCAGCCGTCCTGGCGATTAGCCATCCGGGCGATCGGCTCGGATAAGGCACTCATGAACCAAGAAATGTTCGAAAGCCGCTGACGAATCTCCACCATTCGCTCGGGTTGGTTGACCAGCAGGTTGACGTCGTTTTCGGTCGGCTCGGCCAGGTGATCCTCGATCCTGCGACCGGGAAAGACCCGCAGCCAGCGGATCGCGACTTCGCGGTCTGACCAGGCGGCGACGATATCGGGGCGGTTGCGCAAAACCAGGTGCATGTGATTGCTCATGATCGCATAGCTGAGCACGTCGATACCGAAGACCGACGCGAGGGCTTCCAGTCGGCGGCGGATCCACTGACGTCGATGGGAATAATCGTTTCCCGAGCCACGATCGACACCGGCGAGAAAAGTTCTGCGAACACACCGCTGGATGGTGTGAACAATCCCGATTTCCGTCGCGACAAATTGTTCTGAGCGAGCTGGTCTACCCATGACGAGTCCTCCAGGAGAAAAGATTTTGCCGATACCCCAATGAGAACGTATCGCTCCACCCGATTCAAGAAAGAAATAGCAGTAGCAATTGGGGCAGGCTATATCTAGCACCTAACGACACCCGGCCACGATGCAGCGAACGCACCGAGGCAAGGTGGCCAGCACCGATCGGGAAATGGCTGGCGGGTGAAAGCGGGTGGACCGATTGGGTGGCGATCCCCCGCCGATTCGCCACCGACAAAGATGGATGGCGCCGATCCGTTCCGGCTGGCACCGATCCGGCAGTTTGCCGATCCGTTTCTAAGATGGCTGGCTCCGATCCAGGTAGGGGCCGGTCAGGAGATCGCTGGTCGGATGATGACAATCATCGATTTGGGGCCATCGGAGGGCGTCGTGTCGATCTTAGGTCAGTCCGCGATCGTGTCGATTACGATCTCTTTGAACTTGACGACCATCGGTGGGCCGACGTGCAGTTGTAGAGCGATCACCCCTTCGGTCGCAGCCTTTTCGGGCTGGCCATCGATCACTTCGCAGGTGAGTACATCGTTGATGAAGTGCTGCAATCGGTTGCCCTTTGCGACGATCTTATAGTCGTTCCAGCCATCAACCTTGAATGACTTGGCGATTTCTGCACCGTCAGCGAATGATTCGACCTGCTTTTCACCGTCGGCGGCGATCGTGACTCGCTGACCACGCTGAGCCAAAATGCCACGACCCCGCTCTTCGTAGTTGATCCCGGTATAGTGATTGGTCACTTCGATGTCAGCCTGGTAGCCGCCGACAATGAACTTGTCCTCGTCGACGACACGACTGCGGTACTGGACGCCGCTATTCCCCGATTCGATTCGGTATCGCAATCGGAGTTCGAAGTCGGACGGCGTCTCGCCGTCGTAGATCAAAAACGTGTTGGTCTTGATCGGATCGGAGGCCGACGTACGGCCAACGATGGCCCCATCCTCGACGGTCCAAAGTTCCGCTTGGCCTCGCCACCCTTCGAGCGACTTGCCATCGAACAACGAGGTCTCTTCGGCGGATACCGCCGAAACGCAAAGGGCAAACCCAAGAACTAAGCAAATCGGGCTAGAAGTGATCAGACGTCGCACGGTGGGGAACTCCGAATGGGGGAAGTGGGGAATGAGCAGGCCGACTGAAGTTACCGAGTATAACCACCTTGCGAGCGGCGCTGGTAAATGGCTCACCAGCGATCTCCAACCCCGACCGCCGACAGGGGTAAACCGCTACGGCTTACCCGCGGCTTCGGCTTCTTGCTCCTCCAGTTTCGACCTGAGAACCAGTTTCGCCGGCAGCGGTTTACCTTCAGGAATGAAGTTCATCGAGACCGAGTTGACGCAGTGGCGGGTGTTTTTGGCGGTGAGACGTTCGCCGAGAAAGACATGCCCGAGGTGACCATCGCAGTTCTTACAGACGATTTCGGTTCGCAAACCGTCGATATCGGGAAGCCGCTTCACCGCCCCCTCGATCTCGTCATCGAAGCTCGGCCAACCGCAGCCGCTGTGGAACTTCGAATCGGATTTGTAAAGGGCGGCATTGCAGCGACGGCAAATGTACGTCCCTTCCTTTTCCAGATCGGTATATTTGCCGACGAACGCCCGCTCGGTCCCTTTGCCGATCAGGACTTGCCGTTCGAACAGGTTGAGTCGGTTGTACCCTTTTTCCGAATCGATCACACGGATCTTGGGAGCGTCTTGGTCCATCGGGGCGTTCTCGGTGGTCGCGGAGGAATCGGCTGCGACGGCAGCGGTTCGGTTTCGAGCAGGAGACGGCTGGTCAGCCCCAGCCTGGGGTAGATCGACCAACTGATCGCCGCATCCGGCGACCGTCAGAGCTGTGAACGCCAGTAAACAAAAGAACTTGGGCATGATTCCCTCCTCACCTTCCGGATTGGTGTGTGAACATGAACTGGGCGAAATGGTCGAAAGCCAAGCCAACCGCCAGCGGGCACTGACAACCGTCAGCTTACGTTCGATTGTAGCCAATGAGAAAGTGCGGGGCTATTTTTGGCTACCGAGAACGCAAAACACCAGCGGGGCGACCGGGACCGCCACCGCTGGTGTCGTGGTTTTTATCGGGCTACGCGGGCGTCGGGGGACCGCGATCGCGACGCCGCCGATTACTCGGACTTTTGGCCAATCACCCAATGCCAAAAGCCGACCAACTTCATCCCGCTGCTTTCGGCATACTTGCCAACGGTGACCTTGTCATCCTTTACGAATGGCTGTTCGACCAAGGCCCGTTCAGCGCAATATTGGCGGATTCGGCCTTCGACCATCTTTTCGACGATGTTGTCGGGTTTCCCTTCGGCCTTGGCCGCGGCGGCTAAGATTTCACGTTCTTTGTTGACCTGATCTTGGTCGAGATCGGCAACGTTGAGCACTTCGGGTTTCATCGCCGCGATGTGCATCGAGACGTCCTTAGCGGCTTCGTCGGAGCCGCCTTCGATCCGCAGCAGCACACCGGCAGTGGTTCCGGCATTATGTTGGTAGCCGCCGCAGGTTCCATCGACACGGACAAGACGTCCGACGTTGAAGACTTCGCGGATCCGATTGAACAGGTCTTCCTTCTGCTGCCCCAGGGTCGTCCCAGGTTTGCTGGGTGAATCTTGGGCCAGCAATTCCTCGGCGGTTTTAGCCCCAGGCCCGGTCGCGAGTTGAGTCGCGAGGTCCTGGGCCAATTGGAGGAAATCTTCGTTGGTGGTGACCGGAGCGCTTTCGCAGAGCAGTTCGACCATGGCGCCGACATTTTTGTCGGTACCGATGTACATGCCGAAGCGACCAAAGGCGGTTTCGCGGTCAGACCGCTTATCGGAGAGCTGCTTGCCTTTTTTGCGAAGCACTTCGAACGCTACGTCTTCGTCGCCACCGGCTTCTTGCAACGCTTGTTTGCAATCCATCAACGGCAGTCCGGTTCTTTCGCGAAAAGCCTTCACGGCCGCGGCCGAAATTGTTGTCACTGTCAGAATTCTCCAGAGAAATCGGTGTCAGGAAACGGGAAGCCCACCACCAATCTCGGCGGCGAAACCCCCAGGGGCGTCGACGTAAATCATGTCGCCCCGAAAAATCGATGAATCGGGTAACGCCGAGACCGATTCAGCTCGCCGTCGGTGCATCTTCAGCCGGAGCACTCGGTTCGGCCGAACCGGTTGCGTCGGCGGGGGTGGTCGCAGCGGCGGTTTCGGCCGGCGGAGCAGCGGCCTCAGGCGGCGGAGCGGCAGCGGCGGTGGTTTCGGACTTAGCGACTTGGGCGTTACCGCCTTTGGCTTCAATGATCGCGTCAGCGAGGTGCTTGAGGATCAGCTCGATGCTACGAATCCCGTCATCGTTGCCGGGGATCGGCAAATCGATATCGCTCGGATCGCTATCGGTATCGATCAAGGCTGCGGTGGCGATGCCCAATCGCTTCGCTTCTCGAACGGCGTTGCGTTCTTTGCCAGGATCGACCAAGAACAGGATTTCGGGCAGCCGGTTCATCGTTCGCAAGCCGTTGAGGTTGCGATACATCTTGCGATATTCGCGGTTCAGCGACGACTGCATCTTCTTGCTGTAGTTGCTCATCCCGTCTCCGGATCGCAGTTCCTCGAGCTCTTCGAGTCGTCCGAGGCGATTGCGAATCGTGCGGAAATTGGTCAGCGTACCACCGAGCCAGCGTTCGGAGACGAACGGCATGCCACAACGAAGGGCCTGTTCTTCGAGCGCTTCACCGGCTTGACGCTTGGTACCGACGAACAGGATCAGACTACCGCCAGCGGCGACTTGCCCGAGATATTTTTTGGTCCGCAACAGTCCGCGAAGCGTCTCGCGGATATCGAGGATGTGAATCTGGTTCTTGCGGCCGAAAATGTACGGAGCCATTTTCGGGTTCCACAGACTGGTGCGGTGTCCGAAGTGGACACCGGCTTCGATCATTTCTTGAATGATGGTACCGGCCATCGATAGCTCCATTGCGGATGGTCATTCGGGCACAAAACCGAATCCAGCCCGAATCGACGCCCCGGCAGCGGCACAGGTGGCCTATCGCAGGGAGACGACGGGATCGATCAGGTTCAGGGCGAGCTCGTCCAGGTAACCGACCTGGAGATGAACCCTTCGTCCCTGGGGAACGACCGTAGGGGGGTGACGTACGACAAAAAAACCCGCGAACCGGAGGGATCGCGGGTGCAAGAAGATAATTCTTTGTTCTGCCCGCCGTCAAGCCAACCGAGGCGGGAATGTTTCGAACAGCGAAATCAGCCGGCGGCCTTGGCCAGCGCCGCGGCCTTATCGGTCTTTTCCCATGTGAAGGTGTCGCCTTCACGGCCGAAGTGGCCACCGGCGGTGGTCACGCGGAAGACGGGGCGTCGCAGTTGCAGATGGTCGATGATTCCCGCCGGTGAGAGCGGGAAGTGTTCACGGACCAAATCGCACAGTTTGCCGTCGTCGACCTTGCCGCTGCCCTGGGTATCGACATGCACGCTGACCGGCTCGGAGACACCGATAGCGTAGGCGAGTTGGACTTCACAGCGATCGGCCAAGCCCGCCGCGACAATATTTTTGGCGATGTAACGCGCCATGTAGGCGGCCGAACGGTCGACCTTCGTCGCGTCCTTGCCGCTGAAAGCTCCGCCACCGTGACGGCCCCAACCGCCGTAGGTGTCGACGATGATTTTGCGGCCGGTCAATCCGCAATCACCGTGGGGGCCGCCGACCACGAACTTGCCGGTGGGGTTGATGTGGTACTTGATGTCACCCTTGACCAATTCCGCTGGCAGGCAGGGCTGGATCACTTCTTCGATCACAAACTTGCGGATCGTATCTTGATCGACATCGGGAGCGTGTTGAGTACTGACCACGACGGTATCGATGCGAACCGGCGTATGTCCTTGATACTCGACCGTCACCTGGCTTTTGCTGTCGGGGCGGAGCCACGCGACTTCGCCGTTGCGTCGGGCGTCGGTCAACCGGGTGATAACCCGGTGAGACAACGCGATTGGCAGCGGCATCAATTCTTCGGTGTCGCGACAGGCGTAGCCGAACATCAGGCCTTGGTCACCGGCTCCGATCGCTTTGCCGGCGGCTTCGTCGTCGTTGACTCCTTGGGCGATATCGGGGCTTTGCGAATCGAGGGAAACCAAGACGGCACAGGTGTTTCCGCAAATTCCCATCTCATCGTCGGTATAGCCGACTTCGTTGATGACGTCGCGAACCACCTGCTGGTAGTTGACGATCGCCTTGGTCGTGATTTCGCCGGCGATGATCGCCATGCCCGTGGACACCATCGTCTCGCAAGCGACGCGGCTATAGGGGTCTTGCGCCAACAGCGCGTCGAGCACGCCGTCAGAGATGCGGTCGGCGAGCTTGTCGGGATGGCCCATGCTGACCGATTCGCTGGTAAATAAATAGCTTCGTTCGTCGCTCTTCACGTTCTAATTTCTCCGCTGGGGGATTCTGGACTTGGGTTAGAATCACGATTGAGCTGACTAAGCCTAATGATCATCTTGATTTTTTTCTACCGGCCCTAGCGATGCATCGCCCTCAACAACCCGTTTCGATCGACTGGCCGCAAGCCGGACAGCGACCGTTTCGAGCGTGGCTGCTGTCCATGATCGTTCATTGTTTGATGCTGATCGCGATCGGTTTGTCGACGGCTCGGGAGCGGGATGACGTCGCTAAATCGGCTGATCCGAGTGATTCTCCGGCGGGGGATATTAGTCTCGCATTGGTGCATCGCCACAACGACCGGTCGACGGCCACAGCGGACGCGGGCGGCAACCCGGCTGCTAGTCCCGCAGAGGTGGCTGTGCAGAACGAATCAGTGCCACCCGACTTCGCTCCGCCGATCGACCTTGACGGGGTACTAGCTGAATTGATGGCAACGGCCGATCCGAGTGGTCTGGGTGGTGTCGCCGACTCCTCCGCCGTCGCCGGAATTGGCGGCGACCGTCTCGATCAGACGGCCGACGGCAACAGCGGCCGGGGTAGCGATCGGGGACTCAGGGCAGCCGGCAGCGGGTCGCCGACTACGGTGTCGCTGTTCGGGGTCGAGGGGACGGCGAGCCGGTTTGTGTATGTGGTCGACCGATCGGAGAGCATGAACGGTTTTGGTGGACGGCCGTTGGTTGCCGCCAAGTCGGAATTGATCCGCAGCCTAAACTCGCTGACCCAACAACAAGCCTTTCAATTGGTGCTGTACAACCACCGCCCCACCCCGTTCGTCGGTCGCGGCGGGTCATCACAGATGATGATTGCCGAAGCGGAGAGGATCGTCGAAGTCAGCCGGTATCTCGAAGGAGCACGTGCATTTGGCGAGACGAATCACCGCGACGCGTTGCGGATGGCGATGCGGTTGGGTCCGGAAGTGATTTTTTTTCTGACCGATGGTCATCTTCCTCCGCTGAGCGAGCGAGAATTGGCCGATCTCTGTCGCCAAGCCGAGCGGGGCAGGGTGGTGATTCACGCGATCGAGTTCGGCACACGATCGGAGCCGGACCCCGGCAGTTTCGTCAAGCGGTTGGCGAGCGAGTGCCGCGGCAACTATCGCTATTTCGACGTCCGGCAATTTTCCTTGGCGGGTCAGTGGGGAGTCGACGACAACTGACCTGAATTTGCTACGATGGTTCGGGCAATCCATCTCCCCCACATCAGTCGACTAAGCTATGCCAATGTCACTCCCATCGTTCCGAATCCTCGCCCTGTTGGCATTGCTGACGACCGCTTCGCATGCCCGTGGCGATCAGCCACCGAGCCCCGGCACGGCGGAGGCTAGCAATGGCGGCGAGGCAGACGCTTCAGCCGCGGCAACGGATGCGAGCGATCCGGCGGTTCGCGCCGAAGTTGAAGCGGCACTGCGACCGGTCGCCGATCTGATCAGTCGCTCGCAAACGTCACGAACAACGGTCGAGCTGACCAGTCGCAGCATCCTTGGTGAGCGGTCCGCTCCCGGGGAGTCGGCTGTGTTTCAAATCGCGTCCCAGGCCCCCAATCGGTTCAGCATCCAGTTGAAATCCGAAGGGCAAGTCCTGCGAGTGATATCCGACGGTGAGCGGACGACCGCGTCGCTTGGGCAGACGGGGTACTTCGAAACGGCAGCGGCGGAATCGTTGGCCGAGGCCGTCACGGCGATGCCGATCCCGTTGGGGCCATACCCCGGACCGTTGTTGGCATTGGCCTTGGCCGGTGGCGACCCGATCGCAGCGTTACTGAGCGAGTCGCGGCGCGTCGAGGTGGCCAATCACGAGCCGTTGGAAGGTGTCCCGGCGGTGGAATTACGCGGCGTTCAAGATGACGATGTCAGCTGGAAATTGTGGCTCGCGACCGCTGACGACGAGCCGCGACCGCTGCGGATGACGGTCGACCTGACACCGGTGGTGGCAGCCAACAACGACGCACCGCTGCCCGCCGAGTTCGCTTTCGAAATCGAGTTTAGGTTCCGTTCTTGGAGGATGGGCGGGGAGATCGATGAGGCCTTGTTCACGTTCGAACCGTCGGAGAAAGCCAAAAAGTTTGAATCGCTAGAAGACTACTTTGAGGCGATGCTGGCGGCTGCCAGCCGGCATCCGTTGGTCGGTCAGATGGCACCCGATTTTTCGGCGCAGCGGCTCGATGGAAAAGAATTTGAACTGTCGGCAGAGCGTGGCAAAGTCGTCGTCCTCGACTTTTGGGCGACCTGGTGCGGACCGTGTGTCGAAGCGATGCCGGTGATCACCGAAGTGACTCAGTCGTTAGCCGATTCGGGCGTGCTGATGTACGCCGTCAACATTGGCGAACAGCCCGAAAAGATACAGGATTTTCTGGCTCGGTTGGAACTCGAGGTCCCGGTCCTGTTGGACCCTGAGGGGAAGATCGGCGACGCTTACGCAGCCGAAGCGATCCCGCAAACGGTTTTGATCGGCAAGGACGGGCGGATCGAAGTGGTCCACATCGGGATGTCGGGGCCGGAGGCTTTTAAGCAAGAGTTGACGGAACAGTTGCGTAAGCTGATCGACGGAGAGCCGATCGCGGAGGTGGAAGAGACCGAGTAGCGGCGAATTCGTCTACTTTAAGCCGGTTCGCCTGCGGACCGATTCCCCCCGCATCCTCAGCGAGCCGTCGATCCGTGTTTTCAAATCGAATGCCGCTTGCCACCGCGGCCAATTTCTGTCGTCGTCTCGGGACGGGGGTTCGGGCCGGCGTCGATATCTTGCGACTGTTGCAGAACGAGTCGCGGCACGGGCCGGCCCGACAACGGTTGGTGATGACCGAGTTGGGACAGGCGATTCGTAGTGGCGAATCGCTGCACGACGCGATGCGGCAGCAGGGAAAGTATTTCCCGCCACTGATGTTGGCGATGACCCACGCCGGCGAGACGACCGGGAAGCTCGAGCAGACGCTGCTGACGCTGGCCGACTACTTTGAGCAGCGGGTGAAGATTCGCCGCGAGTTTTTCCGCCAGATCAGTTGGCCGTTGTTGCAACTGTTTGCCGCGATCAACATCGTCGGCTTGTTGATCTACATCCTCGGCGTGCTGACACCGCCGACCGGGGGCGAGATGATCGACACGCTCGGATTCGGTCTCCGCGGCGCCAGCGGAGTGGCTCGGTATTACGCGATCGTGTTGGCGGTTTTGAGCATGATCGTGGCGGTCGTGGTCGCGTTCCAGAAAAACTTTGCGGGGGTCCACAACCTGATCCCGCTGGTCTACCGCGTCCCGTTGATCGGATCGGCGATTCAGACAATCACGTTGTCGAGATTCACCTGGACGCTGGCGTTGTCGCTCGATGCGGGGATCGATCCGATCCGGGCGATTCATCTGGCACTCGACGCGACCGACAGCGATTTTTACCGTTCGGGCAAACCCGAAGTGGTCGACTCGATCCGCGGTGGCAGCACGATGAGCGAAGCGTTGTTGGCGACCCGATTGTTCCCCGACGACTTTTTGACCGCGGTCGAAGTTGCGGAGCTCTCGGGGACCGATGCCGAAGCGATGCATCACCTGGCGCTCGACTACGACGACCGTTCTCGACGGGCGATGCAGACGTTGGCCACGGTCGCCAGCCGGACGATCGCGACCGCCGTCACGCTGCTGTTGGTGGTCCTGATTTTGCGGATGGTGATGCGGGTGGCAGGGGTCTACCAAGAGGCGCTGCAACCGATCTGAGCGACGCGCCGCGTCGGCGACCGATTTGCCCCGATACGTTTCGCGACCTAGATATCTCTAGTGCTCGCTTTGCCAAACTGTCTCGGGTTCCCGCAATCAACGTTATGTCGCTCACCGATTCGATCCTGCTGGTCGACGACGACCGGCGGTTGGCCGATTCACTATCGCTGTGGTTATCGGATCAGGGTTACGACGTCGAAGTCGCGACGAGTCTGGCGGCTGCGAATGCGCGACTTCGCGATCGCCACTTCGATGTCGTGCTGACCGACTTGCGGCTCGGCGATGACGACGGGTTGGAACTGGTCCGCCATATCCGCGACCACTATCCGCGGGTGGGGACACTGGCGCTGAGCGGTTTTGCGTCACCGGAAGATACCGTCGAGGTGATCCGCGCCGGCGCCGTCGACCTGCTGTTCAAGCCGTTAGCGGATCGAGTGTTATTGTCGGCGATCGAGCGGGTGATGGCTCGAAGGCGAGTGGCCGCGGAAAACGAACGACTGCGGCAGGATCTCGAGACGCGGTTGGGGATGGAGGACATCGTCAGCCGCGACCCTCGGATGTTGGAAATTTTTCGGATCATCGACAGCGTCGCCGATGCCCGAGCATCGGTGCTGATCACCGGCGAAAACGGTACCGGGAAATCGTTGATCGCCCGGGCGATCCACCACCGCAGTCGGCGGCGAGAGGGGCCCTTCATCGAGGTCGCTTGCGGGGCCTTGCCCGACACGTTGCTAGAGAGCGAATTATTCGGTCACGTCGCTGGTGCCTACACCGGCGCCGCCGCAGATCGGCTCGGCAAATTCGATCTCGCCGACGGTGGGACACTGTTTCTCGATGAGATCGGCACCGCCTCACCGGCGTTGCAGGTCAAACTGCTGCGGGTATTGCAGGAGTTCCGCTTCGAACCGCTCGGCGGCATTCAAACCCGCCGTGTCGATACCCGGGTGATCCTGGCGACCAACGAGGATCTCGCCGCTGCGGTTGCGGAAGGTCGGTTCCGTCAAGACCTTTTCTATCGGATCAATGTCGTCGGGATCGAAGTCCCGCCACTTCGGGAGCGGCCCGACGACATTCCGCTCTTGGTCGATCACTTCCTGCACGAAATCGTCAAAGCAGGGGGGCGGGATACCGCCGGTTTCGACGATCAGGCGATGGACAGGCTGCGGCGTTATCGGTGGCCGGGAAACATCCGCCAGCTCGAAAATGTCGTCGAACGGGCGGTCTTGCTCGGCCAGGGAGACCGGTTGACGGTCGACGATCTGCCCCCCGAACTGACATCGATCAGCCGGCAGGCGGTCATGTCGGGGAAAGTGCCGGCGGGGGAAGGGGTGTCAGGGGTGTCAGGGGACCTACAACCGCGGGCAGGTGCGGGGCCGCTCCGTGGGGCTTTAGTCGAACCCGAGCGTCAGATCATCCTTCGGGCGCTTCGCGACCACCAGTGGAACCGTTCGGCGACCGCGGAGAACCTGGGGATCAACCGGACCACGCTGTACAAAAAGATGAAACGGCTCGGCTTGAGCGCGCCCCGCTGAGCCGGCGTCATCGCTTCCGCAAAGTTGGCTCAAGCCGCAGAGTCGCCGCAGTCGATACGAACTGACAGGTAGTGCGATTGCGCGCGACCCGACCGCAACCTGTCAGCCCGGGCGAGACCAGCGATGGCCGGAGTAACCTATCGGGACGACGCCTCGGCCGACAATCCGCGGCCGGGAAAGTTGTCGCATTGGGTTACCGATTGGGGCGGGATCGTGATCGACGCTGTGTCGACGGTCGGCGATATCGCTTTGTTCACCTACCAGATGTTCGCCTGGATGTTCACTCGGCGACCGGCGCGGGGGACGATCCTGCCGAATTTTTATCAGGTCGGCGTGTTGAGTCTGCCGGTGGTCGCCTTGACAGGAACCTTCATCGGGATGGTGTTGGCAGTACAGAGTTACCGCCAATTTCAGATCATCGGACTGGAAAATCGGCTGGGGGCGGTGATCAATTCGTCGCTGGTCCGGGAGCTCGGGCCGGTATTGGCCGCAACGATGCTGGCCGGTCGAGTCGGTGGAGCGATCGCTGCGGTGCTCGGAACGATGCGGGTCACCGAGCAGATCGAGGCATTGACGACGATGGGGGCCGATCCGATCCACTACCTGGTGGTACCGCGATTTCTCGCTTGCATCCTGTTGATCCCGGCGTTGACGATCATGGCCGACTTCATGGGGATCGTCGGCGGCTACTTTTATAGCGTCGTCGTGCTGGGGATCGATCATGCGGCTTATTTGCAGAACAGCGCCGATCACGTCAGCGGATTCGATCTGTTCAGCGGGCTGTTGAAGAGTTTTTTCTTCGGCGGGATCATCGCGATCGTCAGTTGCTATCGCGGGTTTCACTGTGAACCCGGGGCCGAAGGGGTCGGTAGCGCCGCCACAGCCGCATTCGTGATGTCGTTCGTGTTGATCTTGGGTGTCGACCTGGCGCTCAACATCCTGCTCGACTCTTTCTATTACACCGTCTGGTCGCCGGAGAAATCGCCATGAGCCGATCCGACGATGAAGCGGACGACCGCCAGCTCCGCGACGATGAATTGGGCGACCGCGAGCGGATCGTCGAGGTCCGTGACGTCACCGTACGGTTCGAAAACCAGGACGTGCTGCACCGGATCGATTTATCGATTGAGCGGGGTCAGACGCTGGCGATCATCGGCGAGAGCGGGTGTGGCAAGACCGTCTTGATGAAGACGATCGTTGGCCTGATCCGCCCCACCAGCGGATCGGTGGTCTTCAACGGTCGCGACTTGGGGAAGATCAGCCGGGCGGAATTGACCCGCACCCGCCGAGATATCGGCTTCGTGTTTCAGAACGCGGCATTGTTTGACAGCATGACCATCTTCGACAATGTCGCCTTCCCGATCTTTCAGCACGAATCGGTCGGCGACGACGAGATCGCCGCCCGGGTGATGGAAAAGTTGTCCGAGGTCGGGCTGCCGTCGGAGGTGGCTAGCAAGTACCCGGCCGAGTTATCGGGCGGGATGAGGAAGCGAGTCGGGTTGGCGAGGGCGTTGATTTTGCAGCCGCAGTTGGTCGTTTACGACGAGCCGACGACCGGGCTCGACCCGATCATGAGTGACGTGATCAACGAGTTGATTCTGGCGACGCGGCGGAGCTATCCGGTGACCAGTGTGATCGTCACTCACGACATGCGGACCGCCCGCAAGGTGGCAAACCGAGTGGTGATGTTGTATCCCCGTCGACGGCTCGACCCAGGGCAATCGCAACAGCTTTTCGACGGCCCGCCGAGCGATCTCGACAACGCCGAGGACCGCCGTGTGCGGCAGTTCGTCCGTGGCGAGGCGGGGGAGCGGATCGACGAATTGATGCGCCAAACAGCGGCGATTTCTCAATCCTGGAATGCCGATTCGGATTCCGAAAGCGAGCAAGCTGAGCATGGATGACACCAAACTGAGGTTCGGCGTGGGCGTCTTGGTCCTCTCGGCCATCGGCGTCGGCGTCATTTTGACGTTCTTGTTCGGCGCCTTTCCGACCGTGCTGGCCCGCACCTATCCGCTGATCGTCGACATCGATTCTGCGGCTGGGATCGGCGTCAATACACCGGTGCTGCGTGACGGGGTTCGAATCGGCCGGGTATCCCAGATCGAACTCCGCCCCGAAGGCGGTGTCCGACTGAGGCTCTCGATCGACTCCGACCGTCAATTGACCCGGGCTTACGTGCCCAAGATCGGCACCAGCTCGTTGGTGACCGGTGACGCCAAGCTGGAGTTCCAAAAGGATCTCGCTCTGGCTCTCGAAAACCTGGACGGCCAAGCTCCCGTGGGACAAACCCCGGTACCGAAGAACGAACAGTGGGACCCACCGGAGGAAGAACTGTTGGCGTCGTTCTACAGTCCGGGCGACTACATCCGGTCGTCTTATGTCGCCGAGGACCCGTTGGCGGCGATCGTCAGCCTCGAAGAAGACGTCCGGAAAACACTCGAATCGGTCCAACGCGCGGGCGCTGCGATCGAGACCGCCGGGGCGTCGGTCAATGAGCTCGCCGGTTCGGTCCGCGGGATCGTTTCGGACAACGACGGCAACCTCCGCGACATCATCGTCAAGGCAAATGATGCCGTCGAACAATTTCAGGCGGCAATGAACGACATTCGGAGCATCGTCGGCGACCCCGAATTGCGTGACCGCTTGGTCCAATCGCTCGACTCGCTCCCCCGCGTCCTCGACGAAGCCGAAGGGGCATTGGCGAGTACCAAATTGACGATGCAGCGATTCGAACGCGTCGGGACGGCGGCCGAGGACGCGGTCGGCAACGCCGGCGAAACCTTCCGATCGCTCGACCGAACGATCAGCAATATCGAACGCTTCACGGCGCCGCTGGGCGATCGTGGTGAGGAGTTCATGGAGCAGGTGCTGACCAGCTTCGCCAATCTCGACCGGGCGCTGTTGCAGGTCAATCAGTTCGGTGACCTGGTTAACGGTAGCAACGGCAGCCTGCGGCGTTTGATCGAAGACGACGAACTTTATTTTCAGGTCAAACGGACACTCGGCAACATCGAGCACGCCACGGTTCGGATCCGGCCGATCCTCGACGACGTACGAATCTTTACCGACAAACTCGCCCGCGACCCCCGACAACTCGGTGTCAAAGGGGCGCTGACGCCGCGGCCGAGCGGGATGGGGTTGAAATGAGTCACGGGCCCGAAATGAGTTGCCGGAAATGCCGGCTTCGAAAAGGAACGACAAGCGTGCTTGCAAAACGATCGCACCGCGAACAGGTGCTGCGGATCGACACCACGGTGTCGGTCACCTTGGCTGAGCGAAAACTGCCGCTGGCACGGATCCTGGAACTCGCCCCGGGGGCGACGATCCGATTTGACAAACATCACACCGCGGCGGTCGACGTCGAGGCTGCGGGCCGCAAACTCGCCAGCGGCGAAGTGGTTCGGATCGGTAACCGTTTCGGGGTCAGGCTGCTGCCACGGAACTGACCCGCCAGCCTAGGAGTGCATCACCCAGCCGCCGTCGATGTTGATCGTTTGGCCGGTGATATTGCGGGCCAGATCGGAGGCCAGATAAATCGCCATGGCGGCGAACTCGTCCGGTTCCTGCCACCGCCCCAGCGGCGAGACCTGGCGGATTTTGGCCTCGGCCCACGTCTCGTAGTCGACCCGTTCGGCTTCCGGCAGACGCTCTTGTCCCCACCGCCAGACCGAACGATTGAGCTCGGTCTTGACCATTCCCGGCGAGATCGCGTTGGCGCGCACGCCGTGGGCGGCGAGGTCCTTGGCGGTACACTGCATGAAATTGATCAGCCCCGCCTTGGACGCGCTGTAGGGCGGGTCGGTTTGCGACCCGATCTGGCCGGCGACCGAGGTGAAAAAGAGCAGTGAACCGCGGCGGCGATCGATCATCGCCGGGGCGAAGGCGGTCGCGACGCGGGCCGCGCCGACCAGGTTGACATCCAATACGCGCCCCCAGGCCGCCGGGTCGACATTCCAAAACGGAAAGCCGAACTGGCCCGAGCCGATCCCGACGGCGTAGATCAAGTGGTCGACCGCGCCGGTCTGCCGAGCGAATGCAGCGACCTGTTCGGCAGCGGTGACATCACCCGTAACGATCTCATAGGCCGCCGGAGGATGTTCCGAATCGCCGGCTGAGATGTCGAAACCGATGACCTGACAACCTTCGCCGTGGAACGCGTCGGCGATGGCGCGGCCGATCCCCCGTCCCGCTCCACATACGACGACAGATTGCCCAGAAAGATCGATTCGCATCGTGAAAACTTTTGCGGCGGAATGGGCTGTGAGCGGAAAACCAGTGTCGGGCTCCTTTTCCGCGAAGCACCCGAAGGGCGAGTCGCTTGCAAGCGGTTCCTGATACTTTTTTTGCAGATGCTCTCAGGAGTAGAGCTCGATCGCCTTGATGATGTCGTCAAGCTCGTTGGGAACGGCGATCGCCCGGTTGGCAAAGCTAGCCTTACGGACACCGCGGCTGCCGAGCACCTGGTTGAACAGGTCCTGGTCGGTAGTGTGGTAAGCGACCGTTGCGTTGGGGTCCTTCAGTTCGTGCCCGGTCAGGATACAGACGACTCGATCGCTGGGGGCGATCACACCTTCGCGACGGAGCAATTTGGCGCCGGCGACGCTGGCGGCCGAGGCCGGTTCGCACCCGAAACCGCCGGCCCCGACTTTCGCCTTGGCGTCGAGGATTTCCTGGTCGTCGACCTGCCGTACGACGCCGTCCATGACTTCGAGCGCCCGCAGGCATTTCTTCAGATTGACCGGCCGATTGATTTCGATGGCGCTGGCGATCGTGTCGGCCTTCAGCCCTTCGCGGTCCATCCGATCGTTGTAGTCGCGGATCGGGTCCATTTCGATATGGCCGCCGTTCCAGCGGACACCGCGGCGTTCGAATAACTCGTAGGCGGTGTCGGCCCCGGCGGCGTTGATCACCGCCAAGCGGGGCACACGATCGATCAGCCCGTGGGCTTTGAGTTCCATGAACGCCTTGCCGAAGGCGCTGCTGTTGCCGAGGTTACCGCCGGGGACGACGATCCAGTCGGGGACTTCCCAGCGGAGCGCCTCGAGGACCCGGTACATCACCGTTTTCTGGCCTTCCAACCGGAACGGGTTGACGCTGTTGACCAGGTAGATTCCGAGTCGTTTGGCGACCTGTTGGACCCGCAGCATGGCGTCATCGAAGTCGCCGGCGATCTGGACCGTCAGCGCCCCGTAGTCGAGTGCTTGCGACAGTTTGCCATAGGAGATCCGACCGCTGCCGATGAAAATCACGGCCTTCATCAACCGCGTGGCGCTGCAGTAGAGCGCCAACGACGCGCTGGTGTTGCCGGTACTGGCGCAAGCCGCCCGTTTGGCTTCCATCATCCGGGCATGGGTGAAAGCCGCGCACATGCCATTGTCTTTGAAACTGCCAGAAGGGTTCATCCCCTCGTACTGCAAGTGCAGGTTGCCGGCGTTGACGCCGACGTAATCGCCGACCGCGTCGGCTTGTTGCAGCAGAGTTTGACCTTCGCCGACCGTCACGATCTTGTCTTGCGGCGCGAACGGCAACAATTCGTGAAACCGCCAGACGCCGCTGAATCGGATCGGATTGGTCCGCTGCGACCACATCGCCTCGAAATCGCTCAGTCGCTTGGGAACGGCTAACCGGTCCCATTCGTAGGCGATATCGAGCAGATCACCGCAGCGGTCGCAGGATGTCCGGATGGAATGCGTATCGAACGTCGCCCCGCACGCCGGATTGATGCAGCGTTGGAAGGCGAGATCGGTGCGACTGGCGTTGTGTTTTTCAGCCTGGGACAACATGGCGGCGTGGGAGATGCGGGGCGAGAATTTCGAGCCGGAATGGATGGTTCCATCCTTGAGAATCGGCCACAGTGACCCGCGTTCCGAAGTGGAAAGCTTTGTCGGTGTAATCGATTTTAGCGAAAAAAAAGTTGTTGTCGCGGGAACGATCGACATCGCGTCGGTTAAAATCCGCCACCGCCTGCCACTCGACCCGCAGCCTGGCGGGTCGCCCCGGCCTGACGAATGCCGATCCCGGTTCCTTTTTGCGCGGTACCCGTGGCAAAATCGGTGGCAAAATCCGTAGCAAAATTATCGTCGCTGGGGAACTTAGGAAGTAATCGGGTAGCGATCTCGTCTGGGCAACCGTGGGAAAAAGTCCTACCTTGCCCTAGCCACACCTGTCCGACGATTTTCCCGCGACACCCCCTCCCTCGATACCCTTCCCTCGACACCATGGCCCGACCGTGATTGCCCCGCCCCGACCCGCGATCCCTTGGAACCGAGCCGTCGTATTCACGCTGCTCGCCATCGTCGGCGCCGTGGCCGATCTGTGGACCAAACAGGCGGTATTCGACTGGCGTGGCCTGCCGCGACAGAGCGACCCTTGGTGGCTGATCGAAGGTTATGTCGGGGTCGAAACGACCGTCAATATCGGCGCCGTGTTCGGTATCGGTGCCGGCCAAGGAACGCTGTTCGCCGCCCTGTCCGTCTTCGCCGCCACGGCAATCCTGGTCTGGCTGTTCTACTTCGGTGCCGCGTCGCAGTGGTGGCTGACCGTGGCGATGGGATGTGTGATGGGTGGAATTTTCGGCAACCTGTACGACCGACTGGGCCTCTGGTGGGAGCCCGGATATCCCGAACAGTGGCGCAGCGGGGTCCGCGACTGGATCCTCTGGCAAGCCAGCGAAGATTACAAATGGCCCAACTTCAACATTGCTGACAGCCTGTTGGTGTGCGGCGCGGGGATGTTGTTGTGGCATTCGTTCTTCCCGCCGGCAGAAGCCGACGGCTCGTCGGACAATCCTTCGGGAGACCGCTCAGCGGACAACCCGACGGTCGACGACGGCCGTGAAGCGACCACCGGCGGCCCGCCGGCTTGAACGAGACGCCCCGCAACCCGGCTGACCGAGTTTCATCTAAGCGATGAGTGGATTTTCAACATGACGACGTCACCTGATTCCTGGAACGCCGCGGCCGATGGACTGCACGGCGGACGCCTCGCGGCGCTGCTCGACATCGCCGTCGGTGCCGGCGAAGTGACGCTGAGCCACTTCCGCCAGGTCGGCTTGACCGTCGAGGCCAAGGCTGACGATTCGCCGGTGACGATCGCCGATCGTTCGGCGGAGCAATGGGCGCGACAGCGGATCGCGACGGCTTACCCCGACGACACCGTGGTCGGTGAGGAGTTTTCGGAGGCCTCGGGCACCAGCCGTTATCGCTGGGTGATCGATCCGATCGACGGGACCAAGTCGTTCGTCTGTGGCGTGCCGTTGTATTCGACGCTGCTGGCTTTGGAGTACGACGGTGAACCGCTCGGTGGTGTGATCGAGATTCCGGCTTTGGGCGAAACCGTGATCGCCGCGACCGGACACGGCGCCTGGTACCGTCGGGCCGCCGGGGCCGCTTGGGAACCGGCTCGCGTGTCACAAAAATCGACGCTCAGCGAGGCGGTCATCGTGACCAGCCAAACCGACCTATTCGCCCGCCGTAGCGCCGGTCGCCAGTTCGCCGAGCTTGAGCGGCAATGTTGGGTTTCGCGGACCTGGGGCGACGGCTACGGCTATCTGCTGGTCGCGACGGGGCGGGCGGAGTTGATGGTCGACGCGGTCTGCAACCCCTGGGATGTCGCCGCGATGCTACCGATCATGAGCGAAGCGGGCGGACGGTTCAGCGATTGGAAGGGCCTGCCGACCTGCCGCGGCGGCGAGGGCTTGGGTAGCAACGGTCGACTGCACGATCAGGCCTTGGCGATCCTCGTCCAGGGTTAGGATCGAGGGGAAAAAATGGCAGGTACCTGTTGGTGGACGCCTGTTGGTGCAAAGCACCCGCCGGGCGAGTTCGTCGCAAACGGTGCCTGACACTTTTTTCCCGCACACTGCTTTCAGAACGATGAGGCCGCTATGAACTGGTTTTTCTTGATCGTAGCGGGGCTGTTCGAAGTCGCCTTTGCAACCTGCTTGGGGAAGGCCAAAGAGAGCCAGGGGATTGCGGTCACTTGGTGGATGGGCGGATTTTTGCTGACGTTGTCGATCAGCATGTTCCTGCTCTATCGGGCCACGTTGACCTTGCCGATCGGGACGGCTTATGCGGTCTGGACCGGGATCGGCGCGGTCGGGACGGCGACGATCGGGATTCTGCTATTTCGCGAGCCGACCGACTTCTGGCGACTATTTTTTCTCACCACCCTGATCGGCTCGCTCATCGGACTCAAGCTGGCCAGCGAGTAAAACCGCCCCGCTACCCGCTGGAAGCGGCCGGGCCTACACTGAGGCGTCTCGCCAAACAACCGAGAAATCGCCCGGTCCATGCACCTTACTTCCGACGACTCATTCGTCCAGCAACGCCATGTTTGATTCGCTTTCCGACGGCCTGCAATCCGCATTTAAGAGTTTGCGGGGCAAGGGCAAGCTGACCGAAGCCAATATGCGAGACGGCCTGCAAACGGTCGAGCGGGCGTTGCTGGAGGCCGACGTCAGCTATCCGGTCGTGCAATCGTTCATGGGCCAGGTCACCGAACGGGCTCTCGGGAAACGGGTGCTGTTGAGCTTGCGGCCCGATCAGGAATTGATCCGGATCGTCAACGACGAATTGGTCGAGATCCTCGGGCCGGTCGATAATTCGTTGCACCTCAAAAAGGATGGCTGCACGATCATCATGCTCTGCGGATTGCAGGGCAGCGGTAAAACGACGACCTGTGGCAAGCTGGCACAACTGCTGATCGAGCAGGAAATCCGCCCGATGCTGGTCGCGGCCGACCTCCAGCGTCCGGCGGCGATCGAGCAATTACGGGTCATCGGCAAACAGCTCGGCGTCGACGTGCATGCCGACCTGGAGCAGAAGGACCCCGTGGCGGTCTGCCAAGCCGGGGTCAAACTGGCCGAAAAGTCGGGCGCCCGAGTCGTGATCCTCGACACCGCCGGTCGGTTGGCGATCGACGAGGCGTTGATGGCCGAGTTGAAACGGATCGACAAGAAAGTCGCGCCCGATCAAATCTATCTGGTCGTCGACGGGATGACCGGCCAAGACGCGGTCAACAGTGCTGGAGCGTTCAACGACGCCTTGGAACTCGATGGCGTCGTGATGACGAAACTCGACGGCGACGCCCGCGGCGGCGCGTTGCTGTCGGTCAAGCAAGTGACCGGCGTTCCGATCAAGTTCATCGGTACCGGCGAGCGATTCGACGCGTTGGAGGTCTTTCGGCCCGAGGGGATGGCGAGCCGGATCCTGCAGATGGGCGACATCGTCCAAGCGGCTAAGGAAGCCCACCGGATCGTCGACGAAAAGGACCGCGAGGAACTCGAGCGGAAGATGGCCTCGGGCGACATGACGCTCGACGACTTCAAGGGGATGCTCGAAAAGATCGCCAAGCCAGGCTTGATGGGCAAAATGATGGGCCTGTTGCCAGGCATGGGGCAGATGAAGGAATTGGTCGAGAGCGAGGAAGCATCCGGCGGAATCCGCCAGACAATCGGCGCGATCAACAGCATGACGCCCCAGGAGCGACGCAATCCTAAACTGATCGACGCCACGCGGCGGGCCCGGATCGCCAAGGGGGCGGGCGTCCAGGCCCCGATCGTGACCCAATTGGTCAAGCAGTTTGAGGTCATGAAACCGCTGATGCAGGGGATGGCTGGTGGCGGCGCCGGCGAACGGGCCCGAATGATGCAGCAATTGCAATCCGGGGCGCTGATGAACGACCTGTCGATGCAAGGAATGAAGACCAAAAAGGGGACCGGTAAACGGCTCAGCCCGGCCGAAAAGGCGAAACTACGGAAACAGCGTGACAAGGAATTGCGGCAGGCGCGGCGGAAAGGCCGGTAACGCCAACGCGTGCTTCGTGCGATCGTGAGCACCTTCAACAAGGCAGCTTCACCTTCACCAAGGCACTTCACCGGGGCATCGAATCGGTATTCACGGAAATCGTCACTGGTGGCTGCCGCCGCGGGGAGGCCGGGCCGGGTAATTGCTTGCCGGAATTTTCCCGGAACGCCTTGCAGGCCGAGACAAAAAACGTTCCACTTAGGCCGCTTAAATCCAACTTAGGATCGAGCGGGAAATAAGTGTCTGGCACCTTTTGAGCGGAACACTCCTTTTTTGTGCGGAGCACGCCTTTGTTTGTGCGACGCACTCGACGGAGGAGTTCCTCGTTAACGGTGCCTGACACTTTTTTCCCGCACATTGCTTAACTTACCAAACAACCGTCGTTTGCGACCGTCGTAGGAGCGAGATTTTCGTGGCAGTTCGTATCCGCATGAAAAAGATGGGGCGCACTCATGCCCCGTTCTTCCGAGTCTGTGCCGTCGATGCGCGCAAGCCGCGCGACGGTCGAGTGCTCGAGGAACTCGGTACTTACGACCCGATGGTCGCCGATACCGATGCCCGGGCGATCCTCAAGGGCGACCGGATCAACTATTGGGTCAGCGTCGGTGCCCAACCGAGCGACAAGGTCGCCGTGTTGATCAAGAAATATGGGGCCACGGGGACGCACCTCGAAGCCCAGAAAGCCGCCTTGGAGCGACTCGGCAAGCGGAAGCAGTATGTGCCCGCCCCGACGCCTCCCGCGGCTCCGCCAGCCGCCGAACCGGTGGCCGAAGCCGCCCCGGAACCGGCCGCCGAACCGACACCTGAAACGCCGGCCGCCGACGAGTCGGCACCAGCGTCGACCGAATGATCTTTGCCGGCAACAGTAAGGTGACGGCGAAGGCAGATCGGCCGGTCGTCGATTGAGATGCGATTTGATATCGTCACGCTGTTCCCGGCGATTTTTGATGGGTATTTGACGCAAGGGTTGCTCGATAAGGCGATCCGGAACGAGCTGGTCCAGATCAAGCGGCACGACTTGAGAGACTGGGCTCGCGATAATCCGCATCGTCAGGTAGATGATCGACCATTCGGTGGCGGCCCCGGGATGCTGCTGCAGGTCGAGCCGACGGTCAACTGTGTGGAGGCGATTGAGGCGATGGACGATCGCCCGGCCCGCCGCATTTTGCTGACTCCCCAAGGGAAACGGCTCGACCAACCGACTGCCGAAGATTTGGCCGATTCGCCACGGGTGCTCCTCCTGTGTGGACGGTACGAAGGTTTCGATCAGCGGGTGGTCGACATCCTCGAGCCAGAGGAATTGAGTATCGGCGATTTCGTCCTCAACGGGGGTGAAGTCGCCGCGATGGTCGTCATCGATGCCGTAGTGCGACTCCTGCCGGGAGTTCTGGGTGACGAAAATAGCAGCCGGGAAGATTCGTTCAGCCGCGGTAATCGGTTGCTCGAGTTTCCCCAATACACCCGTCCGAGGACGTTTCGAGGCCACGAGGTTCCCGAAGTGTTGCTCAGCGGGGACCATGGCCGGATCGCCGCTTGGCGAGCCGATCAGGTCCGATTACGAACCGAACAGCGGCGCGGCGATTTGCTGCGTTGAATACGCTACCCAACCTAATATCCGCATCGTTCCCATTTAACCGAGTGATTGAGAGAGCCCGATGAATAGCGACATCATCGATTTGGTCGAAAAGTCGAGCCTGAAAGAAGACGCCCCGAAGTTCGACGTGGGCGATTCGGTCGACGTCCACAACAAGATCCTGGAAGGGAACAAAGAGCGGATTCAGGTGTTCAGCGGTGTGGTGATCGCCAAGAGCGGTCGTGGCAGCCGCGAAATGTTCACCGTCCGCCGGATCGTCGCGGGTGAAGGTGTCGAACGGAAGTTCCCGCTGCACAGCCCGCGGATCGCCAAGATCGAAGTCAAACGCAGCAGCGTGGTTCGCCGTGCGAAGCTCTACTTCCTCCGTGATCGCGTCGGCAAGGCCGTCCGCTTGAAAGAGCGTCGCATGAGCTAGGGCCGTCCGCCCGATGACTCCACCGACCGACGGCCGAACTTCGGCGATCAACCGCTGGTGGAAGCGATTCCAGGATTGGCGGTTTGGAGCGATCGATCCCGCCGCTCGTATCGGGCTCCGCGGCGAGCAGGCCGCCGCTCGCTTCTTGCGTCAAAAGGGCTACACCGTCGTCGCCCACGGGGAAACCGATCGGGCCGGTGAAATCGATCTGATCGCGGTCGATCGCCGCCGCAAGTTGGTCGTGTTCGTCGAAGTCAAAACGCTGGCAACCTCCAAACCGGGCCACCCAGCCGACCGCGTCGATGCGGATAAGCAAGCCCGGATCACCCGAGCGGCACTCCGTTTTCTCGGTCGCCATCAATTGCTCGACAATCGTTGTCGATTCGACGTCGTGGCGATTTGGTGGGTCGGTAATACCGCCGAGCCCCAAGCGATCGAACACTACGAAGCGGCCTTCGAAGCCTGCGGCGTCGACGGTTTCTATTCCTGACCGACGAGCAGGAACAGAGCAGGGAGCCATCACGTTTTCAACGCCATGGCGCAAGCCATGCGGCCTCGCGTGGCGTGGGCGCTGGTTGCCCCATTTCTTCCTACGGTGTGAACCGAATCGGCCTCTGCGGTATACTTAAAAGAGCTGGATTCGTGTCGTCAATCGATACGAAGAACTGCCTCCCTGCCTCGCCATCCCCTCCTCCCTGCCTTGCCGCCTCCCCGCGGCCTCCGCCATGAATGAACGTTTGTTCCCGCCCTTCCCCGTTTACCGGTCAGCGGTAACGCTCGCCTGCGGTCTCGTTTTGACTGTCGGCTTGGCGCTTGCTGCCGCGGCCGCAGAGGTCGATTTAGAACGTGGCGGCGAGATCTATGCCGATCGCTGTGCCGCTTGTCACGGCGACCAGGGGCAAGGCGTCGCGGGCAACTTTCCCGACCCGCTGATCGGTGACAGTTCGATTGTCGAATTGGCAGATCTGATCACCGCCACGATGCCTGAAGGCGAACCCGAAGAATGTGTCGGTGACGATTCGCTGGCCGTGGCCTCGTTCATGTACGAAGCGTTCTACAGCGAAACGGCCCAGCAGCGTTTGATCCCGCCGCGGGCGGCGTTGGCGAGGCTGACGGCGGAGCAGCACCGCCAAAGTGTCTCCGACATCTTCGCCCATTTCATGGGGCGAGCCGATCTGAAGTCCGAGCGTGGCCTGACCGCGACTTACTTCGATCATCCCGGCTGGCGGAACGAAAAGAAGGTGCTGACCCGGACCGACCCGAACGTCGATGTCGATTACGGCCAAGCGAGTCCGGGCGAGGGGATGGAAGATGAGAGGTTTGCCGTTTACTGGTCGGGCGCCTTGCTGCCGCCGGAAACCGGTACCTACTTGCTGCGGGCCCGTGGCCAAGGTTCGTTCATCGTCAAGTTCATCGATACCGGCGAAAAGCTGTTCGACAACCACGTTTCATCGGGTGAGATGGCGGAACACGTCACCACGGTCGAGCTGGTCGGCGGCCGGCTCTATCCGATCAGCGTCGACTTGATCAAGCGGGAACGAAAAACCGGCAACGTCGATATTTCGTTGACCCTGTCTTGGAAACCGCCGCGAGGAATTGAAGAACCGATTCCGACTCGCTATTTGGTACCCGGCTGGGCGCCGACGGCGTTCGCCCCACAGGCGCCGATGCCCCCCGACGATCGTAGCGCCGGTTACGTCCGCGGTACGACGATCAGCCGACAATGGGATGACGCGACCACTGCGGTGGCACTCGAGTTTGCCGACGCATTGGTAAGCAAGGTCTGGCCCAAATACGTCAAGGACCAAGCAAAAAAGAAGGACGCTCCCGAAGGCCGCGATCTGTTGAAAAAGTTCTGCCACGAACTCGTCGAGGTGGCGTTTCGCCGCCCCGTCGATGAAGCCGAAATGCAGCGGATCGTCGACGACCAATTCGAGGCGACGTCCGACGACGATGAGGTGCTCCGGCGGGTCACGCTGCTGACTCTGAAATCACCGCGGTTTCTCTACCCGACGCTCGACGGTGACGCGTCAGTGGAACACCGGCGAGCGGGCCGTCTGGCGTTGGTGTTGTGGGATTCGATCCCCGACGCGTCGCTGCGTGAAGCGGCCGATAAAGGTTGGCTCGGCGATCCGAAGGCCGTTCGTGAGCGAGCTCGGCGGATGCTCGACGACCCCCGCGCTCGGGCGAAGACGCTCAAAGGGCTACACGAATGGCTCGACCTCGACCGTTGGGAAGAAATCTCCAAGAACACGGAGAGTTTTCCGGGATTCGATGAACCCCTGGTCGCCGACCTCCGCGGCTCGCTCGACCGCTTCCTCGAAGCGGTGATCTGGAGTGAGACGAGCGATTTTCGGCAATTACTGCAGGCCGATTGGTCGTACACGACCGACCGGATCGCCGAGTTTTACGGTGAATCGTGGGCACCGACCGGGGAGGATTCCGACGGACGATTCTCGCGAACCGAGTCGGACGGTGCGGTGCGAGCCGGTGTCGTCACCCATCCGTTGATGATGAGTGCGCTCGCCTACGAAGACGCCAGCGCTCCGATCTTTCGCGGCGTATTCCTGATGCGACACCTACTCGGCCGAATGATCCGCCCACCCGCTGACGCGTTCAGCCCGCTGAGCCCGGATCTTCATCCCGATTTGACGACCCGCCAGCGAGTCGCGTTGCAGACCAGCCCGGCGTCGTGCCAGAGTTGCCACACGCGGATCAACGGCCTCGGATTCACCCTGGAAGGATTCGACGCCGTCGGACGATTGCGACAAGAGGAACGAGGCCAGCCGATCGATGCCACCGGCAACTACATCGATCGCTTGGGCCAGCGGATCGAGTTTGCCGGAGCAGCCGATTTGACCAGCTATTTGGCGGTCAGCGACGATGTGGTCGCGGCCTTCATCAAACGGCTGTTTCTGCACTTCGTCAAACACCCCGTCGGGGCATACGGCGAAAATCGGCTGGACGAACTACAGACAAGCTTCCTCGAAAGCGGATATAATGTAAAGGAACTGTTGGTCGAGATGGCGGTGATTGCCGCCGACGGCCCGGTTCCCCCACCGTCGACCTGAGACTCTACAATCGAGCCTCACGGTTCGACCCCGTCGGCCAACTGCCCGCTTGGCGGATGATTCGATTTTCGAGCATCCGCCAGCGAGTCTGGCTGGCCGATCCCGCCTTGTGTTCCCTACCGAAAGAGGCCTGACGATGACCCGATTTACCAGCCGACGAGAGTTCCTGCGACACAGCGGCATCACTGCGGCGTCGCTTCCGTTCCTGATGAACCTATCGAGCCTCGGGTGGGCCTCAACGACCGAACGACGCAAACGATTGGTGGTGATTTTCACGCCCAACGGGGTCGTGCCGAAGTCATTCTGGCCAGACGAAGAAGGGCGGCTCGAATCGCTCAAGCAGAGCCTGCAGCCGCTCGAATCGATGAAGGATAAGACGCTGGTACTGCACGGCGTCAACGACAAGATCCGTGGTGACGGCGATAGTCACATGCGGGGAATCGCCTGCCTGTTGACCGGAATCGAGCTCTATCCCGGCGACGTTCAGGGCGGCAGTCATACCCCGGCCGGATGGGCCAAGGGGATCTCGCTGGATCAACATCTGAAGAACCTGCTGCAAGCCGACCCGACGACCCGTACCCGTTTCGGCTCGCTGGAGTTCGGCGTGATGGTGCCCGAACGGGCCGACACTTGGACCCGGCTCTGCTACGCCGGTCCGAACCAGCCGGTGTCGCCGATCGATAATCCCTATTTGATGTTCGACAAGCTCTACGGCCAGGTCAAAAATCGCCAGACCGTCGCCAGCGTACTCGATTCGCTGCACGAGGACTTTGCCAAGGTGCAGGGCTACCTCAGCGCCGAAGACCGGCAATTGCTGGAGCGGCATGCGGCGATGGTCCGCCAGCTGGAACAAGAAATCAACTTGGAACAGCAGGCCGCCGAAGCGTCACAGGACGACGACCAGGACGTCGGTCACGCCGTCCCCGAAATCACGGCTGGGGTCGAGCGTGATAACGACAACATGCCTCAGTTGAGCAAGATGCAGATCGACCTGATGGTCAATTCGTTCGCGGCCGATTTCAACCGAATCGCGACGTTGCAGTACACCAACAGTGTCGGTGGCGCGAAGATGCGTTGGATCGGTATCGACGAGGGCCACCACGCCCTGTCACACGAGCCGAACAGCAACGACGAAGCGATGGACAAGCTGACCAAGATCAACCAATGGTTCTGCGAGCAGGTCGCCTACCTGGCCAAACGGCTCGATGAGACGCCCGAGCCGGGCGGTGAAGGCTCGATGCTCGATCACACCACGATCGTCTGGACCAACGAGCTCGGCGAAGGCAATTCGCACACGCTCAACAACATCCCGTTCGTGCTCGTCGGTGGCGGCCTTGGCTTCCAGATGGGGCGGTCGATGAAGTGCAAAGGAACACCGCACAACCGACTGTTGCTGAGCATTGCCGAGGGGATGGGGCATCCACTGGAGACGTTCGGTAATCCGGATTATTGCGGTGACGGCCCGCTAACCGGACTCAACGGGTAACGATTCTGCGAATCGGCGGAATCGGCCGATTCAAATCGGTGAAGCAATGTCGTATGCTATTGACAAAACAAGAGTCAACGTAAACCGATATTGCTTCACCGCGGTGTCCCTGGGTCCTTGATGGAAGCCAGCTCGCGCGTCGCGACCCCACCGATTCACGCCGCTGTCGGCGCGATCGGTCGGAGAGCCGTCGCCGCGTGAGTCCGCTCGCTGGGAACCGGATCACCCCAAAACGGATTCCCGATTGTTAATGGACACCCCTCCTACCCCCGCTGTCGTTCCCGCTCCCACGCTCTTCTCGGATCTCGATCTTTCGCCGATCACGCTCAAGGCGCTCGAGCGGGCGGGCTTTGAGCATTCCACGCCGATCCAAGCCGGCCTGATTCCGCTCGCCCTGGAAGGGTATGACGTGATCGGCCAAGCTCGTACGGGCACCGGCAAAACAGCCGCCTTTTCGATTCCGATCTTGGAACAGCTCGATTCTCTGGAAGATACTCGCGACCCCCAGGCGTTGATCATCGTGCCGACCCGCGAACTGGCCGATCAGGTCGGTCGCGAAGCGGAACGCCTGGCCTGGGGCGTGCGGACCGAAATCGCCGTGCTCGCCGGCGGCAAGAACATGACCGGCCAACTCCGCCAATTAGAAAACGGCGTCCAGATGGTCGTCGGTACGCCGGGCCGGGTTCACGATCACCTCCAACGCGGCAGTTTGCGAACCGGCTCGGTGTGGTGTGTCGTCCTCGACGAAGCCGACCGGATGCTCGACATCGGTTTCCGTCCGCAGATCGAACGAATCCTGCGGAAATGCCCGAAGGATCGCCAGACCTTGCTGCTTTCGGCCACCTTGCCGCCGACCGTCCGTCGCTTGGCGGAATCGTACATGTACAAGCCCGTGGTCGTCGATTGCAGCACGACCGCGATGGCGGTCGACACGATCGAACAACGTTACTTCACCGTCGATGTCGACAAGAAAGTCGGGCTGTTGACGCGGTTGCTCAAACGCGAGCAACCCGAGCAGGCGATCGTTTTCTGCCGGACTCGGCGCGGTACCGACAAGCTACAACGGAAGCTTTCCGAGGACTTTCCCGAAACCGGTTGCATGCACGGCGATATGGCCCAACGCGACCGCGACCGCGTCCTGCAAAAACTCCGCGACCGCAAGCTGAAGATTCTGGTAGCGACCGATGTCGTCGGCCGCGGGATCGACATCAGCACGATCTCGCACATCATCAACTACGACGTCCCCCAAGATTGCGACGACTACGTTCACCGTGTCGGTCGGACCGGACGAATGGGCCGCGACGGGATCGCCTTCACCTTCGTCGTCCCCGGCGAAGGCGGCATCCTGACGGCGATCGAACAGCGAATCAATCGCGAATTGATCCGCGATTCGATCGAAGGCTTCGAGCCGACCTCGTCGGCCCCCTCACGGGCCGTGGTCGAAGCCGCCGAAGTCGTCGCCGCGGCTGAAGCGACCCCGGTCGACGTGCCGCGACGGCTCAACCCGATGAACCGCCGAGTCACCCGCCGCCGACGCTAAGCATCTACTCTTCATCTCGAAGGGAAAGCGGAATTCTCGTGGTTCGAGCACGAAGCAGGCTTGGTCGTGTGATGGATTACGGCGAGCAACTCGGGATCGGGATAGACTCGACGGTGATTATCCCGCAGGGATACAAGCCATTAGCCGGGGGTTGGAGCGCAGCGACCACCCCCGGAGGCGAATCTCTTTACCGGGCCCTTTACTGCTCCGACGTGAACTCGTCCCGGGGCAGGCCCGTGGCGATCAGCTCCAAGCCGCAGATCAGCGGCTCTCCCTCTTTGGCGGTCAATTCGACACGGAGCGTTCCT
>SKZY01000066.1 GCA_007127095.1 Planctomycetaceae bacterium
CGTCGCATCAGCGTTGGGCGGCGCGGAGCCGATCGAGCAGAGCGACGAACGAGGGCACCAGGATGGTGCGAACATAAAACGTGTCGAGCAGCACGCCGAGTCCGAGAGCGAAGCCGAGTTCGACGATCCCACGCAGACCCTGTGCCGTGTCAACCGGTTGGCCGCTGACGATCTGTTTGATCGCCGGAAACCACGCTGCGGAGGTCATGCTGAAAAAGGTACCGGCCATCACCAGCCCGCAAGCGGTAATGATCCCGCCGGTCTTGGCCAACGCCTGTCGGAGGGCCGACAGCCAGCCGCGTCGCTGTCGCTGCTCTTCGAGGATTCGTGTGACCAGATAGACGTTGTAGTCCTGGCCGACCGCAACCAGGATGACGAACAAGAACAACGGCAGTTTCCAGTCCAATCCGACGTAATTTTCGCCATAGGCGAACTTAAAGAACATCACCGTCAATCCGAGCGTGGCGTAATAGCTGAGCAAGACCGTCGCGATCAGATAGCCGCACAGGACGGCGCGACGGATGACCACCAACAGCACCAGAAAAACCGACACGACGACGGCCCACTTGATTCGCCGATGATCGCTGAGCGTCACGGCGCGGAGGTCGATGATCGATGGGGTCGTCCCTGCGAGCAGCACCTCGGCGCCGGCGAACGGCGAATCGCTTGACGCAGCCTCCCGAGCGAGCCAGTCGCCCATCGCGGTCACGCGTCGGGCCGTGTCGACGTCGAACGGGTTTCCCCGCAGCACGATATCGAGGCGGACCAAGCGGCCGACGAATGCCGGTTCGGTCGAAAAGAAATGGTTTCGAGAAATCGGGTGAGTCCTGAGGGCACGCCGTTTCCACGCGTCGCGACTGAACAACCCCATACTGCGATCGGGTGGGAAATCGCCGAGCGGGTCATTGGCGAAACGAACAGCCCGAACCCCATCGACCGAATAGAGCCGGAGGGCCAGATTTTGGGCGTCCTCGCGGAGTTGTTTTTCGCTGACGGGTTGTTCGCGGAGCAGCAACAAGGTGACGGGATTGACTTCGCCGATCCCGAAATGCTGATCCAACATAAGCAGTCCCCGCCGGCTCTCTGCCGCGGCCGGTAATTGGCTGCTAATGTCGTAGGTGACGTCGTCTTCGTGCGACCAACCGTAGGCGGCTGGCAGCAGCAGCAAGCCACAACCGATGACCAATGCCAATCCGGGGCGGGCGGTAAGTCGCAATGCGATCAGCCCCCAGATCCCGGTCGGAGGCGGCCCTCCCAAACGGGAATGATCGGTCGGCTGGCTGTTCAGCTGATCGCGGACCCGCAGCGGCCAAAAGACGACTGGGCCGAGCAGACGGAGGACGGCCGGGGTGAAGGTCAGGCAAACGAGCAGACCGATCAGCAGCCCCACCGCGATCATCGGGCCGGTGTGTTGGTACTTGCCGAACTGGGCGATCGACAGCATGCCGAGCCCGACGACCGTCGTCAGCGCGCTGCCCAACAACGCCGACGAGACGCCCGAGAGCGCCCGGGTGACGGCGACGTCCCAGGGCCATTGGCTCGCTTCCTCGCGAACCCGCGCGATCAGAAACAGGCAATAATCGGTGCCAGCACCGAACAGGATCACGAACAAGAAGATGCGGCTGGTGGTAAAGATCCGCCAGTCCCAACCGGCCAGCCAGCCCGCTTCTGAACCGAAGGTCAGCCAGGTGATCACGCCCGTAGAAACCGCGACCGCCAAGCCGATCGAAACCAGCGGTACAGCGATCAGCAGCGGTGAGCGGTAGACCAACACCAGGATGACCAAGATGATCAGCACCGTGAACGATTCGGTGTAACGGATCGCTTCGCGGGCAGCGGTCAGGGTCGCCCCACCGATCGCCGCTGAGCCGGTCGCCAGCACCTCGAACCCCGGACGCAGCCACGCTCGGTGCCGCATGCGGCTGGCCGCGATCTCCTCCTGGATCGCCTCCAGGAAGTCGATGTTGTGCATCGCGGCGAACTCGCGATCGGATCGCAGCAGGATCAATCGGGCCTGGGGCTGACGCAAACGATCACCGAGCACGGCATCGTTCCAACTCACCAGGTCGAGTAACGACATCCAACTGGCGAGTTCTCGACTGTCCAGTGGCAAGGCCCTCTGGGCGATCTCCGGGTCGAGAGTCAAGGCGGCCTGCATATCGGGGCCGGCTTCGGATGTCAGGCCGAGTCGTTGCAGCAGGTTGGCGCGATCCCAATAGGCGAGCGTCAAGCGGATCGATTCGGTAGGCATCGCCGCGCCATGATCGTTCGCCTGCAAACGCTCGAAGTATTGCTCGTCGATCCGGATCGCTTCATCGAGCGATTCACGGGCCCGGGTGAGCAGTTCGCCTTGCCAGGCGGCCGGCCGATCGGTGGCGGTTGGGGTGGGGCGATCGGCCCGCCGGATCAGCACCTCGGCGAGTCGATGGTGGAGTCGCCGGAGCAGGTCGAGTGACACCAGTTCGTCGGCGTCATCGAAAGCGGCAGCCTGCCGCCCGAGCACCAGGACAACTTGACTGCGGGGGCGAGCGACAGGAAAGGCGGCGTCGAGCAACCGCTCGGCGGCGACGCTCGGCCGGTCGGCCGGCAGGTAGTCGAAGTCGCCATCGAGCGCCAGCGACTGCCAACTCGGTGCACCGACACGGACCAGCAGCGCGAGGACGACCCACAACAGCACGATCAGCTTGGCGTGATCGGTGACCCATTGAGCGAATCTGCGAGTCAGGCCTCCCGCCGCGGGATTATCCATCCCCGGGTTCCGCAAAGTTGGGCTGCCGATTCCTTGAGTTGCCCCCGCGCTGCCTCTCGGCGGCTGCTGCGGCCGAGGCAGCGTTCGGTCGACCGGGTCCGGGGGCGGCAGGCTCGGCCGAAGGGGTCGCCGACTGCAGCGTTCGCAGAGCGGTCTCGAGTGCCGAAGCGTTGGCGGCTGCCGAAAGGCTAAACACCCGCACTCCATCGCTCGCTCGCGCCGCTCGGTCGAGTTGATCGATCATGTCGCAGACGAGCTTCAACAGCGGTTCGCCCTCGGCACTGACCAGCAACGTATTACCGACCGGGTCGATACCGATCGACAATTTCCCTTTGAAACTGAAATCGGCCCCGCCACCCTGCTGACCACTCCCGCCGGTATCGACCAATTCGCTACCGCCGTTCGCACGTCCACGTTCACCAGCCGCTCGGCCCTGACCGCCGGCGGGACCACCCTGACCCCCTTGGCCACCTTGGCCACCGGGTTGCTGGAACGCCTTGTCGTTGCTGCTGAGCAGGTCGCGATAGGTTTCCTTGACCGTCTCGGCGATCAGCCCGGCGCGGCCATACTGCAAGCTGACCAGCTTGGTGTAACGAACACGCCGCTCGTTGACCGGTTCGGGAACGTCCCACAATTCGATCAGTTCTGCGATCGTCTTGAGCTGTTCGGTCGTCGCGTTAACGACAACGATCGTGCCGGTGTCGATGTCGGGCACAAAGCGAAGCTGGGCCGGTTTCGACAAGCCGCTGGGAGAATCCTGATCGCGCGAATTATCGAGCCCGAAGTACCATCGCATCGAGCCACGATCATTGTCGGAATCGTCTTCCTGCTCAAAGAAGTCCTCCAGATTGAGCGTCACCCAGGTCGCCGAAGCGTGGCGGACGGTGAAGGTATGATAGGCGCGTCGCGGAGGCGTGAATTGTGACATGAACTCTTCGATCCGGTCGAGAGCTGCGGTATCACGACTGCGGATGATCAGGTTGCCCGCCGGATCGACTTCGATCCGAATCGGTTCATCGCTATCCGGTTCCGTATCCCCGGTAGTGACTTCCCTGGCAGACTGGGACCGCTTGTCTGCCGGCGATTGTCCACCAGGGTTTCGAAAGGCGCGGTCGAACTCGGCGGCCGACCGGATCGAAGGCAACTCGACGCCTGTGTCGGGCGCTTCGATACCGGCGTCCGGATCTGCATCGGCAGGCGGTTCGGTACGACTCGCCTCGGCGGAATCGGCCGAATCACCGTCCGGGTCTCCGCTCGAATCATCGTCATCCGCGTTTCGGACGGCGGTCAGATGCCCCGCCGTGGCGAAGCGGTGCGACGCTCCGCCGACCAGCCCGTGTGGCTGTGCGTGGGGATTCGGAGCCGCAGCCGTATCGGGTCGATCCTGACTATCAGCGTTCGATTTATCTTTCGACGGCACGAACCGTTCGACCGGCGGCAGTTCGATCGGGTTCGGAGAAACCTGTTTCCATTGACGCTGCAATTCCTGCAGGTAGCGATAGGTTTCCGGGGTGACATCGGCATCGATCGTCCGCACAACCCGCGAACTTCCTCCGGGGGGTGGTAATTCGCCGAGTTTGATTAGCAGATTTCGTACCTCGGCCATCTCTGTCTCGTTAGCCCACAGCAAGACCTGCCGATAGCGAGTGTTGGCGGCGACGCGGAACTCGTCATCATTCTTCTTTTCGGTGTTGCTCTGACCGCCGAAAAAGAACGGATAGCGTTGCCGACTGTTATCCTCTTTCGCCTCTTTCTTGCCCATCAAGAAGCTGATCGAATCGGCGACTTCGACGGCATCGAGCCTTCGCAATTGGAGCACCTCGAAACTTCGTCCGCTGCCGTCTAAGCGGGTGATCACCTGTTGGATGATATAACGGTCGGCCGCCGAACCGGAGACGATCAGGGCGCGATTATCGGAATCGACGCGGATCCGGGTCGCCGGTTCGAGAATATTCATTTCCTGGACGATTTCGATCAGTTTTGCCGGATCGAGCGAAGCGAGCCGAAAGACTTCGACGCGATTTTGGATATCGACCAGCGAGGTCATCGTTTCGCCGGGAACATCGATCCGCTTGAGGAATTCGGTCGCCACCGCGACCCGGTCGGGTGGCGCTTGAATCAAGATCGAGTTTTGTCGGGTATTGGCGACCACCGCGATATCGGGCTTGGCAGGCTCGGGTGCCGGTGGCTTGCCGCTCTGTTGCATCCGCATCTGCATCTGTTGCATTTGCTGCATCTGCTCGGGCGACATCGGCGGATCGGGTTTGCCGCTCAGCCCTAAAAATTGTTCGAGCAGCCGTTTCGCCTCTTCGGCAGGGATGTGTCGCAACTTGAACTCGGGCGCCAGCGCCTCGCGACTGTTGGTATCGAGTTCCCGGCGAAGCAGCTCGGCGACTTGGTGAAGCGAAATGGCAGCGTCCATCGCTTCGATCCGGTTGGTCGTCGTCAGCGCCGTCAGCTTGCCGTTCTCGCTGATCATCGGTCGCAGCTCTTCGGCTGACAACCAACCGACGTCCAGCGACGTACGAACGTAGCTGTGGGGCAACAACGCCCCGAGCCGATCCGGGTCGATTCGCGGGACGATCGCCGGATTGACGGTGGCGACTTTGACCACGGTCATCCCGCCGTCGAGTTCCAGCAAGGTGTAGCCGCGTCCGAGCAGATGGCGGTTGAGCAGGTCGATCACTTCGGCCACCGAGTAGCGGCCCGGCGTCGTAATATTGACGCGGTCGCCCGGCAATTCGAGCCAATCGATCGGCTGGCCAGCGAGGTCGGCGAGCCAATCGATCAATTCGGTCCAGGCTTGATTGCGAAACTGAAAGGCGACTTTGCCATCATCGCCCAGAGTGGTTCGCTGCAATTCCGCCAAATCTGCCTCGTCTTTGGCCACTTCTTGGCGGCGGATCACCGTCGGCGTGTCGCCCGCATCGCCAGGTTTACCTCCCGGCGTTTCTCCCGGTTTCCCCTCGCTCGGTTTAGCCCCGCCGTCAGGCTGTGCGCCATTGGGTGGCCCACCTTGAGGGCCTCGCTGAGGACCAGGACGCTGGCCTCCTGGCGGTCCGGATCCAGGCTGACCGGGCCGGCCCGTTGGCGACGCCGCCGGGGCCTCGACGGCTTGCGGTTGCTGAGCCGTCACCGGGACGACGATCCCGATACCACAGGCAGCGATAAGCAGCACGAAACGGTTCATGGCAGACCGATGACAGAAATGCACGGAGCAGAAATGGTCAGACGAGAGGGGCATCACCCGCCCAACAGTATGCATTCAACCTACGTGAAAAACAAATCAGCGGTCGAGCGATTCGAGACGCCGGGTCGCCTCGGTAACCGCCGGGCGGGCCCAAGGTTGCTCACCAAACAAGCCGACGATCGCTTCGAACGCCTTGCGTTGTTCTTCCGGGGGGAGCTGTTCGGACACATTTCGGATCCGATCGAACAACGCGGCTGCCCTTCGATCACCCTCGGGAGGGGACATGCCACGTAGTCGTTTCAGTTTGTTTCTGGCCGCTCCTTCCGGTGTCATATCCGGCTTGGCCACGGTGATCTTCGCATCCGACGGTTCGGCCGCGTTGCCAGCCCCCTCGCCGAACAGGTCGAGCCATTGTTCGAGGCGACGGATGGTCAACGCGGGATGATCCTCGAGTTCGCTGACGGCAAACACCAACGCCTGTTCATCAATCGGTAGCTGCACAACGCCGCTATCAGCTTTTCGTTTCAGCGTATTGAGATAGGCATCGGTGTTGATATCCTCCCAGATCGCCTGCACGGACGAGAATTGGGGATCATCGGGATAGAGCCGAAGGAATTGGCTGCTCAGGTTCCGCAGCGAGGAAAGGTCGTTGCTTTCGCTGGCTTTCACGATCGACCGGTAAAGTTCGTCGGATGACGGAGTCCGTGACGCCCAAACCAGAGCCGCGACGCCGATCCCCAAGCAGGCCAGCATTGCCAACACGGTCAGGATTTGCCCCAGTTTGCCGAGCGAATCGTCGGCATGCACCTCGTGTTCGAAGGCGCTGCGGACGCGGTCTTTGTCGTCGACGGTCCGAAAATGGGTATCGATCGAATCACGCAGCGGTTCGTCCGCAGCCGATTTGGGGCCGACTGTGTTCTGATTTACCGGGGTCACCGCGGTGTTCCGATCGGTTTTGTCGCCGACTTCGCCACTCGGTACGGTCGCTTCGACGGTCAATTCGTCGCTCGCGTCGGGCCCGGACAACGTATTGTGGCCGACATCCAACTTGACCCGCGTTTTGTCGGGCTGGCGGGTGACCGCGGTCGGTTGATCGGTCTGTGCGGATTTTTTCTCGTCCCGTGACGGATTCGAGTCGGTGGGAGGCGTAGAGGGCGAAAGCGGGGTGACCTCGAACCCGAGTGAATCGCCTCCGAGCGTATCGCCCTGGTCAGCCATTTGGGTCTGCGTCCGGTTGAGACCGGCGCGGATCGCTTTCATCCGGTTCATCACCGCTAGGGCGGTCGGTGGGCGATCCGCAGGGCGTTTGTTGAGCAGGTCATGAACCAATTCGACAATTTCGACCGGCAGGTCGGGCGAAATCAGATCGAGCCGCGATGGGGTATCTTGGCGGAGCGATTCGATCACCCGGGTCAGTGTCCGACCGGCGAAGGGTGGCCGACCGGCGAAGCAGGCGTAGAGCACATTGCCGAGCGAATAGAGGTCGGTTCGGGGGGTGATCGCCGCTCCGTCCGCCTGTTCAGGCGCCATGAAGTCGGCCGTCCCGAGCACCGAGCCGGCGGCGGTTTGTTCGAGATTGCCGAACAATTTGGCGATCCCGAAGTCAACTAACTTGATCGTCCCATCGTTGGTGATCAGCAGATTGGCCGGTTTCAGATCGCGGTGGATGATGCCGAAATCATGGGCGTGTTTCAACGCCGCACAGATTTCGATCGCCATGTCGAGCACGGGTTGCCAGGCCAACCGCTTTTCGCGGCGGAGCTTTTGTTGCAGGCTTTCCCCCTCGACCAACTCCATCGAATAAAACAGATGTCCCGCCTGTTCGCCGTAGCCGATCAGCGTGACGATGTTGGGGTGTTTGAGTCGTTTCAGCGTCTCGACTTCGGCGGCGAATCGGCGGCGAAACCGGGGGTCATCGGCGACGCTGTCGGCGATCAATTTGACCGCCACGGGCTGGCCCGTTTTGACGTGTGCGGCCCGGTACACGGTACCCATGCCACCGCGGCCGATCGAATCGGCAAGTCGGTAGGGCCCCAAAAACTCAAACGGTACCATCGATCCTCCGCCGTTCCGCATTCACTGCCATGCCGTCCAACCTGTCCATTGTACAACGATCCCGCCCGCTTCATCAGCGGGAATGGTCGCCGCGGACGCTGGCGTGCGGCGGAGCAGTCCTGATGTGGCTGGCGCAGCCTCCGCTCGGCTGGTGGCCGCTGGCTTGGATCGCGCTGGTCCCCTGGGCCCACTTGGCGTTTCGCACCAACCTCACCCGCCGCGACTACGGTTGGCTCTACCTGGCCGCGATCGCCTATTGGGCGCTGACGATGCAGGGCATCCGTCACGCCCACCCCGCGATGTTCGTGGCTTGGCTGGCGCTGGCCGCTTACCTGGCAGTCTACCCGGTCGCCTGGGTAGCGTTGTCTCGGGTGGCGTTGTTCGGCGGTCAACCGCGATCGGTGAACCCAAGCGATCCGTCAACAGACCGTGATTCGGCGCCTTCCGACGAGACCTCGCCGCCACGGGTATCGAGCGCGTGGTGGATCCTGCCGGTGGTCTGGGTCGGGCTGGAGTGCGTACGGAATTATTTTCTGACCGGGGTGTCGGCGGTGATGCTCGGTCACACGCAAGCGAACGTTGCCGTGGTGATCCAGATCGCCGATCTGTTGGGGACCTACGGCGTCAGTTTTTTGGTCGCTATGGTCAATGTCGCCCTGGCGAGTTGGTTGATCGACCGGCAGGCCCGCCGCGGTGTGATCATCGGTTGTGCGGCGCTCGGCCTGACCTTGATCTACGGGGTCTGGCGGATCGCTGAGGTCGACTCGATGACGTCTGGATCGACGTTGCGGATCGCCTTGGTCGGTCGCGACGAACCGATCATCTTCGAGCAGGATGTGGATCGTGAACTCGAGATTTTCGATGCCTACTTCCTTGAATCACTGACTGCCGCCGAAGCGGCGGGACGGCGAGGTGAATCGATCGACGTTGTCGTTTGGCCCGAATCGATGTTTACTGGCGGTTTGCCGTATCTGGTGGCCGATCCGCAGCGGCCGCTCGACGTTCCCGAGGAAGCCGGCATGGACGATGCCGCGTTTCGAGAATTGTTGAAAGTAAACCGTCAGCGGTTCGAAGCTCGTGCCGGTCAGGTGCAAGCGGCCCTCCGCGGGGCGACGGGTCAAGCAGCCGGTCCCGAACTGATCGTCGGCTGTTCGGTGATCCGTTATCACCATCCCGCCGGCGGGCACAGCGGCTGCGTCCATGTCGCGGCCGATGGCAAGGTCGCCAACTATTACGCCAAGACGCATTTGGTGATGTTCGGCGAATACATCCCGTTGATCGACTACCTGCCTTGGATCGACCGGTTTGTGCCACCGGGAATGGGCGTTCTGCCAGGCGACGGTCCTGTAGCGATGCACATCGGCGACTCGATCGTTTCACCCAACGTCTGCATCGAAACGGCGGTGGAGCGGGTGACGATCAACCAAGTCCGACAACTGATCGCCGCCGGGTCGCCGCCCGATTGGATCGTCAATGTGACCAACGACGGCTGGTTTGACCGGAGTTCGGTTGTCGAGCACCACCTCCGTTGTGCTCAATTGGTCGCCGTCGGTTGTCGTCGTCCGGTGTTGATCGCTGCCAACGGCGGCCCGACAGCTTGGATCGACGGATCGGGCCGGATCGTCGAGCGGCTAGCCAACGACGAATCGGGAGCGGTCATCGTCAACGGCGCGACCGACGGCCGCCTGTCGCCCTACTTGCGGATCGGAGATTGGCCCGCGCGGCTGTCGGTGGTGTACTGCGCCTACCTGGCGTTGATCGCCCTGAAATCGATGGCTCGCCGGCGGCGAAATCGTGATCGAGATCTCGCCGCCCAGCCTGATGTGCTCCGGTAATCGAATTGCCAGCCTTTCGCCCCAATCGCGACCATCGCAGGGTCACAGGGACGAAATGCAACCCTGTGACGGTTGTTGAGCCAGGGGATTTCGGTACTCTGGATTGGCAGAGTCGACAGCACACCTTCCGCTGAATCTCAACAGGAGCCTCCCCATGAATCGATCGCTGATCCGTCTCACTCTCGCCACCGCCTTGCTCGGGCTGCTTGCCCCGCGGACGCTCGGTGCCGAAAACGAGTTGACCACCCCCGAATCACTCAGCGGCTGGAAATTGCTGTTCGACGGCAAGACCACCGACGGTTGGCGGAATTATCGCAAGGAAGGCCTTTCGGACGGCTGGAAGGTTATCGACGGCGCGTTGGTACGGGCCGAGGGAGGCGCCGGTGACATTGTCACGACCGAGAAATTCAAGGCTTTCGACCTGTCGCTGGAGTACAAAATATCGCCCGCGGGCAATAGCGGGGTGATGTTCCACGTCACCGAGGACAACCCGGCCCCTTGGCACAGCGGCCCGGAGATCCAAGTCCTGGACAACGCGGACGGACACGACCCGCAAAAATCGGGCTGGCTGTACCAACTCTACAAACCGGCCAATGAACGGAACTCGGACGAGCCGATCGACGCGACCCGCCCCGCCGGTGAGTGGAACCAGCTCTACATCCGCATCGCACCGCAGGGCTGCGAAGTCTCGATGAATGGGGTGCTCTACTACCGTTTCAAGCTGGGTGACGACGATTGGAAGAAGCGTGTCGCCGCCAGCAAGTTTGCCGATATGGCGGGTTTCGGTGCCGCCGGTGAAGGCCACATATGCCTCCAAGACCACGGCGACATGGTCTCCTATCGAAATATCAAGATCCGTGAATGGAGCGAAGACTTGACGGTCCCCAGCCCCTCTCACGGTGAGGTCGCTGTCGGCAAGACCTTGGCGTTTCCGAACCTAAAGTGGGAAGGCTGGGACCCGGTCGACGATGCCGGTAACGTTCGCCGCCTGCGGTTTCTCGAGTTGACCTATGCGCCGGGCGAGACCGATCGACTGTTCGCGATGTCCCAAAACGGGATGATTTATGTCTTCCCGAACGATCCCGAGGCGACCGCGGCGAAACTCTTCCTCGACCTCTCCGACCGCGTCTCGCGGTTCAGCGGATCGGGCGCCAATGAGCAGGGATTGCTCGGATTAGCGATCCACCCAAAATATAAAGACAACGGCGAATTCTTTGTCTGCTACACCGCCAAGTCGGATGACCGCACGGTCGTTTCTCGGTTCCGTGTTTCCGATGATCCGAACCGAGCGGATGGCGCATCCGAGGAGGTACTGTTGGAAATCGACCAGCCGTTCAAGAACCATAACGGCGGCAGCATCGAGTTCGGCCCCGACGGATACCTTTACATCGCGATGGGTGACGGCGGTTTCCGCAACGATCCCGAGGGGAACGGCCAAAACCTCGCGACGCTGCTCGGCTCCCTCCTTCGCATCGATGTCGACCGACCTGCCAACGACAAGAAGTATGGTATCCCCGAAGACAATCCGTTCGTCGGGGTTCCGGACGCACGGCCGGAAATCTATGCCTTCGGCCTCCGCAACCCTTGGCGGATCGCTTTCGATAAGAAAACCGGACTGTTGTGGGCCGGCGATGTCGGCCAAGAGTTGTGGGAAGAGGTCAACGTGATTCGCAAGGGCGGAAACTACGGCTGGAGTGTTCGCGAAGGCTCCTATCCGTTCGGCAACCAAGACGTCGATCCTTCGCTGCCAAGCCCGATCGGACCGGTATGGGAGTACGACCACGGCGTCGGAAAGTCGATCACCGGCGGTCGTGTCTACCGAGGTTCGTTGGTACCGGAGTTAGACGGCAAATACCTGTTCGCCGACTACATCAGCGGCGGGATTTGGGCGTTGACCTATGACGAAGCCGCGGACAAGGTGACTCGCAGCGAACTCGTCGAGCGAGACGGCATCCCCGTACTCGCCTTCGGCGAAGATGCTCAAGGCGAAGTCTACTACATGATCGACAGCTCCCAAGCAGCAACCATCTATCGGTTTGAATCGAAGTAGGCGGTGGTTCGGTTCACCAGCGGAGACGCTGGTCGTTTGATTGGAGGCGGCCGGGGGGCCGGACGGCGTTGCCGACGCGGCCGGTCGATCGGTCGCCGAGTTCCTCACGGGCTCGTTCGGCGGCGGCCAATAAGTCGCTGACGACGTCGGGGTGTGCGTCCGAAACGTCGGTCGTCTCGCCGACATCGGCCGTCAAATCGAACAATGACAGACCGATTTTCGCTTGTTGGTAGGGAACCGGCTGGCCACCACTGCCACCCGGATTGCCGGCCAGCGTTCGATAGGAGTGCGGCAGGTGGAGCTTCCAACGTGGAGTGCGGACGGCGTGTAGCGAGAATGGGTTGTAAAAGCAGAAAAAGTATTCGTGCGGCGACTTGGCCTCGGCGCCGGCAAACATCAACTCGGAAATGTCTTTGCCGTCGATCGGGTGCTCCGGCAGTGCGGCCCCGATCAAGGCGGCGATCGTCGGCAACAGATCGATTGTCGAGCAGAGCTGATCGGTGGTCGTGCCCGCCGGGATCTTGCCTTTCCACTGCATCACCGCTGGGACTCGGTAACCGCCTTCGAACATCGTCCCCTTGCCTTCCCGCAGTGCTCCGGCCGATCCCGCGTGATCGCCGTAGGACAGCCATGGACCGTTATCGCTGGTGAATAGAACCAACGTGTTGTCATCGATCCCGAGTTCGTCCAAGGTGTCGAGGATTTGCCCGACCGACCAATCGACTTCCATCACGACATCCCCGAACAGACCCGCCCCACTTTTTCCTGCAAACGCATCGGAAACGTAGAGCGGTACATGGACCATCGGGTGAGGCAAGTAGACGAAGAACGGCTGCTCGGCGTGATCACGGATGAACCGCGTGGCCCGGTCGGTGAACTGACGAGTCATCAACTTTTGATCGGCCGGTTGCATGTCGGCGTTGAGCACTTCGACGTGATCGGCGGAGTTCGATTCCAGCAGCGGCAACGGTGGCCAATCCGGCTCCGCATTCGGGTTCCGCTTCAACTTGGCCACGTTCCCGGGGTGCAGCGGCCACATGTCGTTGCTGTAGGGGATACCGAAGAATTGGTCGAAACCGTGGCGGGTCGGCAGGAACCGCGGATGGTGTCCCAGGTGCCATTTGCCGAAGCAGGCGGTGGCGTAGCCTCGGGAGCGGCAGAGTTCGGCGATCGTCAGTTCATCGTCGGAGATCCCGATCTCGCTTTTCGGCCCCAAGGCGCCATCGATCCCGACGCGTTGGTGGTAGCAACCGGTCAGCAGGGCGGCCCGCGAGGCCGAGCAGACGGCGGTCGAGGCGACGAAATCGGTAAATCGCCGCCCCGCTGCGGCCATCCGATCGAGGTTCGGTGTCGGATAATCCACGGCACCGAACGGGCCGATATCGGCATACCCCATGTCATCGATAAAGATGATCACGACGTTGGGCGGTGCCGCGGAAGGGGAAGCGTCAGCGGCGACTGCGACGTCTGTAAAGGCGAGCGAGCCGACCAGCATCGCCACAGCCAGCGTGGTGGGAGAACATGCAGACATCGGGGGCTCCGGTCAGTACGAGGGGGCTGGCTAGTGGTCTGTGACAGCTTACCTATTGGGGTCGCGAAACTCGCCGAGAGTTTTGGTTTTTACATAACGGTTTCGAAAGTCTCGGCGACTTTCGCTACGCAACGCCGTTGGATTTCAATCGGCACGGTCCACTAGTTGTCGGTGTCATCGTCGTCATCGAGCGGATCGAGGTCGTCGCCTTCGGTATCTCCGGGAGCGCCGCTGAGACCGAATTCGGCGCTGATCTCGTCTTCGATCTCGATCTCGTAGTCATCTTCGAGTTCCTCCTCGAAGTCGTCGTCGAAATCGTCATCGAAGTCATCATCGTCGATATCGTCAAAATCCTCGAACTCGTCCTCGGCGTCCTCATCGCCGGCATCCGAGTCGGCGTACTCTTCGTCCTCATCGTCGAAGCCCGACAACTCCGCAAACGACCCGTCGGTGTCGCTGCGGCCCTGCCCCGGAACCGCCGCGGCCAACAGCGGTTCCAACGGCGCACCGCAGGGGGCGACGTTATCGTCGCTCAGAATATCGGCGAGATCGTCGCTGGAGCGGTTCGCTGCGGGGACAGAGGAAGTCGCGATTGCTTGGCTCATGGCTAGGGGCTTTGGCCTGGTCGGAAGGGAGGCGTGCGGGCCGGGGGATTACGTAAAAAAACTGGATCAACGCGGCGCCATTATGAGTCGCTCGCCGTGGGCCGCAAAGGGTAATCGAAAGCCGATGGCAAGTTTAGGTGGCGACATTGCGGCCGAAACTGCGGCAAATGGAAAAAACAGATTGACCCGGGACTCTGCAAAGGCCTGGCTGACTTTGCCACGGCGGGCGGTTTTACGGGCATCGCTGCCGCGGCCGGTCGAAAAAGTACTGTCGTGCCGGTGCGGTGAGTCGCCGGCTGCGGATCACCGTCGGCGAGTCGGTCTTTCGCCGCGGCCTGTTTTTCAGCTAGGAATGCCTAATGTCTGATCGTTCACCGGGTGCCTGCGCTGAGGCTGGGCATCGCCCTGCCGCTTTCGAGAAGAAAAACGTGGCCCGACTTTGCCTGATCGCCCTCGCGGCCGGTGAATTGGTATCGCTGTTGAGCGGCTGTGCCAGTCACCGCTATGGACACATTTTGAAGGATGATTCGATCGATATGGTCGGCAGCCACAACGCCGGCGCGGCGGTTTGGAACCCGCTGGTCGACGAGGCGGTAGCGAAGATGCTTTCGCGCTGCCCACCGCATCTGCACCAGGTCGGATTTTCGTCGGAACCGGTGGTCGACCCGGCGACCGGGCTGGTCGTTCCGATGCCGTCGCAAGCGGATGGTGGCGGCGTTTCCACGATCTGTTTCGTCGGGATCGAAAACAAAAGCGCCGAAGAGATGGACGACTTCAAAGATCAGCTTTACGAGCGGATCGATTCACAGATCAACGGTGCGCCGTCGTTTCGCAGCGTCAGCCGGCGGATGATCGAAGCCACTTTGAAGGAGACGCGACTGCGTCCCGACGCGTTGTTCATGCCGGGCAATCGAGACCTTTTCGCCGCATCGCTCGGTCGCCAGGGGATGCCGATCGACACGCTGATGTACGCGACGATCACTAGCGGCACGACCGACCGCAACTCGTCGACTCAGCGGGATTACCTGCTGACGCTGGAAATGGTCAATCTGCACAGCGGTGAATACGTGAAAGAATCGGCCCAAATCCGCAAGGGGTATCACAAGACGAGGGCCGGCAAGTGGTGGAACTTTGGCTTGGGCCAGGGCGACGGTTGATCGCCGACGCTGAGCCTGGCGAGAACGGCGCCAACGGTCTTGGCTGGTGGATAGTCGTCGCGGGATTGATTTTCGCGACCGGATGCACCCCGCTGGGCCGAGGTGTCCAACGGGGACGGATGGCCTATCAGCTGGGTGATTTTACGACCGCCCAAACCGAATTGGCGAAGGTTGCTGAGAGCCGCTCACCGGCGGCCTCGGCTGCGAAGCTCGATCTGGCGATGGCCCAAATGGCGGGCGGTCAAGCGGACGATGCGTTGCAAACGCTGCGGCAACTCCGCGACCACTTCGACCACGACAGCGGCCTGTCCGCTGCTGGCAACGTCGTGTCTCTGGTCGCCGACGACAATCTCCGCGAATACCGTCCGGCTGGCTATGAACAGGTGATGATCCGTTCGATGCTGTCGTTGTGCAGCTTGACGGTCGACGATGGAGATGCCGACAGCTACGCGTTGCAGGCCCAGATGCGACAGGCCGAACTCGCTCGTCAAGCCGAATCGCGGGGTCTGGGGAGTGCCGGAGAGGTCTATCAACCGTTGGCTCTGGCGCCCTACCTTCGCGGCGTGCTCCGCGAAGCGACCTTGCGGGATTATGACGACGCGAGTCGGGCTTATCAGTTGGTCAGCCAATTGCAACCGGGATTCGCTCCGGCCGCGGGTGACATCGCACGTTGCCTCGACGGCGTCCACAGCGCCCCCGGGCACGGTGTATTGTACGTGATCGCGATGGTCGGTCGCGGACCGGTGCTGGAGGAGGTCGATGCGGAAGTCACTACCGCGGCCTTACAAATCGCTTCGCAGGTCCATTCATTATCGCAGCAAGATCGCATGGCGCTGCCCAACCTGGTGAGTGTCAAGGTTGCCCAGCCGGTCGTCCCTTGGTCGCCAGCCGCCGCGGTTTCGCTGGAGAGTTCGGGCGTCTGGCTGGGGGCGACGCAGCCGCTGGTCGACATCGGCGAGATGGCGATTCGCCAGGGGGAGGCCGAAATGCCGTGGACGCTGGCACGGGCGATCGCGCGCCGGGTAACCAAGCAAGTCGCGGTCGATCAGGCGACTCGGGGTGTGGGGCTGACGGGGGTCGGTGGTGAATTGGCCAAGTTCGCAACTGTCAATGTTTGGTCGTTCACCGAGCGGGCCGATACACGGTGCTGGGGCTTGTTGCCGCGACAGGTGCAGGTACTGCGTGCCGAACTGCCGGTCGGTGTACACCGGATCGCCTCTCGAGTCGTCGGCAGCCAGGGTCACCCCTTGGGCGCAACGACCTACACCGAAGTTGAGATCGAGGACGGTCGTAACGCCTACCTGACGATATTCGCCAGTGATCGCGAGGCCTTTGTCGCTCGTACGCCGCACATTGGCGACTAGACTAGTGGAGCGAGAACGAACTTGCGTTTACCGCCACCTTCTCTGTTTCGCCCCGCAATTGGCAACCATCACGATGCGAACCGTCCCGCAGTTTTGGCGTCCCCTCGGCCCGCTTTCCCGTTCACACTGGTCTTGCCGTAGCCGCCGGTTGGCTCGGACATTCGCCCTGATGACGCTGGCCTGCGGCCTGGCCTTTTCGCCGCCGAACGCTTGGGGCCAAGTGGCGGGTGCGGGGATTTCCCAGGACGATGCTGATGATTCTGCTGATGCCGAAGAATCGATTCCCGGCTTCCGCGGGCGTTATGAGCGATCCGATGTCTTTTTGGAGGCGCTTCGCGGTCGTGCGGAGGGGACGGTTGAGCAGTTGGCCGAATCGATCCGATTGGCGGTCAGGTTGAATTTGATCGATGACGCCAACCGATTTCTGGAGTCGATCGAGACGCGTCAGATGACCGATTTGCAGCGGTCGCGGATGGTGGAGATCATTACTGCCGACGAGTTGCTGAGGCTGGTGACTCGTCCCGTTTATTCTCAATTGGCCAAACGGCAGGTAGCCGCATTGCTGGCCTCTTACGATCGGGTAGACGGCCGTCTGGATGGACTGCGTGAGCGGGCCCGAGGTGGCCATCTTGAACTCGCCGGCGCGATCCGCGATGCGCTGCGTGGAAACCTCGATGTCGAAGCGAACCGCTTTCTCGGCTCGATCCGAGAACGCAACTTGATCGATGATCAACGGGCATCGATGGCCGACATCATCTCCGCCGAATTGTTGCAGCGAGTTACAGAGGACGCCGGGTATGATGAGGTAGCGATCAAGGAGACGTCCGACCTGTTAACGGCGCAGCTGCGACGCGACCAAACTGACGTCTATCTGCAGGAGCTCCGACGGTTAGCCCGGGGAAACGCAGCACAATCCGCGCGAGCGATCGGCGGGGCGTTGCGGATCGGGCGTCATGACCAGGTGAGCCGCTTTCTGGAGTTGCTCAGCAGTCGGGAGTTGACCGCCCAGCAGCAGGCGGGGATGGTCGACGCGATTTCGGCCGAACGGTTATTGCGGGTAATTGTCGGCGAGGGTTTCAGTGACGCTGCTCGGCTGGAGGCGGCTGAACTTCTCGCAGCCAAACGACGGATCGACTCGTCAGCCGAACGGATCGAAGCGGCGATCGGGGCGGTCGGTAGTGGCGACTTTGATCGAGAGTCGCCCGCCATGCAGAGGCTGCTCGCCGCCGGCACCGCCGCCATCGGCCCGTTGGCGGCAGCCGTGGTCGAGGAGTCTGACTCGGACCGCCGCGAAGCGTTGCTACGGGCCTTGGCGATGCTGGGCGAAGACACACTCGGAGCGATGGCCCAATTGGCGATATATGGCAGTGATGCGATCCGCCCCGCGGCGATCGCAGCCCTCGACCGACTCCGCAGTTCGGCCGCGGTCGCCCACTTGGCCGTCGCGTTGCATTCCCCCGCGGCGACGGAGGAAGAACGGTCGTTGGCGACGCGTTTGCTGCGGGGCCGTTTCGACGGCTTGCCGACGGCCGACGAGGTCGAGCGTTACCTACTCCAGAGGCTTGCTCAGCAGCGGGAAGCGACCGGACTCGCCGACCCTGACGCGTCGGCGGTCAGTTGGTCGCTCGATCTCGACAGCGGCCGACCAATCCCGGTATCGACCACGGCTGTTTTGGCGGCTCGAGGCGACGTCGCCGACACGACGCGGTTGCTCCATCGGCTTGGTGGGCTGTCTGCCCCCGCCATCCGGACCGCGTTGGCGGCTGATTTGGCTTATCGATATGAACTCGATCCGCTGAACGTGATCGAGCAGGCCGACGAGCTACGGCAGCTTTGGGGCGCCGACGCCTTGGACGCCGAATCGCTCGCCGTCGTGATCGACCTGACATTGCGAGAAGACAACCTGACAGCAGCGATCGCCGCGATGTCGCTGGTCGATGAATCGACCGGCGGAGATACGGCGGCGTTGATGTTGACCAACTCCGATCTACCTTCTCCGCTGGTCCGGGCTGTCATGCATCCAGTCGCACAGGTTCGCTATGAGGCGGCGGCGGCGATCGGGCGACTCGGCTTTGCGACGCCCTATCCGGGCAGTTCGCGGGTGGCGAATCGTTGGATCGAAATGGCCTCACTGACGCGACAGCCGATCGCCTTGATCGTCGATACCCGCACGCAGCGCGAAGCCCAGATCGAGCGTCTGATCGCCTCGTTAGGTTTTCAGGTTGAGGCCGTATCGTCGGTAGCCGAGGCGGTCGGACGAGTCGGCGCCGGTGGCGACATCCGCATGATCATCGCCACCACGATTTTGCCCGACCGATCGATCTTGGAACTGATCGACGCCGTCCGTCGGCAGCCGTTGGGCGAGCGGATTCCGTTTTTCATCCATGGCCCGACCGACAGTTCGACGCTGGCCGCCGTCCAACAACCACGCTGGAAAACGCCGGTAATTCATCTCGAATTGCCGGCTTCGACCGTCGGTTGGGGCAGTCGATTGGGGCCGGTCTTGGAGCAAACGGGAGACCGTTTGCACGCTTTGTCGCCATTGACGCCGGTGCAACGGGACGACTTCCGCCGTCAAGCGATCGGGGCGATCGGTCGACTCGCGGGCTCGCCAGAAACCTATCATTTTTACGACTTCGAGCGACTCGCCGCGGCGAGCCTGGGGGCCGGACAAGCGGCCTTTGGCGATCCTGGTAAGGAGACTTTCGGCGATCCTCGATTGGCGTTATTGTCAGCATCCGAGGATGCTCAGGCCCAAGCGACATTGGTCAATTTATTGCTCGGTGGGGGTGCGGCGGCGGGCGGTTATGACGAAGTCGTCGGGGCCATATCGCGATCCTTTCAACGCCATGGGGTGACGCTCGAATCCGGCTCGACCCGTCAGCTCGTGGCTGCCTATCGATCGCTCGACGCGGGCCCCCAACGCGATGCGGTCGGTGGCGTGATCCGACAGATTGTGGACCGATTCGGGATCGAACTCACGGAGGAGGACGACCAATAGTTGACCCGCTCCCCGGCATCAAGCGTTCATGTCGATCCTCGGAAACCCATCACCACAACCGCCTCACGGCCTGCCGCCGGCCACCGGTCTTGTGGGGGCATCGACGCAACCGATCCCGGGAATCATCGGCAACGCCAAGTCGATGCATCCGGTCTATCGGATCACCCGCCGAGTGGCTGCCACCAACGCTTCGGTTCTGATCTTGGGGGAAACCGGCGTCGGTAAGGAATTGATCGCGGCGGCCGTCCATCGGTTAAGCCATCGCGGCGGCGGGCCGCTGGTCAAGGTCAACTGCGGCGCGCTGAGCGAAAGCTTGCTCGAAAGCGAACTCTTCGGCCACGTCCGCGGCGCCTTCACCGGAGCGGTTAATCACCGCGAAGGCCGGTTCGAAGCTGCCAACGGTGGCAGTATCTTCTTGGACGAGATCAACAGCACTTCGTTGACGCTGCAGGTCAAACTGCTACGGGTATTGCAGGAAAAGGAGTTCGAACGGGTCGGCGACACGGCGACCCTGCGGACCGACGCGCGGATCATCGCGGCCAGCAATCGCGACCTGATGCATGAGGTGCGAGAAGAGCGGTTTCGCGAAGACCTCTACTGGCGGCTGAACGTCGTCCCGATCGAGATCCCTCCGCTGAGACGTCGCCGCGAGGATATCCCCGCCTTGGTCTCGTTCTTTCTCGAACACTACAACGAAATCAACGACCGTTACGTCGTGCATATCGACCGCCGGGCGCTCGACGCGATGCAGGATTACCACTGGCCGGGAAACGTCCGCGAATTGCAGAATTACATCGAGCGGGCGGTGGTGATGGCCGAGGGTGACGAATTGACACCCGACCTGCTGCCGGCCGTCGTTACCGGTGGCTCAAGACCGACCGGACCGGCGTTGCCGGCTACCGACACCGAGACGCTGACCCGAGAAGTCGTGCTGCAGGGCATCAGCACGGCTGGCGAGGACGCTTCCGGGTTGCACGGTTTGATCGTCGACCGCGTCGAACGAGAACTGATCGCTCAGGTGTTGCAAAGCTGTGCGGGCGTTCAAACCAAGGCCGCGATCCGATTGGGTATCAACCGCAACACGCTGCACAAAAAGATCAAAGACTACGGGCTCGACGCCCCTGAGCCCGGTGATCCCGCGGGAGGGTGAGCCCTGACGAGGGCGTTTCGCCCCGCGACGGTCCGGGTTACAACAGACCGTCCACACGGTCACCACACTCGCTGTCCCCCTCAAACGCCGTCCCGATATGTCTGATCGAGTCACCTCCGTTTCCTCCCTACCGACGCCATCGGTGCGCAGCATGACGGGTCAGGGAAGCGGGCGGTCCGAGAACGAGTTGGGGCTGGTCAGTGTCGAAATTCGTTCGGTCAATCAGCGAGGTTTGCGGATCGCGACCCGCATCGCCGAACCGCTCACACCCCTTGAATCGCGGGTCGAGCAATTGATTCGCACCCGGCTCAAGCGGGGCTCGTTGCAGGTCAATGTCCGTTTTTCCGCGACCGGGGCGAACTCGGCCGGGACGGTCAACTCCACCGTGGTACTCAGTTACGCGGCGCAGCTTCACCGCATTCGTGAATCGTTGATGAGCAACGATCCAATCGATCTCGCCTACCTGTTGCAGTTACCCGGAGCGATCGAAACGACCGAGCGAGACGGACTCGATGTGGAGCAGGCTTGGGCTTTGGTCGAACAGGCGACCTTGGCAGCTTTGGAAAGTCTCGATGCGATGCGAGCGACCGAAGGCGAAGCGATGGCCGCGCAATTGCAGGCCGATAGCGACCAGATATCGGTGCATCTGACGCAGATCGTCGAACTCGCTCCCGCCGTCGTGACCCAGTACCGCGATCGGCTCGAGAACCGGATCAGTCGCTTGCTCGAAGAACGTGGGCTGCAGTTGGGACAAGCCGAGATCGTGCGGGAAGTGCAACTGTTCGCCGACCGGACCGACATCAGCGAAGAGATCACGCGGCTGACCAGCCACCTCGCGATGTTTGCCGAAACGCTGCAGGGTGAAGAGTCCAGCGGCCGCAAACTCGATTTTATCATTCAAGAAATGTTCCGCGAAACCAACACGATCGGCAGCAAAGCGAACGACGCCCAGATCGGCGGCCGGGTTGTCGAGATCAAATGCGCGATCGAACGGATGCGAGAACTGGTTCAAAACATTGAATAGCGGACTGACAGCGATGAACGCCTCGGACGAAGGACGGTTGATCATCATTTCCGGGCCGAGCGGGGCCGGCAAGTCGACCGTGGTCCGCCAGTTGATCGAGCAATGCGAGCTGCCGCTGGTGGCCAGCATCTCGGCGACGACGCGAACCCCGCGGCTGAATGAACGCCACGGGGTCGACTATTTCTTCCTGACCGAAGAAGAGTTCGCTCGCCGTCGCCGCCACGGCGATTTTCTCGAATGCAAGCAGAACTTCGGGCTGCAAAACTGGTACGGGACGCTGAAAGAACAGGTCGCCGCTGGCCTTAACGCCGGCAAGTGGTTAATCTTGGAAATCGATGTCGAAGGAGCGATGGAAGTCCTGCGGCACCGCGAGTTCGACCCCATCACCATCTTTATCCACCCCGGCGGGTTGGATGAACTCGAACGTCGGCTCCGCTTGCGGGGGACCGAAACCGCCGAGTCGATCGCCGCGAGGCTGGAAACCGCAGCGGTCGAAATGAGTTACTTGACGCGTTACCGCTACGAAGTGATCAACGACACGGTGCCCGCTGCCGTGGACGAAATCTGTCAAATCCTCCAGCAGGCCAAGGAATTAAACGAATGCTCGAAGAGCTAAAAGAAGAAGAGATCGTCAACAAGGTCGGCGGCCGGTTCAAACTCAGCACGCTGATCCAGAAACGGTTGGTCCAACTGAACCAAGGGAGCCGGGCGCTGGTCAACGTCGACACCCACGACAAGATGAGCATCGTGTTGAAAGAGATCATGGAAGACAAGATCACGCTCAGCTTGGACAACGAAGTCCAGACGCTGGACGAGCAGATCGCGGCGTTCGAAGGCCCCGACCTCGGCGCCTTGGACCTGTGAAACGTTGACCGCCACGAGTGCCCCCACGTCGTCGGCCGCTCGGGTGATCCTGGCTGTCGGCGGCGGAATCGCCGCCTACAAGTCGGCAGCCCTCTGCAGCCGCTTGGCCCAAGCGGGCTGCGAGGTCCGGGTCGCGATGAGCAAAGCCGCGACCGAGTTCGTCGGCCCGGCGACATTCGCCGCACTGTCGGGCCATCCCGTGGCGACCGATTCCTTCGCCCCCGATCGTTGGCCACTCGGCCCGCATATCGAGCTCGCCGACGGGGCGAGGCTGATGATCGTCGCCCCGGCCACCGCGCAACTGATCGGCCAATTCGCCCACGGGCTGGCCGGCGACCTGATTGCGACGCTCTATTTGCAAGCCGAGTGCCCGGTCTTGCTGGCTCCGGCGATGAGCGGCGTGATGTGGGAAAAAGCGGCGGTTCGGCGGAACATCGATCGACTCCGCGATGACGGCTGTCAATTCGTCGGACCCGATCAGGGTTGGCTCAGCTGCCGGCGCTCGGGAGCCGGCCGGATGAGCGAACCCGAACAGATCGCAGCGCAGGCACTCGCGATGATCCACGTCGATTGATACTGGCATCACAAGTTTTAGACCAACACGTTGCCGCGCTGGCTCAGGCCATGATGCCGAACCAAGCATCGGGGCATCAATTCGCCAGCAACCACTGCGAGCCGAGATGCATCCAAAGAGGGATCGTGAAGATCGCCGCTAGGCCGGTGGCGACGACGACTCGGACCGCCGTCTCGGTGTCCTTGTCGTACAGTCGGGTCAGCACGATCGGAAAGACGGCCGATGGCATCGCCGCCTGCAAAACGATCACCTGATTGATCTCCTGCGATAGCGGGAATAATGCCGCTGTGGCGAGCATCAGCACCGGCATCAGCAACAACCGGTAGCCACACGCCGCCAACAACGTCCCTCCGGCGTGTCGCCAGCTGACCCGGGTGACGAAGTCGATGATGATCGAACCGCTGAGCACCAGCCCGAGCGGGATCGCGCATTCACCCAACGCATGAGCCATCTGAAAAAACGGGGCTGGGATGTAAGGACCGACACCCAACTGCTTCAATCCCATCGCGACCATGATCGCGATGATCGGCGGGCTCAAAAACGACCGCCGGGTTCCCGATTCCTTGCCGCCCGCGATGATCCAAATCCCCACGCTCCACAACGCCAGATCGACGCCCACATTGTGCAAAATCAGACTGACTTCGGCCTCGGGATAGAAATGTTGCGCCAACGGCAACGGGATGTAGCCATAGTTGCAGACGCCGACGCTGAGCGCAAACGCCCGTTGCGATCCGTCGCCTTCCAATCCGACCCAGGGGCCGAATCGCCGCGCCAAAAAGTAACCGAGCAATAAGCCGCCAGAGGTGGTGATAAAGCCGATCGTTGGCGGCAACCAGGCGACCAGCAATGAATCGAAGCGAGGACCATCTAAAATACGGTCGATGAACAAGGCTGGCAGCAGGACGTAGGCGGTTACCCGGGCCAACGAGGCGTCGGCGTCGCGGGTCAACCAATTGAATCGCCGCGCCATCGCGCCGACCAGCATTACCAAGAAGACACCCATCACGCGGGAGACGATGGGCAGCATGTCGGTCATGGAAACGGCAGCGGGGCAATGCGGGCTGAAACGGCAACGGGCCAGGCGAGTCGAATTTCGGTCGGTTGCGAACGCAACCGATCGGAACCTGAGAATCATATCGGACCGCGCGCCGCACGGCACCGCCCCGCCGCGATAGCGACCGTCCCGCCACCGATCAACGGTTGCCGGGCTTGGGCTCCTGGCGGTAACTACATTCCGGCGATTAAAACTGACGTTCCTCCGTCGGTATCGGTCTGGCGTCGGCGGTTTGTTTCTCGGTCGCAGTCAACAAGCAAAACATGTCCGTTTCGGAAGCCCCGGTCGACAAGAGTGAAAGCCGCGTTCGCGAGATGTTTCGTCAGGTGGCGCCGCGGTACGACCTGATGAACCACTTGCTGTCGCTGAATATCGACCGCTATTGGCGTTGGCGAGCGGTTCGGACGCTAGCGTTGATCGATGATTCGCCGATCTTGGACGTCTGCACCGGCACCGGCGATTTGGCGCTGGCGATTCGCGGTCGCCTCGGTGATCGGGCCGCGGTCGTCGGTTCCGATTTTTGTGGCGCGATGTTGCGGATCGCGGATGACAAGCAGGGCGGCGACCGTCGACCCACCGATGGCGGCCCGCCGGTCCGATTTTTGGAAGCCGATTCACAGGCCTTACCGTTTGCCGACAACACGTTCCAGGCCGTCACCGTGGCGTTCGGGTTGCGGAACGTAACCGACACCGACCGCGGATTGGCCGAGATGACTCGGGTCTGCAAACCGGGTGGCCAGGTGATGGTGCTCGAGTTTTCTCAACCGACGCTGCCGGGATTTCGCCAGGTCTACCGCGTCTACTTCGAACATGTCCTGCCGCGGATCGGTCAGGCGCTGGCCCGCAACGACAAAGACGCCTACCGCTATTTGCAAAAGTCGGTCGGCCAATTTCCAGACGGTCAAGCGTTGGCCGACCGGATGACCGCCGCCGGCCTGACCGCCACTCGATTTCGCCCGTTGACCGGTGGCGTAGCGACCATTTACACAGGGACGAAGCCGGATGCATGATCCCGACGCGGCGCCTTCGCACGTTCCCATCGTGCTGGCGATCACCGGTGCAAGTGGGGCGATCTACGCGGCGCGTTTGCTGCGGTATCTGCTCGCATCGGGTCGATCGGTCCACCTGACGATCAGCCCCTCCGGGGTGGCGGTGATCGAACAGGAATTGGGCGTCACGATCGACCTGCAGCGGTTTGACCCCACTCTGTTGATCGATTTTTCCCCTGCCTGGTCGTCTCGCGACTGGCCGCCGACCGATCCAAAACTACTCGCCGGTCTGACTTACCACCACTACCAAAACTTCCTCACACCGATCGCCAGCGGGTCGTTCTTGACGGCCGGGATGGTGATTTGTCCCTGCAGCGGTTCGACGCTGGCAGGGATCGCTCATGCGGCATCGACGAACTTGGTTCAGCGAGCGGCGGAGGTCCATTTGAAGGAGCGGCGAAAATTGGTCGTCGTCCCCCGAGAGACTCCGTTGTCGACTTTCGCTCTGGAGAACATGCAGCGGCTGAGTGCCGCCGGGGCGATCGTCCTGCCGGCGATGCCGGGGTGGTACCACGGTGTCGATTCGCTTGACGATTTGGTCGATTTCGTCGTTTCGCGGATTTTGGACCAATTCGGCATCGACAATTCGATCATCTCTCGATGGGAAGGCCCGACGGTCGGAGGCCAACGATGACGTTGATGTCGGTGACGCCCGAGGATGGCCCCAGACCGGGGAAGCTCGCCCATCTGCTGGGGATGATCCGTTTTTCGCACACTCTGTTCGCCTTGCCGTTCGCGATCCTGGCAGGGTTGATGGCAACGGTCACGCCGCTGGACGGCGGCGGTTCGATCAGCGTCGGTTGGCGGCAATGGCTGGGGGTCCTGCTCTGCATGGTTTTTGCCCGCAGCGTGGCGATGGCATTCAATCGTTTGGTCGACCGACAATTGGACGCTGCCAACCCTCGGACCGCGGGGCGTCACCTGCCGGCGGGTTTGCTAGCGACCGGCGAGGTCGCGGCGTTCGTGGTCGTCTGCGGCGTCGGCTTCGTCGCTTCGACGCTGCTGTTTCTTCCCAACCGGTTACCGTTGTTCGCCGCCGTTCCGGTCTTGGTTTGGTTGTGCGGCTACAGCTTGGCGAAACGATTCACGGTCGCAGCCCACCTCTGGCTCGGCGTGGCATTGGCACTGGCACCGCTCTGCGTCTGGCTGGCCTTGCGGGGCTGGGTCTCGACATCGGACCTGACGGCTCCTTTGATTCTGTCGGCGGCGATCGCGGCCTGGGTCACCGGATTCGACATCATCTACGCCTCTCAGGACGCCGATTTCGATGCTCAGGCCGGGCTGTACAGCATTCCGAGTCGCTTCGGGGTCGCCGGAGGGCTACGGATCGCGGCCGGACTGCATGCGGTGACGGTCGTGTTGCTGGCGGTTTTGCCGCTGGCTGCTCCCGAGGTCGGACTCGGATGGCCGTTCGGGTCGGCGGTAATTCTGGTCGCCGGGTTGTTGTTCTACGAGCACGCGTTGGTTTCCGCGGACGATCTGCAGCGGGTCAATGTCGCCTTTTTCAATGTCAATTCAGCGATCAGTCTGATCCTGCTGATCGCCGGCGGCATCGACTGCTATCTCTTTTAAGCAGTGAGCGGGGTTAGTGGCGACGCATCGCTACGGTTACCATATCTGTCAGCCGATCCAGCGGTGGATCGTGTTCAATCGACTGTGAAACGCCAAGAAGATGAATCAAGAAATCCGAGCAAGATTCCGGGAAATCCGTGACAAAGTCGAAGCGGAAGAGCGTTTGACGCTGGAAGACGGATTGGTGCTCTACGATCCGGCGGTGCCGTTGCAAGAGGTCGGGGTGTTGGCCAATCTGGTCCGCGAGCGACTGAACGGCAACGTCGGCTACTACAACATCAACACGCACCTCAACCCGACCAACGTCTGCGTCTATCGTTGTCGATTTTGCGCCTTTCGCAGTGATCTCCGCGACCCCAAGGGGTATGCGATGGACGACCAACAGGTGCTGGCGCGCGGTCACGAAGCGACCGAAAACGGCTGCACCGAAATGCACATCGTCGGCGGTCTGCACCACCAACGGCCCTACTCCTGGTACCGCGGGATCGTGTCGTTGTTGCACGAAAATTTCCCACAAATCCACCTCAAAGCTTGGACAGGGGTCGAAATCAATTGGTTCGAGTTCCAGACCAAGAAGAGCGTTCGCTGGGTCTTGGAGGACATGCGGGATGCAGGGTTGGGCAGCCTACCGGGCGGTGGGGCGGAAATTTTTCACCAAGAAGTCCGCGATCAGTTGTGCGAGCACAAGGCGAACACGCATGCTTGGCTGAACATCCACCGCACGGCTCATGAAATCGGCTTGCGGTCGAATTGCACGATGCTCTACGGCCACCTCGAGCAGGCCTATCACCGGATCGACCACCTGCTGCGACTTCGTGATTTGCAGGACCAGACCGGCGGTTTTCAAGTCTTCATCCCACTGGCGTTCCACCCCGAGAACACCAAGCTGGACAGCCTGAAAAAGCCATCGGCGATCGCTGATTTGCGGACAATGGCGGTCAGTCGATTGATGTTGGACAACATCCGTCACATCAAGGCCTACTGGATCATGCTCGGCATCGGCACTGCCCAGACCGCCCTGGCGTATGGGGCTGATGACATCGACGGCACCGTTCGGCATGAATTGATCTATCACGACGCCGGGGCGACCACGCCTGAGTGCCTGACCGTCGACACCATTCGCGATTTGATCTGCGAGGCTGGCCGCGAACCGGTCGAACGCGATACTTTGTACCGCCGCGTCATTCGTGACGATGGCGATCTTCGCAATTGGACGGTCGGCGAAGCGGTCGATGAACCGCTGTTGGCGAAGTGATCGCCAAGTGGTGACGAGTTCGCTCGGCTGGGGGTTCAACCGCGGAGCCGATCGGCGCATATTGAAGGTGAGGAAACTCGCTGCGGTTAACCAGCGAGCATCCTCCGCTGATTTCCTTTGAAACGCTGCTGTCCCCTCCCATTTTTCCCGTGTTCATCGAAAAGGCCTGTGCCATGTTGCGTGTTTGTTGCTCGATCGTCGCCGCGATGGTTATCGTCCCCGCTACGGCCGTACGCGTTTCGGCCCAAGGGGCCGCTGCGGCGAAAGTTACTCACAAAGTCTTTTTTGACGTGTCGATCGGAAACGAACCGGCTGGACGGATCGTGTTTGGTCTGTTCGGCGACGACGTGCCCAAGACCGCTGAAAACTTCCGAGTTTTGTCGACCGGCGAGAAAAAAGACGAAGGCCGCTCGGGTAAGCCGCTCGCCTACGAAGGGAGCAAGTTTCACCGTGTGATCCCCAATTTCATGCTGCAGGGTGGCGATTTCACTCGCGGTGACGGTACCGGTGGTGAGAGCATCTATGGCGCCAAGTTCGCCGATGAGAACTTTAAGTTTCGCCATGATATCCCGGGATTGTTAAGCATGGCCAACGCCGGCCCCAACACCAACGGTTCGCAGTTCTTCATCACGACCGTCAAAACCGATTGGCTCGACGGTCGCCACGTCGTCTTCGGCCGTGTGCTCGAAGGAATGGATGTGGTCAAGAAGATCGAAGCTCAAGGGTCACAGTCCGGTCGCACTCGGCAGCCGATCACGATCACCAAGTCGGGCGAATTGACGGAATGAGTCAATCCGAGCCTCCCCATTCGGATGAGGCTTCCGGTAGGCCTGCTCCGATCATCGGCCATCTCACAGCGGCGTCGGGAATCATCCCGGCCGACCGCTGGGCAGATGAAGTCGATTTGGAGGAATATCTCGATATCCTTCGGCACCTGATTCGAGAACCGGCGGTTGTCGGTGCCGAAGACGCTTTCTTCCGCGTCGTGCGACGCGAATTGGAGGAGGTCGATATCGACCTGCAATCCTACAAGGGTGTGATGGTCGCCCGTGGGAGTGCTCCGGAAAGTTTGATCCTGTCGAGCCACGTTGACCGTCACGGGTTGGTCTGCACCGGTCCCAACGAGTTCCAGTACGCGGCCTTCACCGCGACCAATCAGGGGGAACTGACCGGCGACTCGGTTTCTGAGCAGATGATCGAGACGATTCAGGACCGCTTCCACGGCCAACGCGTCCAGGCGCACATCCCGTACATCGGTACTTATCTTGGTCAAGGGACGATCACCAACAGTTTCGTCTGCCCCCATCGACGCAATCTGATCTTCGAAGTTGAGGGTCTCGATCAGTTGCAGCCGGGGACTGCGGTCTCATTCCTTGATCGACTGTCGATCAACGAGGGCTACATTTCGGCTCAACTCGATAATGTCGTCTCGGTGGCGGTGATGATCTATCTGTTCCGCCGCGGTTTCCGCGGCACAGCCTTGTTCACCGCGGAGGAGGAAGCGGGGCGGAGTTGGCGCTACGCGTTGGCCTGGTTTCAACGAGAACAAAAAACGACCCGGCGGCTACTGGTGCTCGATACCAGCCCCTATCCGACCACCGAAGCGGCGGACGCGCAAGATGTTGTGCTCCGCCGCCGCGACGCCGGCGGTGCATTTTGTCCGCTGATGACCGATGAATTGCAGGCCCGCTGTCGTGACTTGGGGATCAGCTTCAGCCACAAGGACGCCTACGTCGAAATGCTGAACAAGGACCGCGAAAAACCGCTCTCGCTCGGCCGGACTGAATTGGGGCGATTGATCGTCGCGACCGAGGGGCAGATCACCGGTACGACATTGCAAATTCCGACCACGGGCTATCACACGGCTTACGAAACCGCTTCGCTCGGTTCGATCGTCGCGATGCTGCGGTTGCTCGAGTCTTATATCCAGTCGCCGCCCGAAGCCTGACGGCTGGATGATCCCCTACGGATTAACTAGCCGCACGGGGCGTTGGCAACGGTTAAGCGCCCCCTGACCTGTCTTTCGGCCTAATCGCCTTAGCGACCC
>SKZY01000356.1 GCA_007127095.1 Planctomycetaceae bacterium
TGGCGATGATGGAGCGGATCGAGTCGATCTTGCCGGATGCGACCGTCAGCAGCGACTTCATCGTCGGCTTCAGCGGCGAAACCGAAGAGGAGTTTCAAGCGTCGGTGCGGCTGGTCGAACGGTGCCGCTTTAAAAACAGCTTCATCTTCCAGTACAGCGTTCGACCGGGCACCAAAGCGGCCCAACGATTGCCCGACGATGTCCCCCGTGAGGTCAAGGCGAGGCGGAACCAGGAACTGTTGGCAGCCCAGGACGCGATCTCGCTGGAAGACCAACGGCAGCTGATCGGCCGCACTTTTGACGTCCTGGTCGAAGGCCCGAGTAAAAAGGCGCTCAAACTCGATCCCGATTCCGAACTGGTCCAGATGACCGGTCGAACGCACTGCGACCGGATCGTCGTCTTCGATGGGAATCGACGCCAAGCCGGTCAGACGCTGCCGATCAAAATCGATGACGCCAGCAGCCATACCCTGATCGGTCGTGTCCGCACGGTCGAACTGGTATCGATCGGAGTACCCACGGTTTGAGTAGTCACACGACGGGCGAACCGGCGACCACCGACGAGTCGGTCCGCGTGGTCTCGTTGGCCAACGGCTTGACGATCCTTGCCCAGCCGATGCCCTGGTTGCGGACCGCCGCCTTCGCGCTGGCCGTCCGCGGCGGCGTCGAATACGAGCCGGAGCGGTGCGGCGGCTTGGCCGGCTTGCTCTGCGAAATGTCCCAACGCGGCGCCGGCCGCTACAGCAGTCGCGATATCGTGGCGATGCAGGATAACCTCGGACTCGACCACTCCTCGGGAGCCTCGTCAGCCCTCGCCTCGTTCGGCGCCGCGATGCCGGCCGATTCGCTCCCCGACGCGCTGTCGCTGTACGCCGAAATCATTCGTCGCCCCCACCTGCCCGGCGACCAACTCGATGACGCCCGCATGGGCGCGTTGCAGGAGGTCCGGGCGATTCGCGACGAACCGACCCAACAATTGATTCTGCGGCTCAAAAAGATGCAGTACGGCCCGCGGGCCGGACGGCCGACCTGCGGGGACGAAGCCGGCTTGACCGCGATCACAATGAGCGACCTTCACCGGTTCTACTCCGAACGTTATCGCCCCGATGGAGCGATCCTAGCGGTCGCCGGCCATTTTGACCTCGATGCGACCATCGACCACGTCGAATCGCTGTTCGGCGATTGGCAGGGCGAATCGTCCGAACTCGCCGACGATTCCGGTGGCCAGCCCGGCTATGCCCACATCCAACAGGATTCGTCGCAAACCCACATCGGCCTCGGGTTTCCCGCCGTTCCGCTCAGCGACCCCGATTACTACCTGCTCCGCGCCGGCGTCGGGATCCTCAGCGACGGGATGAGCAGTCGGCTGTTCGATCGCGTTCGAGAACAACGCGGACTCTGCTACAACGTGTCGCTCAGCGTTCATTCGATGCGTCACCGCGGTGCCGTACTCGGTTATGCCGGCACGACTCCCGAACGGGCTCAAGAAACGCTCGACGTCACACTGCGGGAGATCGAAGCGATCGTCGACGGCATCGAATCGGCCGAACTCGATCGGCTGAAGGTCCGTGTGCAAAGTGGACTGATCATGGAACAGGAATCGTCCTGGTCTCGGGTTTCGTCGCTGATCTCCGATTGGTTCCATCGTGGTCGGGTCGTTTCGATGGCCGAACTCGAACAACGCATCGAATCACTCACGACCGACCAAATCGTCGCTTATTGGCGAGCCCATCCGCCCTCCGACTATCGCGTCGTCACGCTCGGCCAGCATCCACTGATAGTCCCGCCGAGTCGCAACGAATCAAAAGCCTGAAAACGGCCTGACAACGCCCATCTATCCGACCGCCGACATGCCCCAATTCCGAGAAACGACGCTCGCCAACGGCCTGCGGATCGCTGCCGAAATCGATCCCCGCGGCTACTCCGCCTCCTTCGGCTACTTCGTCCGCACCGGCTCGCGCGACGAGACCGATGTCGAAGCGGGGGTCAGCCACTTCCTCGAACACATGATGTTCAAAGGGACCCGGCGGCGATCGGCCGCCGACGTCAACCGCGAACTCGATGAACTCGGCGGAAACTCCAACGCCTTCACCAGCGAAGAGCAGACCGCCTACTACGCCACCGTCCTGCCGAAGTACCAGGACCGAATCATCGATCTGTTGACCGACATGCTGCGGCCGACACTCGCCCAAAGCGATTTCGATACCGAGCGGAATGTGATCCTGGAGGAAATCGCCAAGTACGAAGATCAACCGCCGTTCGGCGCCTTCGAACGCGTGATGGAACGTCACTTCGGCCCGCGGGGACTCGGCCGTCGGATCCTCGGAACCAGCGAATCGATCGTCGCGATGACGCGGCAAACGATGCACGATTACTTTTCCCGCCGCTACGCCCCCACCAATATCGTCCTGGCCGCCGCCGGGAACGTCGACTTCGATGGCTTGGTCGATTCGCTGCAGCGGTTGACCGCCGACTGGGCCAATATCTCCGCCGCCGCAGCGCCGCCTTCCGACGACATCGACGAACTGCCTGCCGGCATCTCACTCGATGCCTCGATCCCCAGCCCCGACGCAGCGCAAGCCTACTTGGTGAAACTCGGCAGCGGCCCGACCGGTGGTGACCCCGACCGCTACGCCACCCGTCTGCTCGCCAGTATCCTTGGCGACGAGTCGGGCAGCCGCCTGTTCTGGGAACTGATCGATACCGGTCGAGCCGAATCGTGCTCGATGTGGTCCCAGGAATTCCTCGATGCCGGCGGACTGTTCACGATGCTCGTCTGCCACGTCGACGATCTGCGGGCCAACCGACGTTTGGTCAGCCA